>NZ_JBIWDO010000002.1:0-480891 GCF_044762055.1 Peribacillus sp. NPDC097198 | reverse complement strand
CTTCATTTTACTAAAAAGGGCGATTTTTTTGTGCATAAATTTCATAAAAAAAGGGTTGCCCTAAAAGTCATTTTCCTGACTTTTGGGACAGCCCCTTTTATGTGATCAGACAAGCTCAGATTGTAAATAGTGTGCAACTAGGTTCGCTGTATGCTTTAAAGATGAGAGATGCGTTCTCTCAAATGCATGCGATGCATCAATCCCTGGTCCAATCAAGCCATGAACCACATCGAATCCTGCACGGATTGCTGCTGAGGCATCAGAACCATAGTACGGGTAAATATCGACGCGATAATCGATGTCATTCGCCTTGGCAAGTGAAACCAGATGCTGGCGTAACTTATAATGGTACGGACCGGAAGAATCTTTAGCACAAATGGAAACACTATATTCATCCGTCGTTTGCCCTTCCCCGATTGCGCCCATATCGACAGCTAAGTATTCAACCGTCTTATCAGGAATATTGGAATTACCGCCATATCCGATTTCTTCATTATTTGAAATCAGGAAATGCGTCGTATATGCTAATTCGATTTTCCCCGCTTGAATCTGCTCAATAATATGAAGTAAAATGCCAACACTTGCTTTGTCATCCAAATGTCTAGACTTCAAGAAACCAGTCTTCGTTTCCTCGATCCTTGGTGCGAATGAAACAAAGTCACCAACGGATATGCCCACGGCCTCTGTTTCCTCTTTTGATTTGACGACTGCATCGATACGAACCTCGATTGTCTCTTCATCACGCTTAGCGTCCCCAGCATTTTTATACACATGTACGGATGTTTGGTTAATCAATATCGTGCCTGTGACAATATCTCCACTTGCGGTATGGATTTCACAGTATTCTCCTTCAACGGAATTCCACCGAAACCCGCCAATCATCGTCAACTTCAGCCGGCCATTTGGCTTAATTTCCTTAACCATGGCTCCCAATGTATCCACATGGGCCGTCAGCAATCGATGACAGCTATCATCTTTACCTTTTAAAGTGGCAAGCAATGCCCCCTTGTTCGTGATTTGGTAGGGTACTTGCTTACTTTCCATGAAGGCTGCTGTATACTTAATGGCCTGTTCCGTATAACCGGATGGACTGGGAATGGATACTAACTCTTTTATGTACGAAACGATTTCTTTTTCATTAACTTGATTCATCAATGACACTCCCTTCTTCTTATATAAAAGTATATCTCTTTCAGTGATCAAAGAACATATTAAAAGCCATATAAAAAGACCGTCATATGACGGTCCCATACAACCGAAATTCCTTAATCCAGGTAACGTCATTAAACTTGCGAACCATGATTACTTTAACTGTCTTTGTTTATTGGACATTTCCTTCATGAATTCCAAGAAGGCAATTCTCTTTTCATCAGGATAGGCTACGATGTCTGTAATGATTTCCTCTTCAAGTGGCTTTAATAGACGACCAACCGATTCCGTAAACAATATTTCAAGTTCCCGCTTTGTTTCATTTGGATTTCTCACTTCCATCACTATCACCCTTCCAAATACTTACTATTCATATATAACCTTAATTCACCATCTTAAAACCAAAGAATCGGCTGCCAATGGAGGCAGCCGACTTTCTACATTATTTTTTAGCTGATTCTTCTGTCACACCTACATCAAACCATTGATATTGGCGACCTGCAGTATAATCATAACCAGTCACACGTTCATTGACCCCTGTCATTGTATATCGGAATAGAGTTGGGATAAGAGGCACTTCATCATGGATCAATTGTTGCCACTCGTTATAGACATCGACACGGTATTGATCGTCGAACGCTTCCTCCGAAATTCCTTTTGCCAATAGTTCATCATTCTTATCATTCACCCAGCGAGTATAATTGAATTGTGCTTGTCTTGACCAGATTCCAGATGGATCTGGATCGGAAGCCACACCCCAAGCTGCTTGGAAAATATCTACCTTATCGCTATCTTTTTTCAACAAATCATAAAATGAATTGAACTCATGAAGACGTCCATCTAACATTTGTACATCCAGCCCGACTTCCTGCCATTGCTGGATATAATATTTCGTAAGCGGTTCGGCAATATCTCCACCACTCATGGATGCAAAATTAATTTTGAACTCCTTGCCATCCGGATCTTCGCGAAGGCCATCGTCATTCGTATCTTTATATCCTGCTTCATCCAATAATTTTTTCGCTTTTTCTGGATCATATTCATATGGCTTTATATCTTTATTGTTATATTTAAAGGTTGGCGTAATAACCGAGTTGGCAGGGAAACGAAGTCCTTTATACATCTTCTCGCCGACCTGTTCGTTGTTGATGGAATAGGCCATCGCCTGGCGAAGTCGTTTATCTTGGAATTTCGGGTTATCCATCACGTTTTCGCCTTTTTTCTTATCATAGTGCCCTAAATTAAAACCGATGTACGTATAAGCCAAATCGACTTTCCCTAAAATCTCGATGTTTTCCAACTTATCGGCTTGATCATAATAATCCGCTGAAACTTCTGCTACATCAACATCCCCGTTTTCCAATGATTTTACAACAACGGATGGGTTGATGACTTTCAATGTGACGCTGTCCAACTTAGGAGCTCCGCGATAGTAATCTTTATTCGCTTCGAATTCGACCGCTTCACCTTGAACGATTTTCTTCACTTTGAATGGTCCGAAACCTATTGGGTTTTTACGGATTTTATCGGAAGACTCCAAATCACCAATCGCAACATCTTTTAAGTATTCCTTGTGAAGCGGATATGTCCATAGTCCTGTCTTAACCGAAGGATTCGCTTTCTTAAAGGTGAAGCTGATTTTCTTTCCGTCTACCTTGATTCCGGAAATACTATCTGCCTTACCTTCATGATACTCTTCCATCCCTTCAATCAATGCCATTTGTTCATCATAACGGACTCCCTTGTACTCTTTGCTTCCCATTACGAGATAAGCATATTCCAAGTCGGCCCCCGTTACAGGTTTACCGTCATGCCAATTGACATTGTCTTTGATGGTAAGTGAGACCGTTTTATTATCTTCTGATATTTCATAGGTAGCTGCGCCTTCATTTGTAAATACCCAATCTTCATCGGTATCCAATAAATCTTCATCAAAGAACGTAATAACTTGATTATCCGGATCACCTTGGTAGAAGACTTTATTTAAGATTCCTTCAAATGGCGTATCAGATACCAAACCGTAAGTAAGGTGACCGCCTTCGATTGGTTTCCCTTTATTTGATGTAACCGCCGGGAATTTCGATGCATCCACTTGTTCAACAGCTTTTCCCTTTTTCTCCTTAGTCGACGTATCATCTGAACATGCAGCAAGAAGTAGCGACGATATGGCCAATGCACTTAATACTTTGCTATAATTTTTAATTTTCATGACATACACTCCCCTTTTTTATCCTCTTCTTTGTCTTGCGTCAGCAGCACGTTTCAATGCTTGACCAACAAAATTTATACTCAGCATCAACACTAGAATCATGAGTGATGCGGGTATCCATATCCACCATTTGTTTTCTAAAACATCTGGGTTTCGAGCATAACTTATGAGCGTACCTAAACTCGGTGTGCTCTCTGGAAGACCGAATCCTAAAAAGGTCAAGCTGGATTCTAGGCCAATATTGCCTGCAAGATTCAAAATGAAATTTACGATGATCAGAGAACTTATATTTGGAAGCACCTGGAAAATGATGATTTTCCAATGTGGAGTACCAAGTGTTTGTGACGCATGAACATAATCCAATTCTCGCTCAGATAATACCTTCGAACGAATGAGCCTTGCCTTACCGGTCCATAAAAACAGCGTCATGATCAAAATGAAAACCGGGACATTAAAAGTAGGCACAATCGTAACGAAAACAATGATGAACATTAACTGAGGCAGCGCAATGACAAAATCTATAATACGCATGATTACATTATCGGTAGCACCGCCAAAGTAACCAGCAAGAAGCCCAAAAGTCAATCCGATGATAGCCGTGAATAAGGTAATAAATAAACTAATCGTGAATGAATTCCTTGTACCGATGATGAGTTGTCCAAATACATCCCGTCCACCATAGTCAGTTCCAAGCCAATAGTCCGAAGATGGCTCCATATAGATGGATAGGAAATCGACTTTAGCGATTTCCTTGGCATCCATGAAGAAAGATGCGCCATAAACAAAAAGCAAGATGGCTGCCAGTAGAATCAATGAGCCCATTGCCATTTTATCTTTCTTAATTTCCTGCCAAATGATTTTCATTCCCGAAGGACTCACTTCTTGAATTTGTATGTTATTTCCAGTTTGCACTTTCATTTCCATTAGACTCACCCCGCTTCCTATTCTATCCGTATACGCGGATCCACCGCGCTAAGTATGATGTCAGAAAGAAGAGTGCCAAGCAAAGTGGCGAATCCTGTCATCATGACAATGGCCGTCACGACACTGAAGTCCCTTAGGCTTACAGAGCTAAGGAATAGCTGGCCTAATCCTGGATAACTAAAGATGGTCTCGATTATGACAGAGCCACCGATTAAACCAGTGATTTCATATCCTAAGAATGCAGCAATCGGTAGGAATGAATTTCTCAAGATATGTCGTGAGTATACTTTCGATTCCGGAACACCTTTCGATCGAGCGGTCCTTACGAAATCCTTAATCTTATTATCTATGATTTCATTTCGCAAATATTGAATGGTACTAGTCGTTGCAATTAAAGCCGTACTTAAAGCTGGCAGGATCAAATGGTTAATCTTACTGACCACATAAGCGAACGTCCCTGAATCCAATTTGGAATCGACGCTTCCACCAGATGGGAACCAATTTAGACCGAACCCGAAAACAAATAGCATAATAAGAGCAAATATGAAAATTGGTGTACCAAAACCTAGATAACTGTAACCGGTAACTCCTTTGTCCATCCACGTATCATTATATCTACCGCTAACTATGCCGAGTGGAATAGCTAGCAAATATGTAAAGATAAGAGTGACGATTGCAAGAAAAACCGTATTCCAAAGCCTGTTTTCAATGACATCCATAACTGGTATTTTGTGCGTATAAGACACTCCGAAGTCCCCTTGGACAGCATTGGATGCCCATCTTACATATTGTTGGTACCAAGGGTCATTCAAGCCCATGTCATCCCTGATTCTTTCAAGCTCAGCCGGATCCGCCCTTGGGTTGCTTATTTCCTGACCTGACAAGGCATCACCTGGCATGGCTTTTGCCATCATGAAAACGATGATGCTCAACAGAAAGAGCTGCGGAATCATGACTAATAGGCGCCTAAGGATAAATTTCCACATTACTTTCCACCTCCTTATTGTATTGCGACTCTATGAGTGGACGAAATTGGCTTTAAATCGTAGGCCCGTCCGTTTTCATCAAAGTATTGGGAATAAGACGTTTCATACTCCGCTGTCAATTTCTTTCTGAGTAGTATTTTTTGCTCACGCACTTCCGGTTCTAGGTCCGGAATGGCTGCTATCAAACGTTTGGTATAGATGTGCTGAGGGTTTTCATAGATTTCCTGGCTTGTGCCCTCTTCTACGATTCTTCCGCGATACATCACGCCCATCCTGTCACACATATGCCTGATTACCCCGAGATCATGGCCGACAAATAAATAGGTCAAGTTAAACTCCTCCTGTAAATCTTGAAGGAAGTTCAATACCTGTGCTTGGACCGATACATCCAGCGCAGACACAGGTTCATCGGCAATGATCAGTTTTGGCTTTAACGTCAAAGATCTCGCAATTCCTATACGCTGACGCTGTCCGCCTGAAAACTCATGTGGATACTTATAAATGGATTCGGGACTTAGACCGACTTTATCCAAGAAATCCTGAACAATTTTCTTTTCTTCTCCAGGCGACAACTTTTCAAAATTCCTTAACGGCTCGGCAATGATATCGAGAACCCGCTTTTTAGGATTTAAAGAAGAATACGGATCTTGAAAAATCATTTGGATATCTTTTCGGAATGGCTTGATTTCTTTTCTGCTCAACGAAGCTAAATCCCTGCCTTCGAACATAATTTTTCCCGATGTCACTTCATTCAGCTTGACCACAGCTTTACCCGTCGTGGACTTCCCACTTCCTGATTCTCCAACCAAACCGTAGGTCTCACCTTGCTGCAATTCGAATGACACACCATCGACAGCTCTGACATGATCTACTACTCTACGAAAAAAACCGCCCCTTATAGGGAAATGCACTTTTAAATTATCTACCTTGAGTAATGTCATAAGGCGTTGCCTCTCCTTCAGATTGAAAATAAAAATCCTTATAACACGTGCACCTAACATAATGCCCTTGACCAACCTCATGCAGGACAGGTGACTCCTCATGGGCCTGTTTGGGGATCCAAGGAATTCGTTCTTGGAATCGGCACCCATTCCTATCCATTTTCGCTATGGAGGGCACGATTCCTTCTATAACGTGCAAACGTTTTTTTTCAGTGGTAGCCGAAGGGATGGAATTTAGCAAAGATCGTGTATAAGGATGCAGTGGTTTTTTGAATATATCTTTAACACTGCCAGTCTCGACCACTTGTCCGGCATACATCACGACAATCCGGTCAGCCACTTCGGCCACTACGCTTAAGTCATGAGTAATCAAGATGATTCCCATTTTTGTCTTGCTCTGTATTTCCTTCAACAAATCCAGGATTTGAGCTTGGATCGTCACATCGAGAGCCGTCGTTGGTTCGTCCGCAATGACCAAAGCAGGATTACAAGCTATCGCAATCGATATCATGGCCCTTTGGCGCATGCCACCTGAAAGTTCATGAGGGAACTGCTTGTAGGTCCTTTCCGGATAAGGGATGCCAACCTGGGTTAGCAGTTCAATTGTTCTTTTCTTTTTTTCATTGGTTGATAGATTCGTATGATAATCAAGATTTTCCTCAATCTGTTTTCCGACAGTCATTAGGGGATTCAATGCCGTCAGAGGTTCTTGGAATATCATCCCCAATTCCTTACCTCGAACTTTATTCATTTGTGACTCATTAAGGTCAAGTAGATTCTGACCCTTATAATTTATGACACCTTCAGATTTCGTTCTTTGCATATTATGTAATTGGATGATAGAGAGGGCTAGTGCACTCTTACCACAACCTGACTCACCAACCACGGCTACAATTTCATTTTCATTCACCGTGAACGAGACATCGTCCACCGCTGCGTGATATTTATTCTTAATACGAAATGACGTAGTGAGGTTCTCTATTCGTAATATTGTCTTTTCCAACCTGATCCCCCCTAAACTGTTTTACCGATAAAATAAAAATTTTCTGATAATTAAATAAAAGTGTAATCAATTTTTAATATTAATTCAATATATTTATATCAAATTATAACATTTTTTTAATATATTATAACTTGAGGAATAATTTTTTCCTATAATTTTATTTCTAAAAATTAACTTTATTTCTTTTTATTTACTCGGATAAGGATTCTAATAGCTTTTGCTCATCACAAAGAATGAAGATTTTTTTTGTATTTAAAAATAATGAATAATTATCTTATCTTCAAACTGAAATTTTTTATGTATTAGTTCCACTCAACCAACCAATCTAAATATTTTGATATTTCAGAAAATTTATATTCTGATATGACTCACCTTATGAATGGACGGTGCGTAGCTTTTTCTAGCAGGGTTTGGGTAATAAAGTGAAACCTTTCCCCTTATCTTTCGTAAGAAGTGGGTAGTAATAATTATATGGAGGTTGACTGAATGTATTCACATACCGTTAATGCGTATATGCCCTCTGTTATGCGCACATTTGCTCTATCACTCGCGATTTCCGTTTTAGGAATGGTTGCTGGAATATTTATACCCCCGGCCTTATTTCTTCCCTTGGCGATTTTGGAAATCGCCATGCTGATTGGAGCCTTTATCTTGAGAAGGAAAAAAGCAATTGGATATACATTTCTTTTTGTATTTACTTTCATATCGGGAATGACCACCTATCCCATCATCGCTCACTATCTCGCTTTGGCAGGCGCCAACGTCGTAATTTTGGCTGGAGTGACGACAACCGTCGTCTTTGGGGGGTTAGCTCTATATGCAACAACCACTAAGAGAGATCTTTCTTTTCTAAGTGGAATCCTCTTTGCTGCCTTGCTAGCGCTAATCGCCATCAGCATCTTTAATATATTCTCACCGTTAAGTTCCACGGCAATGCTTGTTTTTTCCTTTATTGGCATTCTTGTCTTCAGCGGATATGTTCTATATGATTTCAACCGCATGAAGCACTATGGGGTAACGGCAGAAGAAGTCCCGCTCATGGCATTGAATCTGTACCTTGATTTCATCAACCTGTTTATAAACATCCTTCGCTTTTTCGGTATATTATCAAGCAATGATTAAAAAAAACGGGCAAATGCCCGTTTTTTCGTACTTATTTATATAACCCTGGTTCTGATTTTTCAGTCCAAGGCAATTTCACACCAAATGTGCTTGCGATGAATTGTGTATCATCTCTTCTTTTTTTCCTAACGTCTGCCCGGTGTTTGGCAGATTCATTCAAGTTCTTCTCCATTTCAGTCTCCGGAACCAAGCGGGGAACTGGAACAGGTTTTCCGTTCTCATCGATGGCAACAAAGGTCAAAAAGGAAATAACGCATAGATTCCGTTCTCCAGTAAGTAAGTCCTCGGCAACCACTTTTACGATAATTTCCATAGATGTCCTACCCGTATACGTAACGAAGCTTTCTAGGCATACTGCATTTCCTTCATGAATGGGATGCAGGAAATCGACAGAATCGGTCGATGCCGTAACGACATTACTTCTAGCATGGCGCATGGCAGAAATGGCCGCAACGTCATCAATGTAAGCCATTAATTTCCCACCAAACATTGTACCGATATTATTTGTATCAGGTGGTAGAACTAGACTCGTTTTTATAACCAAAGAGTCCGAGCAATGTTTTATTTCTTCCATGGTGACTGCACTCCTTTATGTCCATTTTCTCACTAGTTCACTTTAACGAATTTTGCGCGTTAAAGCAATAATCATGATTATTACCCACATTTTTCTCATCTCTCAATAGGTAAGTACTGCTTATATAGTCTTTCCTAAATCAATACATATATAAAAAAAACTCACCTATTGGCTGAGTTTTTTTAGTTTGGCCTTCAACTCTTCAATTTGCAATAAATGCCGTTTCTCATGCAAACCGACAAACGGAATCCACTGCTTCAAACTTAAATCTTTAAACAAGGGGTGTGGGAATGACTTCTCTTCCAAGTCATTCTCCTTCGCTTGGGAGATTACCTTTTCCAATGCCTTACGTGAAGAGGCGAGCTTAGCTTTTACTTCAGCTAATGTTTGGAACTTCTCTGACGGAATGACAAATGGAGGCGCGTCCACTTTTACGTCACGATTTAATGTATACTGGATCGGTTTATCATCTACTCGATTGCTCTCGCCACTTGCCAGTGTATCGGCAATTCCTTTTGTTACCGCCCTCTCCATTAGAAATAGATGCTCCAATACCTGAATGATGCTCCAACGTCCATCTTGGGGATGTGCATTTACCTGTTCATCCGATAACCCGTTCACTGCCTGGAGAAGTTCTTCCCTGATTTTTGTGTTTTCTTCCACTCTACCAGCTCCTTATTCACTTTTTTATAATTATTCCACCGAAGGGATAAGTTGTAAAATATAAGGTTCTTTATTAAAGAAAAACCGCTCAAAAGTTGTCTATTTTTTTAAAACCTCTATGATAATCATAAAGGTTTTTTTGCTTTTAAAGACAACTTTCAATTTACCATAGGAGTGATTAAATATGAGCGGGGGACATATCCCTTTCAGCCACAAGGGCCGTAGCACCCTGACAGCTGCACCATCAAAAGGAAGCATTCGGTCAATGTTGAAACAAATATTCAATCGTATCCCATCCAGATGGAAATTTTCAAGTATGATCATATGCATAATGATTTTCATTTCCATGCTTGAGTTTTCCATCCCACAACTTACGCAATATACGATTGATGATGTCATACCTGGGAAAGAATATGACTCATTGATTTGGGTAGGCATAGGTATCCTCTTTGCGGCCATATTGTTAGCTTTGCTTAATTATGTGAACGGCTATATCGTATCTAAAGTGGGGCAAAAAGCGATCATGAATTTACGAAATGAAATGTATGACCATATTCAAAAATTGGATATGAAATTTTTTGATAAAAATAGAACGGGTGACTTAATGTCCCGGCTCACGAATGATGTGAACCTGCTTCAACAACTCATCTCATCAAGCATGCTACAAGTTATTACAGATACGGTCACCTTCTTTGCCATCGCAATCTATATGCTGTTCATCAATTGGAAACTGACCGTGGTCCTTCTCATTACCTTTCCGTTCATGTTCTATCTGACACGTGTATTTGGTAAACGAATCCGCCTCTCATTCAGAAGCGTGCAAAGTTCGGCCGGCGATGTCAGCAATCAGCTGCAGGATTCCCTTTCCGGCATACGGCTCATCCAATCCTTCACTAATGAAGAATTTGAATCAAAACGATTCGCGGACCGAAATCATGAGAATACGGTAGCAAACATCAAATCAGTTCGACTGAGGTCCATGTTTGGCCCGCTCATAGATTTAATGAATAATTTAGGTCTGATTGCCGTGATTGTATTTGGTGCCTGGCAAGTGATGCAGGGAGAATTTACGATTGGATTAATCGTGGCATTCCTGGCTTATCTCAGGCTTCTGCAAAGTCCAATCCGTAATTTCAGCCGTGTAATCAGTATCGTGCAACAATCGGCTGCAGCTTTTGAACGGATCACCGAAATAATGGAGACACAACCTGGAATCCAGGACAAAAAGACAGCAATTAATGTTCCCAAAATCACGAAACAAATCGAATTTCAAGGAATTGATTTCGCTTATGTCGAGGGGGTACCAGTACTCCGAAATCTTAACCTGATGATAAAAGCAGGACAGGTAACCGCTCTTGTCGGCTCATCCGGGGCAGGGAAATCAACGATTACCAGCCTTTTAATTCGTTTCTATGACCCCCAACAAGGGACAATAAAAATGGATGGCCATGATATTCGTGATCTCACCCTCAAATCTTTACGGAGCCAAATGGGGGTTGTTTCGCAAGACATCATTTTGTTTACCGGGACCATCCGCGATAATATAACCTATGGTAAACTCGACGCAACGGACGAGGAAATTATCGAAGTGGCTAAGGCGGCATATGCTCATGATTTCATCAAGACGTTCCCAAAAGGATATGACTCACAAATCGGAGAACGTGGGGTCAAACTTTCTGGTGGCCAAAAGCAACGGATTGCCATCGCCAGGGCCCTTTTGAAGAATCCCCAAATCATCATTCTCGATGAGGCGACGGCATCGCTCGATACGGAATCCGAACATCTGATTCAGGAAGCGTTATCCAACCTATTAGAGAACCGGACTTCAATCGTCATTGCCCATCGGTTATCAACCGTTCAAAAGGCAGATCAAATTGTCGTTCTTGAAAAAGGGGTAATTCAAGAAAATGGAACGCACGAACAACTGCTACTAAATAATGGTCGCTATCGGCAGCTCCATGACTTACAGTTTCCACAGGCGGAGGCACCATCAGAAACATAACCAACCAGAAATCCGCCCCCGATAAATAAACCTAAAAGGGCATGGAAATCAAGTTTCCATGCCCTTTTATCGTTCTTATTTAAAATCATATTTATCTAAGATTCGATTGGTTATAAGCTGATAGCCTTCTTCATTTGGATGAATTTCATCACTGAAGTATGCTTTTTTATCTTTGTTTTCGAATAAATCGTTTGTAGGGATATACTTTAGTCTACTATCCTTGTCCACCATCTTTTGAATCGAATGATTATAATCACTAATATGGTTTTCTAATTTCAAGTCGTCTTTATTGGGGTTATATAACCCTATCACCAAGATATCAGCTTTATTATTTTTCTTTAGAAGCTCAGAAAGAATTTTATCTAAATGTTGTACATACTCTTTCTTTTCATCATTTATCTTTTGATCATTGATTTTTTTTAAGTTTCCACCATTACTGTTAATTAAATCATTGATTCCGATATAGACGATAAATGTGTCAGCCTTATCCAATTTTGTGTTAATCTCAAGATCTTCGAGCTGTTTAATGACACCGTCCGTTTCCTGACCTCTAATACCATAATTCCAGAATTGGACTTTTTCTGAATCGGAATCATTCGTTTTATGTTTCAAGTCATCAATATATCCTTCCCCTTCTTTATCGCCCTTTCCATAAGTCAAAGAATCTCCAAATGCCATGACTCTTTGATCGTTTTTCGCATCTACTGCCTGAAACGCATAGGCAACTAAACAAATAACAAGTACAATAAAAAATAAGCCAACGATTTTCTTCATTTGTTTTGCTTCTCCTTTTGTATTCACTAGGAAGTATTTTATTTTTAAATACCCAAAAAGAGGACAAGCCTAACATTTGAATAACTTAATAAAAATTAAATTGCATGATGCACCTGTACTGGTGATTGGAATGCCATAATAAATGGATTGGAGCTTAATGATGAAGGAGTTTACAGAATTCAGGGAAGCAGTATTTGAGGATTTGCCTAAAATTATCGAAATTTACAATTCTACAGTACCTTCGAGGATGGTCACTGCGGATACAGAACCAGTTACAGTAGAATCACGGCTCAAATGGTTTGAGGAACATCATATTCTCAAACGGCCATTATATATGATCATACATGATGGAAAAACAGCTGGATGGATGAGTTTTCAATCTTTTTATGGTAGACCCGCATATGATTTTACCGCTGAAATTAGCATCTATATAGATGAGGAGTTCCGTGGGAAAGGAATTGGACAACTTTCAATCCAAAAGGCTATAGAGGCGAGTCCGAAGATAGGGATTAAGACACTTCTTGGATTTATTTTCGCACACAATGTACCAAGTATTAAGCTTTTTTCAAAATTCGGTTTTGAAAAATGGGCGCATTTACCGAAAATAGCAGAACTCGATGGAGTGGAACGCGATTTGGTCATTCTTGGTAAACGTGTCACTACATGACTTCCATTGCAAAAGGCGATTGCCTGGATTTGAATGGTCTGGGATGTACTGATTATTCGCGACAAACTCCCAGGAATTTTATATGTGTGACCGCATTCAATAAAGAATCCAACTCTTGACTTGCTTGAATGGTCATCCTGCTTGTCAAACCATAATTTTTTGCTAACATAATCATTTCTTTTCGTTTTTCTTCAATTTTTTCAACTGTTGTTATATGAGGAGGCTTCAATATAATCACTTCCTATTTTTCAATTATTTTACATTTTTATCATAACCAAAGCACTAGGCGAAATCAATCATTTTACATGTTTTAAATATGTTATTTCACTAGTGAAATGTGACAAAATACCCATTATATTTTTATATTTTGTACTTTTTATGTCAGTTCAAAGAGAAAAAGCATTCGCTTTTACACAGCAAATGCTTTTTCTCTTTGATTGTTCACTATAGGTTAACTAAGTCATGCACTCTGGAGGTGACTCATTACCTGATCTATCTATAACGATCTTATATTCATCTTCAAGAGCTTTTAATGGAGCATCATAGAGATGCTTTTCATCAGAGGTTTTGTATACACCATTTGATAATAGTTCTTCTATCAACAATGCTCTCCTCTGTTCTTTTTTCTCGAAAAACTCTGCCATATGAATGGCCCCTTTCCTTTTATTCATATTTTCCACATATAATGCCCCTAATCTTATAGGCTTTGCTAAAGCCAAAATATATATACCTGTTGTATGGGATTCTTAAACCCTATTTGACAAAAATAAAAACCCCTTCTAATCCAAGAAGAGGTCGACAGAGGTCCGTTCGTCTCTTCTTATCTTCCAAGCGATTGCTTGTTGGAAGAAGCACAGTTCCCCGATGGGTCTGTTGCCGAGGTTTCATAGGGCCAAGTCCCTCCACCTCTCTGGATAAGAATACAGAATATAAATGATTTTGACATGATTTTATCCCACTTGCAAGGATAAGTCAATTACATTCAAATAATTTTTAATTTTTATATTATTTTTCCGTGTGCCCTTTTAGCACAAGGTAAGACCATATCCCTATTTTGCTAATAACTATATTTCCCTCCAATTGACCGTGGGTTAGGTATGCTCCATTTACCATTGGGGATTTTATCCTACTACCCCTTTCACGCCACAAAATACTCATAAAATTCTATTGGATTCAAAGGTTGCATTTTCCTTTTTATCTGATATGATGACAATAATCACATACGAAATACCACTAGGGGAGTCTTCTATAAGACTGAGATGGAATGATGTTCCG
The DNA here is from genome assembly GCF_044762055.1 of Peribacillus sp. NPDC097198. Classification (NCBI taxonomy): domain Bacteria; kingdom Bacillati; phylum Bacillota; class Bacilli; order Caryophanales; family Bacillaceae; genus Peribacillus; species Peribacillus sp. NPDC097198. Next base: position 466,602 of record NZ_JBIWDO010000002.1, on the reverse strand, counting down.
GACCCTTTGAACCTGATCCGGGTGATGCCGGCGGAGGAAAGTGGATGATATCGTCGTCGTATATTTGACTTCATCCATCTGCCCCGTTCCGTTTTCAGGAACGGGGTTTTCGTTTAATTGAATAATAAACTGCTAGGGGAGCCATTAATAGGCTGAGAATCAAACCCTTTGTACCTGATCTGGTCATACCAGCGGAGGAAAGCAGGTTGAAAAAGGGATTCGTACATTCCTAGAACAGCCGCTTTCTATATGAAAGCGGCTGTTCTTCATTTTTGGACACTCCCCTCCTTTGTATGTGAATGAATTATAAGGGGGAAAAATCATGACGAAAACCCAAATGAAAACTTTCAGTGCTAGACTCCACGAACGTTCAAAAGAAATTTGGAAAAAGAATCATACTCATCCTTTCGTTCAAGCAATTGGAAACGGGACACTATCAGAAAAGAAATTCGCCTATTACTTAAAGCAGGACTATATCTATCTTATGGATTATGCCAAGCTTTTTGCCTTAGGGACCATCAAGGCCACTAACCTTGAGATCATGACCAAATTTGCGAGTATTTTAAATGAGACTCTACAGGTAGAAATGGATTTGCATAGGAGCTACTGCAAGGAGTTCGGAATTAGTTCTGAGGAATTGGAAAATACCGAACCCACTCCGATTACCCTTGCCTATACAGGTTATATGCTCAATGCTGCCCATCATGGAACTTTAGCCGACCTTATTGCCTGCTTACTTCCTTGTGCCTGGGATTACTATGAAATTGGCTCGATATTAAAAGAACAAAATGGTACAGCACTAGAAACAAATCGTTATATCGCTTGGATTCAATCGTATGCATCCCCCGAATTCGCAGATGCGCACAAATGGTTGGCCAAGCTGTTAGACGAACTGACGGAAGATATGCCTGAAAGGGAATTGAAAAGATTAGAGAAACACTTTTTAATGACCTCCCGATATGAATATTTATTTTGGGACATGGTTCACAACGAACAGGTTTGGCCGCTTTGAATGCTAGGTACTGGTAACTTGTTACGGAAAATGACGTTGACTAGCTTGTTCACGGCCATCACTACACTGACTAGCTCATTCGTTTACATCCCTGTTGGTTTTGCGAAGGTGTTTCCTATTCAACATGTAACCAACGTCATGACAGCCGTTATGTTGGGGCCGGGTTTTGCTGTGACACAGGCCTTTTTAGTATCCCTTCTCAGGAACATGACAGGTACAGGTTCCATTTTTGCATTTCCGGGCAGCATGGTTGGTGCCCTGCTGGCGGCCTTCCTCTACCAAAAAACAAGAAGGATGGGACACGCCTGCTTGGGAGAAATAGTGGGGACAGGCATTCTCGGATCCATCGCCTGTTATCCGATCGCGCTTTTATTATTGGGAAAAAAAGCGGCACTTTTTGGTTTTCTGCCAGCTTTTCTTCTTAGTTCTTTAACGGGCGCAATTATAGGCTTTCTTTTATTGAAAGTTCTCTTAAAAAATCATTATATGAAGGGGTTTTTTTATGAAAAGGGCACTAACGATCGCCGGATCTGACTCTGGGGGCGGAGCCGGCATCCAAGCTGATTTAAAAACATTTTCGGCCCATCGGGTTTATGGCATGTCTGTTATCACCGCCGTTACGGCGCAGAATACCTTGGAAGTTCGATCTGTACAGCCCATCGATCTCGCTGTGATTACCGACCAAATTGCGGCCGTTTTTGAAGACATTCGTGTCGACGTAGTAAAAATAGGGATGCTTGGATCAAAGGAGACGGTCGAAACCGTCGCCCATTCACTAAAATTATTTAAACCGGCTATCGTCGTCCTTGATCCTGTCATGATTTCCAAAAGTGGACACCATCTGTTAGATGAGAGGGCCGTTTCGTCGTTAAAAATCGATTTACTTCCACTTGCTACACTTGTCACACCGAATATACCGGAAGCAGAGGTCCTTACCGGATTCCCGATTCGGACGAAGCAGGACTTTTATAAGGCATGTACCGCTATTCTGGAACTGGGTCCGAAGGCTGTTTTACTGAAAGGAGGACATGCAGTAGGAAATCCAAATGACCTCTTTTATGATGGCAAGGAGTTCTCTTGGATCAAGGGTGAACGCATTCATACGAAAAATACGCATGGAACTGGCTGTACCCTTTCCTCTGCCATTGCATCTAATCTTGCTAATGGACTTCCTTTAGCGACGTCCATTGAACAAGCGAAAATCTATATTTCAGAAGCGATACGAAATAGCTTAGAACTCGGTAAGGGACACGGACCCGTTCACCATTTCCATCAATTTTATAAAAAGGAACGGAGTGATTTCACATGAATACATCCGTTGCAGACTTATTTGGCAGAGTGAGAAAGAAACAACCACTCGTCCACCAAATCACCAACTTTGTTACTGCAAATGATTGTGCCAATGCTACCCTGGCAATTGGTGGTTCTCCCGTTATGACTTCCAATCCAAAAGAAGTGGCGGACATGGTCAAACTGGCACAAGCACTGGTGATTAACTTAGGTACACTGGATGATGTTTCCTTGGAGGCGATGGCGATTGCCGGGAAAACAGCGAACGATTGCCATATACCCGTAATTTTAGATCCTGTGGGCGTCGGTTCCACCCCTTACCGAACAGAGAAAGCGATGGAACTGCTCGATTCAATGACTGTCCAGATTATTCGCGGCAATGCAAGTGAAGTCCATCGGCTAATGGGAGGCGATATCGTAACGCGAGGGGTCGATTCAGGACCGCTTTCCATGAGTAATGCAGAACTATCCCTACGTGCTGCTAGAAAACTGAAGAGTGTTGTCGTCGTGAGTGGAGCCAAGGATGCCGTTAGTGACTCTTCACGTACGTCCATCATCGATAATGGAAACCCTCTTTTAACAAAGGTGACCGGCACCGGCTGTATGTCGACGGCCTTGATTGGGGTCTTCTGCGGAATTACGGAGGATTACTATTCAGCTGCTATCGCAGGAATTTCAACCATGAGCATCTCTGGTGAGCTTGCTGCCAGAACCCTTGAAAAAAATGATGGCACAGGGACATACCGGACACGGATTATCGATGCCATCTCAGGAATGAATGATTCCATATGGAAATACGAGGTGAAAATGCATGAAGAAAGTGCCATTTGATTTGAGCCTTTATTTAGTCACGGAAGAATCATTAGCCGTCGAGGACATGACCACTATCATCACCGAGGCGGTATCAGGCGGAGTTACGGCCGTCCAACTTAGAGAAAAGCAGGCATCTTCCCTTACTTTTTATCAAAAAGCTTCTCTATTAAAAGGGGTCCTTGATGAACTTTCGATTCCGTTAATCATTAATGACCGCGTGGATATTGCGCTTGCTGTAGGAGCGGATGGAATTCATGTTGGGCAGGATGACCTTCCTCTTCCCATCATCAAGACCCTTGTTCCTGACAATATGATCATTGGAGTATCCGTCTCTACCTTGGAGGAGGCCCTTGAAGCTGAAAACAATGGCGCTGACTACATTGGTGTTGGCTCTGTATTCCCGACAAAAACGAAACAAGACGCAACTGCTTTGAAAAAAGGGGAACTGGAGAGAATTTGTCACAGTACCTCGATTCCTGCCGTTGCGATCGGTGGGATTACAGCGGATAATATCAACAGGCTTTCTAAAAGTGGAATTGCCGGTGCTGCGGTCGTCTCTGCCATTACACAGGCAAAAAATCCAATGGACGCGGCTACACTCCTTTCATACACTATAAAAAGATTCACTAATTAATAGAAGGAGGATGCTCATTTTGAGCCATCCTCCTTCCTTCATGAAAGAATGGTATTCTTCGTTTCCTTTCCAAATGCCACAGCAACAGCACCAATTAAAATCGCGATGGTAAAAATCGTGAAGATGGTCGATATCGGTGTATCTCCAGCCACCAGATACCCGACAAGCAACGGCCCCAAGATGCCCCCGACGCGTCCGACTCCAGCTGCTAACCCCGTCCCTGTTCCACGAATGACGGTAGGATACTGTTCAGGTGTATACGCATAAAGCGCCCCCCATGCACCTAAATTGAAAAACGATAGAAACATGCCGGATACGATTAAGAGTGATAAGCCTTCAGCGGAGCCAAAGAAAAATGCACTACCTGCCGTTCCTATTAAATATGTAATCAATACGAACTTACGCCCCATCTTCTCTATCAGCCACGCAGCAGAGAAATAACCAGGCAATTGGGCTAACGTCATGATCAATACATATTCGAAGCTTTGAATCATGCTGAATCCCTTCATGACCATGACACTTGGCAACCATAAAAACATGCCGTAATAGGAAAAGACCACACAAAACCAAAGAATCCATAATACAAGCGTCTGACGTGCGTGCCCTCTTTGCCAGACCATTTTCATATTATCCAGCACTGACAATCTCTGTTTCTTTTCAAGCTCCGTATACTTAGGAGAATCAGGTAATTTCAAGCGTAGATATAGTGCATATAACGCCGGAACTGCACTTAATAACAAAGCCACGCGCCATCCGTATACAGGAATGATGAAATAGGAGATGAGTGCCGCCAACAGCCAGCCGACCGCCCAGAAACTTTCAAGGAGTACCACAACACGTCCCCTTTTACTTGCCTCGACACTTTCAGAAACGAGCGTTGAAGCTACAGGTAGCTCTCCCCCGAGCCCCATCCCTATCAAGAAACGCAAAATTAGGAATAAACTAAGCGTACTGACAGCCGCAGACAGACCGCTCGCAATCGAAAATAATAATAAGGTTATGATAAAGACATTCTTTCTGCCAACCCGGTCTGCCATCGCTCCAAAGAGAATCGCCCCTACTGCCATCCCGATAGAATTGATACTTCCAATCCAGCCGACCTGTTGGCTCGTTAAATTCCAATCCTGTTTCAATGCAACGATGATAAAAGAAAGCATCCCCACATCGAGTGCATCAAACATCCATCCAAAACCGGCGACACCCAGCAGTTTACGCTGCGATATCCCTTTCGCATTGTTTTCCATATTTTCCTCCTAAATCTGATAGTTCTTAATATAGTCTCCCACTTTGATTCTACCTATTAACTTTAAAGTTTACCATATATTTTACACCTGTCTTGACACTTTTCTTTACTCAAATAGGAAAAACGTTGACTCCAAGCCTTTTTCCATTTGAAAATAAAATGTCGAATAGTAATGATTGAATATTCCATCTATTTATTTTATGATAAATATTGGCATATGAAAGCGTTATCAATTAAGTCATCATGTTTTGCCCAATATAATCATTATATTCAGGAGGGAAACAATGACCAATCTAACGTTAGAAGTAAGTGGAAAGCTGGACAAGTTTTTAAAAGGTCCTAAAAAGCTCTATATCAATGGAAAATTCGTAGAAAGTGCCTCGAAGAAGACCTTTACCACTCCCAACCCCGCAACAGGCAAGAAACTCGCAGATGTATATGAAGCGGATAAAGAAGATATCAATTTAGCCGTTAAAGCGGCAAGAAAAGCATTCGATGAAGGCCCATGGTCCAAGATGAGCGCCGCTAACCGTAGCAGGCTGATGTATAAACTAGCAGATTTAATGGAAGAAAACAAAACAGAACTAGCACAATTAGAAACATTGGATAATGGAAAGCCCATTAGTGAAACAACAAATGCGGATATTCCTCTAGCCATTGAGCATATGAGATATTTTGCTGGCTGGTCGACTAAAATCGTCGGCCAAACCATCCCCGTAAATGGAAATTACTTCAACTATACAAAACATGAGGCTGTAGGCGTCGTCGGCCAAATCATCCCTTGGAACTTCCCGCTTCTCATGGCGATGTGGAAACTGGGAGCAGCTCTTGCGACTGGCTGCACGGTCATTTTGAAACCTGCCGAACAAACGCCATTATCCGCCCTTTATTTAGCAGAGCTAATCGCGGAAGCCGGTTTCCCTGACGGTGTCGTCAATATCGTCCCTGGATTCGGTGAAACTGCCGGTCAAGCTCTTGTCGATCATCCTGAAGTCGATAAGATTGCCTTCACCGGTTCTACTGAAGTAGGGAAAATGATCATGCGTTCTGCTTCTTATTCATTGAAGCGCGTGACACTGGAACTCGGAGGGAAATCACCTAACATCATCCTTCCAGATGCCGACTTCTCCAAAGCCATTCCTGGAGCTTTAAATGGTGTCATGTTTAACCAGGGTCAGGTATGCTGTGCAGGTTCCCGGGTTTATATCCAAAAGAAACACTATGATAATGTCGTGGCCGATATGACAAGTCACGCTAAAAAGATCAAACAAGGAGCCGGATTGGACCCGAATACACAAATTGGTCCACTCGTTTCCCAAGAACAGCAGAATCGAGTTCTTGGTTACATCGAAAAAGGAAAAAATGAAGGTGCAGAAATACTGGTAGGAGGAAATAATCCTAGCGATGAAGGCTACTTCGTTTCGCCAACGATCTTTGCCGGCGTAGAAGAGGAAATGACCATTGCCAAGGAAGAAATTTTCGGTCCAGTCATTGCTGCCATGCCGTATGAGAATATAGACGATGTAATCAACCGGGCAAATGCAAGTGAATATGGGTTGGCTGCCGGTTTATGGACAAGCGATCTAGCTAACGCCCATTATGTAGCAGGAAAGTTACGTGCCGGTACTGTTTGGGTAAACTGCTATAATGCATTTGACGCCGCCTCCCCATTCGGTGGTTATAAGCAATCCGGAATCGGACGGGAAATGGGTTCCTATGCCCTTGAAAATTATACAGAAGTGAAAAGCGTCTGGATTAACCTGGACAAATAATTCTTTAATAGAGAGGGTCTTCCGGGACCCTCTTTTCCATGCTCGTTGCACTCTTTTTTATATATTTATTATTGTGATTATTCTCAAATCATTTCAATAGCCATTTCCTATGTACATTTGATAGAATCAAGGTATAGAAAAAGGAGGAATTTTCCTATGTATGAAATCGCCATTATCGGTGCTGGACCTGCTGGTGGAAGTGCCGCTATTTTCACGGCCAAGGCAGGAAAAAAGACCGTCATTCTCGATAGTAATGCAAGTATCACAAAAAAAGCCTGGATGGAAAACCATTATGGCGTGGCCGAAATCTCTGGACCTGACTTAGTCGATATCGGAATCCGACAGGCAAAGAAATTCGGTGCTGAACATATCGAAACAAAAGTCACAGGCATCGAAAAAACGGAACAAGGATTTACAATTGAAACGGAAACTGGCCTTATTGAAGCTTCTCACATCATTCTCGCGACGGGAATGATCACTAATCTAGCCGAAGAAGCGGGAGTCGCGACAAAAGACGGCATAGAGCCTCGGACTAAAAAGGTGTATGACGTGGATTCACTAGGGAAAACATCTGTAGAAGGAATTTGGGCCGCTGGGGCTGGTGCAGGCGTGAGCGTTCATACCATCGTTACGGCCGGTGATGGAGCCAGAGTGGCCATTAACCTATTAAGTGAGATCAACGGCGAACGTTATGTAGATCATGATGTATTGAAAAAATAGTGAGAGTGTTCACAGAAGCTGAGTCCCTGCACTCAGCTTTTCCATCCTCCTCTATTTTTTTATCGGATTTATTTGAACCCCCACGTTTTATGATACATATGTGTAAAAAGTTTCTTTTTTCAGAAACTATCGATACAATTATCCTGTAGATAAGAGAAAGGAAGTTTTAAAAGATGAATGAATTTCAAACCAATTTAGAAAAATACGCAGAACTGGCCGTTAAAGTCGGCGTCAATATCCAGAAGGGACAAAATCTCGTTGTAAACACAACCTTAGAAGGAGCTGAACTTGTTCGCCTCATCGTTAAAAAGGCTTATGAAAACGGCGCACGTAATGTCATCGTTAACTGGAATGACGATATTGTCGGTCGTACAAAATATGAAATGGCCCCCGCTGAAGTATTTAACGAGTATCCAGAATGGCGGGCAAAAGAAACGATCGAGCTTGCTGAAAATGGCGCAGCTTTTCTCTCGGTCATTTCCTCTAGTCCTGACCTTTTGAAAAATGTTCAACCTGAACGGATCGCCAACTTCCAAAAGGCATCGGGTACCGCACTGAAAAAATGGCGTCAATATATGCAGTCCGATAAAGTGAGTTGGTCCATTGTTGCAGTCCCTTCACAAGCTTGGGCTGATAAAGTCTTCCCTGAAGTAGCTGAAGAGAAACGCATCGATGCCCTTTGGGAAGCGATCTTTAAAGGAGTCCGGGTTGATGTAAAAGAACCTGTCGAAGCCTGGAAGAAACACGACGATACGCTTCATGAAAAAGTCGATTATTTAAATGAAAAGCATTACCAAAAATTGCACTACACGGCACCAGGTACGGATTTAACCATCGAATTGCCTGAGAAACACCTTTGGTGCGGAGCTGGCAGCATCAATGAGCAAGGACATGAATTCATGGCTAACATGCCAACGGAAGAAGTGTTCACGGTTCCACTGAAAACAGGCGTAAACGGAACGGTTTCAAGCACCAAACCACTTAGTTACGGCGGCAATATCATCGATCATTTCTCCGTGACGTTCAAGGACGGCCGGATCACGGAAGTGAAGGCTGAACAAGGAGAAGAAATACTGAAACAATTGGTCGAAACGGATGAAGGCTCGCACTACCTAGGAGAAGTGGCACTGGTCCCATTCAATTCGCCCATTTCCCAATCAAACGTATTATTCTTTAATACATTATTTGATGAAAATGCATCCAACCACTTAGCAATCGGAAGCTCTTATGCATTCTGTCTTGAAGGCGGGAAAAACATGAGCCCCGAAGAACTGGCGGAACATGGCCTGAACGAAAGTCTAACCCATGTTGACTTCATGATTGGTTCGGATAAAATGAATATCGATGGTATCAAACAGGACGGCACTTCAGAACCTGTCTTCCGTAATGGGGATTGGGCGTTTTAATAAATTCACTGATATATATGGGGGTTGAGCGTCTATAACTTTGAGTGGTCACAGTTTTGGTCACATCAATAAAAATTAAACAGCTTATCAAGCTCATCAGCCACGTGTTCCTGCATACTGGGAAGCACGTGGCTATACTTATCTTTTCAATTATGAAATCTTGCTTCAATAATGCTTTATAACGCAAAAGAAAAGTAATAGAACCTTAGCATAAAATTCAAGCTAAGGTTCTTTTGTTATTAAGTACTATATTTAAAGCAATTTCAGATTATATACTCATTAATGTATTCATCTTCATTGTGAATTTTCGTGATATTGGAAGGGGTTATCCTTACTTTGGATTTTACATATGAAAAACATTCGCCAATGCTTCCCCCCGTTACAACATCATTAATATGACGCAACAGTCGTTTTCTCTATATAATAAACAATTTTTCTATCGTCTATCTCCAAATACATAGCGAGAGATTTCACAATACCTTCAAAGTTTGTAATATCAAAATCATACGTTTTCTCCTCCATCCTCATGCAATTCAAACAACTATATAAAAATATAAGTTAATAGTATTAAGTTTAGTATTGTTGAAAATATCACAAACCAATTTAGCTCATTGGAATCCTTCTTTTTAGAGTGAAATCCCTTCATGATATTTTCCAGATCTTCTTTGAGAAGATGAAGTTCTTCATTAAGCCACAATAAATTTGTTATGATTTCTTCTTCATTACTTTTGTCTTCAACTTCAATCCATCTGAGTGTGACAAGAATCTCATAAACATTGTGTACTCTTTCTTCTAAATCAGAATCTAAGTATGGAGATGAATTTGCAATTCTGGTTCTTACTTCATTATCTAAAATATTAATATCTTTCCTAACGTTTCTCCTACCCCCGTTTTCTATTACTCTGGAGAGTTCTAATGATTTATTTGCCATTATGAAAAATTCAATCACAGACTCATGTAACACCTCTAATTTCTTATCAATGTACTTATCTTCTCCTTTTCTCTTTAATCCTTCTTTCCATCTTATATGTGTCATTACTTGGTTAATTAAAACTACAATAATAGCAACTAGCCCGCCAATTCCTGCACTTACAAGAGGCATCCATTCATTCAAGGTAACTCACCAACTTTTATTTTTTGTTACTATCTAGTTAAATATTCCTTTAATAAATATACCAAATTTAGGTAACAATGTGTTGACTTTAAGGTCGTCCTAAATCTGAATTAATCAGATTACACGAGGTGCAAACGCGTGGCTTTTTCTATTTATCTATTTTTTTTACTAGCACTTTTAATGGTGTGAAATCCTAATGTCGTTCTCTTACCTCACTTCCAAAAAGGTTAACGTACACTTTTACATTTTTCCATGCTTGTGTGTCCTAAAATCATTTGTAGTTCAAATATATTTACCCCTTGCTGAACACTTAATTTTGCAATGTATGTCGGAACGTATGAGGACTAAACCGAATATCCCTTTATCTTGGACTTTTCCACATAAATACGGATTCTTTGTTGAATACCTTTCCTAGTAATAGGTTTACCATCGATAGAAACAAGCAAAGCGGCACTATCTAGGCTTCCCCTTACTACAATATATTTTTTTAACTGCTTCTTCATTTCGCTTTGAATCGGTACAAGCCTTTCTCTAAATGTCTTAGCGTTTCTTATCCTCAAAAGTCTTTCTTCCCATTGAATATCAACTATGGAAATAGAAATATATTTCTTCTTTCGTAATGCCCTTAAACGTGTATTGATAGAAACAACCTTTATGCCCTTGTAAGTATGCATAACGAATTCCATGTTCTTGTATTTGTTCCTAGGTAAAGTTATAAGGTATTAATATAACTTTTTAATAGACAAAGAAAAAAACGCTTCCCACAATGTGAGAAACATTTTTTTTGACGGTATATTATATTCGTTTAATTGATGATATACCAAACGAAAGTTTTGATACTGGTGGTCGGGTCGAACCGGCACTCCAGAGGGACACGATTTTGAGTCGTGTCGGTAAATATCTCCGTAACCCTAACCATGTAGAGAACGATGATATCAACATTATATAATTCGGAATTATTTTCGGAATAAATTCATTACATACGATTGTATCACTTATACGCAATTTTACATGCCCGGACACCGAAATGCAACTTAAATCTTCGCACACTTTGCCGAGTTGCTAGAATAATTATTCTATTAAAAAGGAGCTCACCGTAATGGAAAGCTCCTTTTTAAAGGCCGAGTAACTGTGACTTTTTGGCACTAAACTCTGCTTCGGTCAATATTCCGCTATCCCTCAGTTCCGCCAGCTTTTTAATCTGATCGGCAAAGTCGCTCTGCACTGCGGGTTTAGAATTACCTGCGATAAGCGAGTCAACTAACGTCTTTATCTCATTCGCAATGTGGATGTGCATTCCCTGGATTTCCGCCGCATTGTTAGACGTTACAATTTCGATACTAGCTTTCAAGCCTTTTACGCGGGTATTAATCGAACTAATATTAGATAAAGGTATGTCTATTTTATCGTTCTGGATAATGCTCACAATTTTATGAGCGATTATTCTCTTATCTGTGACGTAAAGCTGCTCGACAGGCTTAGGAAAAGAAGCTGCTACACCTAATAACTTTTCACCGTCCGCCAATCCGTTCTCAATAAGTTCTATCTGTTTCTGCATTGCCTTTTTACGACCCCAGCCCGCAAGTTTAATCGTTTCCTGTCTCGTATCCATAGATAAGCCTCCTATTTCGACTAAATCGCATATCCTACTTTTTCACTATATTTTACTTTAATTTTAGTATATATTCAACAAACTTTAGGCTATCAGAACGCAATTAATGGACGACTACCCGCGAAACTTTTCTAATTCGCGAGAAATCGTCCTCAGAAACATCCTATTTTTTGGTAACCCTCGTACTTCAACGCGCTAACAGCGTCCTTTAGGTTTTTGCCCTGCCTCTATAGCCAGACCGAGCTTGTTCGGAATATTTACCGGAGCCCCACTAACAGGATTGCGCCCCTTACGAGCTTTCTTTGCTACCGGCTTTACTGTCATGAAGCCGATCAGACGAACTTCTTCGCCGGCCTCCAGCGTTTCGGTAATTGTTTTCTCAAGCGACGCCACCATTTTTCGAACGTCCTTCTGCGTCAGTCCGGTGTCCGCCGCAACCGCCTTAATTAATTCTGATTTATCCATTCCGTTTTCCTCCTTAAATTAAAAAGGCCCGCCGAAGCGAGCCCGTTGATTTTTCCGAATTAAGCTCCGGCAGCTCCTTCGCATCATAGGCCTTCGAATAGCACGATCGCCTTTTTCGAATGGCACCCCAAATTCCGTCAGCCTCGTTGCACGCCCTTCCTTTCGTATAAATAAAAAGACCGCCGGTGAGGGCGACCTGTGTTGCGTATAATCTTCCGAATACGTAGAAAAAGCCAATAGATTTTCTATCGACTTATTGTCTTACTATTAATAAGCTAAAGCAGCCGATAATTAAAGTACAATTCTTTACAAACTTCTACCGGCGATAGCACCCTACGAAAAATCAACCCTTACCTTTAACAGAGCCTATTCATCCCCGTACCTTCCGACCGAATCAGCTCAAGACCGGAATCGGGCAACTAACGTGTGTAACAATCCTCAATTCATTTACAATCACCGGGTCGCCGTCCTCTAACGTCCTACCGCAGAATGAGCAGCATCTTCCTCGCGTTATCTCCTTCATACGACCGACCTCCTTTCCGTACCTTTTCGACGGCTGGACGGGCGAAGCCTTTCAGTTCACGGAACCCTAACGCCTTGTGAGTTCGATGTCACACGGACGACAAAAAAGAAAGCCGAGGCTCTCACCTCGGCATAAAGTTAAAATATTTTTGGCAATAAGTCTTCGAAAAGTGCTCGAACATCCTGCTCAGCTTCATCCCAAATTTCTTGTTCTTTTTCTGAGGCTAAACTAGCCGCCTGTTCTTGGTAGGCATCTAATTTCTCTTCATACGCATCCATTTGCTCTTGGATAAAATCCATCTGGTAACTTTGAGAATTAAAAGCCACATACTTGCTTAAATTAGAACTTTCGTCTAAAAGGTCTAGGATATCGGCCAATAAAGTTGAATCTAAATAATCGTTAATATCAGCCAAACCCTCTCTAAATTGTTTGTAAACGGTTGAATCAATCCATGGAGTCCTCATCAAATACTCTTCCTCAGAAGCAGTATAATGATCCGGATAGGAATATAGATGCTCTCTTAATTTTGTATATAAGTTTTTCATATCTTGTAACTCTGCTATCAATGACATACCCTTCACCCCCGTATAATAGGTTTATTATACTATCAATAAAACATTTTTCCCATCATTAACTCTTATAGGAATTAATATCCTACTTTTCCCCTTGATACACAACTTGCAAATCGTTATCTCCTCGACTGTTTTCTTTCACCAGAGGATAGAACCATGTGTTTCTGGATGCGTTAATTTTGTGTGAAGCAGTGTAAAGTGAAAGTGATTTTTCGGTGTCGGCGTTAGTCTGGCAGCAGAAAAAGAGCATTTAGGGCGGGGCTTTGGGAGAATCACGAAAAAAAGAGGCCGCCCTGTCAACGTCCCCTCTTCGCCCTTATTAACGTACTCTTCGAAATTCCTGTCATTGTTTCGACTTGCTTATATGAATGTGTTTCTAGCAGACTTAAAGCATGCTCAATCTGTTTCTTTCCATACTTCTTTGGTCTTCCTTCGCGAAAGTCAGGACTCTGCCTTGCTATCGCCTTTCCTTCTTGCGTACGTTCGATAATAAGATCACGTTCAAACTCTGCAAACGAGAAGAATATATTTCGAATTAGCTTGCTTGCCGGAGTGTTATCCATAAGTCCAATATTTAATATATGTACTCGTATCCCTCTATTGATTAACTCCGTTACTAGCTCGCTCCCCTGCGTCATAGAACGAGCAAAACGGTCTAGCTTCGTAACTACCAGCGTATCTCCTTCTTTTAGTTCGCTAAGTAGCGCCTGGAACTGTGGGCGTTCTGTATTCGTACCCGTGAACTTCTCCGCGTATATCTTACCGCAACCTTCTGCTTTCAGCGCATTCTCTTGCGCCTGCAAATCCTGTCCAACTGTTGATATCCTAGCATATCCATACTTCATAAAATCCGCCTCAATTCCGGTATCACTTATGGCCCTAAGTTACGACACCTTTTGATACCTTTATTTTAGCGAGTTAGCAAATCGGTGTCAATACTTTTAAGTTATGACACTAAAAGAACATAAAAAAACCGAATTTAATCGGCATTTAAAGGAAGATGAGTCTGAATATTATAATATTTGTTTAACAGTATTTTGGACAATCATCTGAGTACCCTTTTTTAGTAATTCTGGATTCTTTGTAAAAACCCAGAGACCAGCACCAATCCCTACAACGGCAACACCAGCCACTAATGTTCCAAACTTGAGCCCGTGTTCTTTATTATCTTTGGATTCTTTTTCTAATCGATTAAGTATATCAACTATATTTTTATTAATTCTCTCTTTTTCCTCGTAAGTAGTATTTTCTTTTACAGCTTCTTTCCTTAAATCTTCGACAAGCCATCTTAGCGTTCGTAAGTATGTATTACTTGAATACTCATGTATTTTAGTAATATTGTCTAATCCCTCTACAAAGGTTTTAAACGTTGTATTGTTTTCTTTTACAAAATCTTTAAAAACATCTTTACCAAATTCACCTTTGATCTGCATTTCAATTAATTTATTCATGTTATCACTTGTTAGATTATCAGGATTCATTCCTAAATCTTTTATTTTTTCAACTAATTGTTCTCTATCCATTCAAACCGCCCCAGTCTATTTTTAATCGAATTTTACCAGCTCTTTTTTAAGCTAACCTATCATCAACTTATCTCCCATTGCCTTGTGAATCGTTTGGACAAATTGCATATATTTGTAATCACTTAGGTCTATCGACTTAAATCCATTTACCTTATTTTAACTAATTATATTATACATTTACACTTTATCTAAATAAAGGTCCAACACTCTAGTAATTTTAAAGAATTCCATTCATATTGAGTTATTTAGATTTAGACTTCGAAAAACTACCGGCTTTGACCAACGATTTTATGATTTCGAAAATGTTTGAATGGCGTTCGTCTGAGGCGCATGTTCTAGGCCAAAAACGCGAAAAAATCGCAACTTTTCTCAATCCTCAGCAGCCGATTATAGCGCTAATTTTCCGTAACTTTAAGATGCGACATCCTGGCGCCGCAAGGCCGGTTCCATTCCGAGGAAAAAGGTAAAACGCCGTAAAGCTACCGATTTTGAAGGATTGTGAAAGTGTTTGAGCCGGATGTCCATCTGAGGCAGTTTGTAGGTGTATATCGAACGATTCGTTGATCCACGGAGAATACGCGATTAATCAGTGATATGTAACGGAATGTAAACAGGACGGAGCCTTGACGGTTTCTCTCTCCGTAAGCCTGGAAGCTGATTCTTGCGAAGTTTACACTGAATCCTAATTTATCCTAAGATCTGCGTCCAATCCGTCCATTACTCGCAGTAGCTTCCCTGGTGTAATCTTAGAAGGTTAGGACGGTCCAGTATACGAAAATGCTTACAGGCGGACTTTGCCGACTAAGACTTGCGAAGGGTTCCGGCTGAACTAACGAGAAAAACCTTGCGTCCTCATTTCATTCGTCCGCCAACCATACCCTTTTTCGACGGTCCTTACTTATATCTCTTTTTCGAATAAAGAAGTTGGCCGGACGGTAGGACGGCAGTCTCTTATTATTACTGACTAAGATAGATGGGGAACTTCAAAAAACGTCTTCACGCCTACAGCCGAAAGGGTTTTCGCCACTTTTCGCTTGTCCCTGAAATAGCACCTAATTTGCCGTATATGTCCCCAAAAAGGCACCTATTTTTCGAGAGTCAAACGATGTAATACCCTGCCGCGCTATCGCTTGCCTGACCGCTGCTCGCTCCGAGGCTTTGTCCTCCTCCAAGATCAATCTATCTTTTCGTCATAATTCTGCGAAATAACTTACTGAGCCAGAGGCTTGGGGCTTGGAAACGGATGGGAGCAGTCTTCGCCCCTATACGCAGACAAAGCGGAAGGCAATGTCGGCATATAGAAGCAAAGTCGAAATACTTACGTCACCGTCGTTTGGTATCCGTCGTAAAGCCCTTCTGTGACCTCCGATCTTTCGACCGACTGCAGCTCGTACAATATCCGCCCCTGTACGTGGTTTTAACCCTGCCGCAGCACCCTAGCGCCTTAACGCCAACGATAACCCGCCCGGACCTTTCGCTTTCGCTGGTAGTCCTCACCTAGACCGCCACCAACGCAGAAGGATCGTTGTTTATGTGACGCGCTCACTTTATTGCATTGGCGGGAGGCTTACCGGTCAAGGTTAGTTTAACGACGTATTACTAGGCTTTCCACGTCGGGAAAATGCCTGTGAAGGATAACGGTTTCATGTCTAAACAAACCCCTTGAAATAAAGCGCTGGGCCTTGTTATAATAGAAGTAGTTACCTGTGTCGATATGCAGGCGAAGTCATTCCCGTTAAGTGCTACCAATACTTAACATTATGGGAGTGGCTTTTTTATTTGTCCGTATTTAACATTGATGTTAACGCACATACTTTAACGGTGAAAATTGCTTATGTTTCTCTTTAACGTCATTACAATAGAGATTCACATAGACTCGGACCAATTTCCATCGAAGTATGTCCGAGGATTTGCTGTAACTCAAATATGCCAGCACCCTGCTTTACACTAATTTTTGCGAAAGTATGACGGAATGTATGACAACTAACACGAACATTGTTTATCTTCGCTTTCTTGCCGTAGTATGATACACGATTTTGGAGTTGCCACTTTGAAAGTGGTGTGTTTTCTAACGTTACAAACAATGAGTCTGTATCACATTGGCCCCTTATTACAAGGTACTTTTTTAACTGCGTTTTCATTTTGGATTGAAACAGGACTAAGCGCTCTCGGTGGCCTTTAGTATTGCGAATGAGGATTGTAGAATCCTCACAACAGATGTCATCCACACTAATACCGATCAGTTCATTCGCTATAATCCCAGTTTCTAACAATAAAAAGAGAATAGTATAATCTCTAACGCCGATGAACGTCTTTAAATCCGGTTTATTGAGAATCTTATTAATTTGCTCGCGAGTAAGCTCTCAATAACTGCTCTCCTATCTCTAAGCAATTTAAGATTTCTGCAAGGACTTTTCGCTATATAATCATTGGCATACGCATAATTGAAGAAAGCGCGAACTGCTCGGAGCCTCGTATTGATTGAGGTTACTTTCAGCCCCTTAACGTCCTTTATATACGCTATAAATGCAGAAATATGTTCCGCCCTTATATTCGCTGGGTTAAATCGAACTCTAATTCTCCGAGCGACTTTCTAAACGAGGTTAATTCGTTTTGGCAATAACGGAGAGTATGTGATCTTAAATTACGCAGGTTTGCGTCGTGAAGGAATAGGTACAGAAGTTCGTCAAAATTGAACCTATCGGGGATAATATCGGATGCTACAACTTTGATTTCGTTTGGTTCTAAACGATTGCTACGACGCGCCATAAATATCGCGTATGATTGACCGCGCACGATATTTAGCGCCAGGTAGTATATTCCGGACAAATAAAAAACGCCCCCTACCGAAGTAGAGAACGTTGATATCACCGCATTGGCAAGCGATGTATTGATACCGGTGGCAGGGGTCGAACCGACACTCCAAAAGGAACACGATTTTGAGTCGTACACTTCTGCCATTTCCGTCAACCCACCAAAAGACCAATTAATTCTATATAATATTAACCCTCGGGAGAAAAGATAGAATGGTTCTGCACCATACAACCATTAATCCTACTAATTAAAACAACCCCACTACCCTATCCAGTATCCCAGTGACATCAAGGAACACGATGATAATAACCAGAGGAATGATGAACCTCATGATAAAGAACCATATATTAAATGCCTGGGCGCCTAGGCGAGAATGCTGTAATAGTTCCTCTCTCAAGGTACTTTTCTTAATTTTATATGAAACGAAGATCGAGATTAATAGCACGCCGAGCGGCATTAATATGTTGCTGACTAAATAATCGGCTGAATCGAACAAGTTCTTCGAGAAGATTAAGAGATCAGAAAAAGTACTATAGGATAATGCAGAGGGAATGCCTACTGCAAAGATTAAGATTCCGATGATATAGGCATATTTGGTTCTCTTCTCCTCTTTTCCTTTAACGATGGCTGCCACGATGATTTCCAACATGGAGAAGGCCGACGTTAATGTGGCAAATAGGAATAAGGCTAAAAACCCTAATAAGAAAACTTCTCCAAACACGATTTGGTCAAACACCGCCGGCAATACAACGAACAGCAAACCCGGTCCTTCGGCTGGCTCTAACCCTAATGAAAAAACAGCTGGGAAAATGGCCAATCCTGCTAATAAGGCAATCAATAGATTCATCGCGACGATGGATATGGCCGGTTGGATTAAGCTTTCCTTTTTTGAAAGGTAGGAACTATAAGTCACCATCACCGACACCCCTACACTTAAGGAGAAGAAAGCCTGCCCCATCGCAAATAGGACACTTTGAGAAGTCATGCTAGAAAAATCAGGTGCTAGAAAGAATTTGACGCCT
This sequence comes from Peribacillus sp. NPDC097198, assembly GCF_044762055.1. Lineage (NCBI taxonomy): Bacteria > Bacillati > Bacillota > Bacilli > Caryophanales > Bacillaceae > Peribacillus > Peribacillus sp. NPDC097198. Next base: position 448,067 of record NZ_JBIWDO010000002.1, on the reverse strand, counting down.
TCTAGAGCGTTATCTAATGTAAGGGAGCGGATGATCAGTACAATAAAAAGAAGAAATAAAGCAGGCATCAATATTTTACTCACTTTTTCGATTCCATTTTGAATCCCTTTCGCTACAACCAATACGGTAATGGCTAGGAAGACAAATTGAGCTACAAGGACCAACAACGGATTGCCGATTGTCCCGTTAAATACTGAACCATAATCTGCACCCTCACTAATTATTCCACCGAACAGACCTTTGGCGAAATAGATCACAATCCATCCACCAATTACGCTATAGAAAGACAAGAGAAGAAAACAGGTGAATACCCCTAATCTTCCAATCCAATGCCAGTTGCTATGAGGAGCTAAACTACGATACGCACTGATGGCTTCCTTTTGTGTACTCCTGCCTATAATAAATTCAGCCAATAATAAGGGAAAACCCATAAACAATGAAAAGAGAATAAAAAGAAGAAAGAATGCCCCTCCTCCACTCATCCCAGTAACATATGGGAGCTTCCATATGGCACCTACCCCTATCGCTGATCCAGCTGCGGATAAAATAAAACCAATCTTCGATGACCATTGCTCTGTTGTTTGCATACTAACCCTACCTATCCCTTTTTATTATGGTTCCCTAATCAACAAATCAAAGACAAAAAAAGCCACGTCTCTATCTGTAACGATAGGGACGTGGCTTCACGCGGTACCACCCTAATTGGAAACAACACTTGTTTCCCACTTGTTAAAATAACGGTTTAACCCGTTTTATACCACTTTCTCTTTTGCAGTATAAAAAAGCTCCAAGAATGAAATTCACCTAGTCTTTGTATCAGTTTTCACCAACCACTGATTCTCTATATAACAGGGAGACCGGTTTAATGGGTTTCTTTTCGTCGCTCACTCGATATGTAATTAACAAAATTATAGTATGATAATTCTTATAGGTCAAACATTATTTAAATATTTCGACTATAAATAGAATTCTTTTTACATCTAAATCCCTTGATCGTCTCAAAGACTAACTGTTATTACAGCATAATTGTATGCCCTTTCTAATGAATAAATTACTTCGAATAAAATAGTAAAGTTCTTCATAGTCTACATGATATAGAAGGATTCTTTCCACTAATGACCCCTTTGGAATATCTTGGACACATTTTCTGCCGTGAAATATGTTATACTATTAGTAAAGAGGGTGCATAAATTGAAAAGTAATAAATACAATAGTGGCGAAACCGTAACGATCCTTGAAACTGATGAATTAGTGACAATTAGTAAATGGGCATATGTAAAAAACATGAAAAGATATTCTTATACAGTCAAAGAACATCCAACAACATTTTTCTTTGAAGAAGAACTGGAGAAAGCATAAGCTTTCACTTTTTTTCGTATGCAATGATTCCCCTTACTCTTAAACGGAGTAGGGCTTTTTTTATATGTATAAATGACGACAAAGAACAGACTCCCCGAGGGGAGTCTGTTCATATAGGTTACGATTTAGTTTTAAAATTAAGCTTTTTGAACGTTAGCTGCTTGAGCTCCACGAGCACCTTGCTCAACGTCAAAAGTTACTTTTTGACCTTCGTCTAAAGATTTGAAACCTTCGCTTTGGATAGCTGAGAAATGTACGAATACGTCGTCTCCGTTTTCACGTTCGATAAATCCAAAACCTTTTTCTGCATTAAACCATTTAACTGTACCTTGTTCCATTTTTGTTGCCTCCTAGTGCATAACACACATTGTATTACTATTTTTGATTTTTCAAGAAGATACTAATACCTTTTTTCATTACCAAAAACAATTCTTACTTAGAATAACACGAAATGATAAAAATAGCAACTACACTGCAGATAAATTAAATTTGTTATTTTATAAATGCCTACTAGCAAACAATTATTTAAGAGTTATCCCTTATCTTGATTTTTCACATTTTTTTCCAATTATATGATTTAGATTTTTAATTAGGGGTATATCAGAGTATAAGAAACCGTTCTTTTACTTTCGTACAGATTAAACAACATAGGAGGTTTATTAATGAAATATTATAAGGTCTCGAATAGAGGATTCGATAGTAAGGTCATTGCCGCCAGTAGCGATTATGAAGCGCTTGGCTTTTATTTAATGGAGATCGATGATCAACTTGGTTTTGTTGATGATATAGATATAGAAGAAGTCGATGCTGAAGAAAAAGTGGAGGTTTCCTATATTGGATACCCTGTTTATAAGACGATTGAACAAATCTATCAAGAGAATGAGTTTTGGGAGGTGCCTAATATAGTAGTGGAAGTCGAGTGAATTTGAAATGCCCGCCTTTTCACGAGGGGGCATTTCATAAAGATTGGATGAACGTCTCAAAACAGTTGGGTCAAATAGTACTTTGTTATGGCCAAGTATTCACGGATATATGATTTCACTAAAGCGATTCGCGGCGTCTTTGCAGGAACCCCTGTCACTTTCAATCCTTCTCTTTCAGCCATTTTCACGGCTCGATAAAGATGAAAATCATTCGACACAATCAATCCAATCGATGAAGGATCCGGAATGAACTCTTTCGAGAAAGCAATATTTTCACTGGTTGATGTAGATTCGTCCTCCATGATGATTCTTCCTTCTTCAATTCCCTGGTTGATAAGCCCTTGTTTCATTGCCTCAGCTTCTGAAATGTCTTCTCCTGGACCTCTGCCACCAGAGACGATGGCCACCGTACTTCCATTCAATTTTAAATAGTCTGCTGCCCTATCAATCCGGTATTGTAATGATAAAGATGGAACAGCCCCTTTTACTCTTGCCCCTAAAACGATAAGGTATCCCGCATCTTCAGGGATTGGCTGATGGCTGCTTTCCATGATCTTCATATGTAAGATTCCAAAATATACGAGTAGCACGACCATCCCCATACCGCCAAGCTTTATCCACTTTTTCATCGTACCGCTCCGTTTCTTTTTCGCTCACCACTTTTGTAGCTGCAACAAAAGTGGGCACTCAATGAAATTATTAGTCTGACAAAAAGGGGAAATCGAAAGTGTACTAGGAGCTTTAAGCTTCCCCCATCATGTCTTCGTAAATCCACTTTCCTATTTGACTGATGACTCGACGGCTTTCTTCCTCGGTCTTCATGTCCTCAGTCAGGACTGCGGCGTAGACGGTTTGTTTTTCTGAACGGATGATCGCACAATCATGGGCGACTCCACGAATCCCCCCCGTTTTACTTGCCACTTTCACACCTTTACCCATTTGTGACGGAAGCTTATCCCTTAACTGCTGATTATCCATTACACGCAATATTTTTTCCTGGTTCTCTTTCTTTAAAAAGTCCCCAGTATGTATCGCCTTCAGACAGGTGATGGTATCCGCTGCGGAGATGGTATTATCCCGTCCTTCTTTCAGTGCTTTGAAATCCTGCATTTTCCGTTGAAGCATTGTCTGTTTAAGTCCAAGGTCCTTTATACACTTATTAATTTCATCTTGGCCAAGCAAGGTCATCATCATATTGGTGGACGTATTATCGGAAACTGTAATCATCAATGACAAAAGGTCTTCAACCGTTAAAAAAATTTTATTCGATAGAACATGCAGGACCCCTGAACCACCAGTCACTTCTTCAGGTGGGATCGTCACCGGCTGATTCAAGTAAATCTTCTTTTCTTCGCTCTGACGATATCCTTCAATGATCATCGGAATTTTAATCAAACTGGCTGATTGGAAAGATTCATCCTCATGATATGCGATGAATTCCCCATCACTATTTTCAATTTTATAAGCAATGCGTCCATCAAATGTTCCCACTGCATCCAAAATCTTGTGTTCAATGGTTTGTAAAGACATGGTTAATCCTTCCCTTCTCACGGTTCATTAATTATGTAACGTCTTACTAATTCTACCATGTAAAAGCATCACTATCTTCTATATATGCTTTATTGATTTATTTTCAAGATAGAACCCAAAAGTCATCAAATCCAAATAAAAAAGAGCATTCGATGAGAAAGCTCCTTTTCAAGTACATTATGATCTTATCTTGCTTTCATTGGTCTTCCCTTCACTATTGGAAACCGCTTCTTTTCTGTGGTGTCCACTTGAGTGATTTCCCCATCATGCACGGTTATGATCACCGATCCATATTGCAGTCCTTCCAAGCTGGAAATGATATGTTTGATTTTTAACTCCTCTTTTTTTTCCATAATGGTCCCCCTTGAATAATGTTTATGAAGAAAACCGATGATAAAGGAACGTTCTCCCTTTAACGCTTTCTGTGCTGGCGGTCAATCAATTCATCCTTCGCTTCTTTTCCCAAAGATAAAGGCACCTTTTATCTAATAGTAGATGGAAAGGTGCCTTTAGTTGACTAATCGGCATTATGAGAGTTACTTGTCATCATAGCAAGAAGGAAAAGATGATGGCTAAAAAGGCTCTGAAATATACTTTATTATCCTTACCTACAAACTTGGTATTATTACTATAATCCGTCTTTCGTTATTTGTCAATGTCATTTTATAATATTCCGACTAATTCGTATATTTCATTCTTTCTATTTAGCACTTTACCAAACTAAACTATTTACGATATACTATTTTAAAATAAGTTTTACGTTGAACATTACAATCATTGTCCTATAGAAAGGTTCGATTTTAAATATGAAAAATAATAAATGGGGATTGCTGATCCTAACCACATTTGTAGTTGGCAATATGGTGGGCGGCGGTATCTTCATGCTTCCCGCCCAATTGGCGCAAGTATCAAGTCCGTTGGGAGCCACGATGGCGTGGATTGTCACAGGCTTGGGTGTATTTTTAATAGCACTCGTTTTCGGTAACTTGGCTGTGAGAAAACCCGATTTGAAAGCAGGACCACAAAGTTATGCACAATCATTATTCAAATCCCCTGTAAAAGGAAGATTTGCTGGATATAGCATGGCCTGGGGATATTGGGCAGCTAACTGGGCAGCCACAGCCTCCGTCATCATATCATTCGCAGGCTATTTATCGACGTTTTTCCCCGTCATGCACAGTACGAAAGTGCTCTATACAGCAGGATCATTTGACCTTGAACTTGGTAAGGCATTAACCTTCGGGGTTTGTAGCTTGGCACTTTGGGGCATACATTTCATTTTAGTCAGAAGTTTTAATGGTGCTGGTAAACTTAACCTTGTGGCAACCGTCACAAAAGTGATTGGCTTCTTATTCTTCATCATCGTTACTATTTTCATCTTTGATTCTTCTAACCTGGGAGACGGTGCTGAATTTTATAATGAAGCGGGTACAGCATTTTCCTTAGGTTCCCAAATTAACAATGCAGCGATATCCACCTTATGGGCATTCATCGGCATCGAGGCAGCCGTTATGCTTTCAAACCGTGCGAAATCACAAAATGATGTCAAAAAGGCGACGATCATCGGCTTGCTTATCGCTGTTGCCATTTATATCGGGATTACGATCTTGACGATGGGTGCTTTATCGCAAGAGGAATTGAGGGCATCTCAAAAACCACTGGTCGATGCCTTACAGACTGTGACCGGTTCCAGCGGCACATATCTAATGGGGGCACTTGCTGTCATTTGCTTATTAGGTTCCACGATAGGTTGGGTCGTCGTTGCATCGGAGGTTCCCTATCAAGCAGCGAAATCGGATATATTCCCAGCTTACTTTGCAAAGGCAAATAAAAATGGAACGCCGGTACGCTCCATGACGGTAACGAATTTGATGACACAACTGTTCTTATTTTCCACTATTTCGGGAACCATCTTAGTGGCATACAAATTTTCCATGATCGTTGCAACGCTTGCTTATTTGGTCCCTTATCTCGTATCAACCCTGTATCAATTTAAATTGGTTTTGACTGGAGAAACATACGATATCATGAAGGGTTCCAGGACCCGCGACGGTATCATCACCTTCCTGGCATTGATATACTCCATATGGGTCATCAAGACAGGCACAGCCGACATGGAAACGTTCATGTTAGGTATCTATTTATATGTTCTTGGCTTTGTTCTCTACCCGCTTTGGATGCGGAAGAGAGCTTAACGAGAAAACGCCCAGGCATTAATATGCCCGGGCGTTTTCTATATTTCGTGCAGTATGATTTTTGTATCCAGGTGTATGGATTCACCTTGTTGCAACTCTTGCAATCCCGTCACTTCCGCTGGTAACTTCAAATTGGGGGCATTCGTGATCCAGGTGTAAGGCTCGGGACACAAGAAACCATCCTCATTGAATAGTACCCAATATTTAAACTGACGATCCGCTTGATAACGCACTTGTATACCGGCTTTCGGATCGGTTAAAACAGCTTCATTTATTCGGTTGTTTTCCTCATCATGGCTAAAAATGTCATCATATTCCCGTCCCTCTCCTATTATTCTCCTTTGAATTTCATCCTTATTTGGCAAAGTGATGTATTTCCCAGTCGGCAATGACCTGCCATTCAGCTCCCACTGTTTATTTACGGGCAAAGAAATCTCGCAATCCGAATAGTCATTTCTTGCTATAAACGGAAAATTGAAGATCGTATGATACCCTGCACCCCACGGAAATGACTTGCGACCGATATTGTGAATGCTCATCTGGATATCCAGTCTCTCTTCCTTTACTATATACGTCATGTTCACTTTGAACTCATGAGGAAAATGTGGATACATGGATGGATAATCACTGCTCAAAAACTCGGTAACGATTACGACTCCCTCCTTGCCTGCCTCTCTTTTTAGGACCTTCCAAGGCTTATCATGCAAGAAACCATGTATATGATTGTGCTTTTCCCATTCATTTACCGGAAATGTATAGGTTATTTCCTTATAGGTAAAGGTCCCATCCTCTATCCGGTTAGGCGGGAACAGGATTGGCATGCCATATAGGATTGGCACTTTTTTATAGTCTTCCAACGACTTTGGAGTCCTCAATATATCTACATCTTTTTTCTTGGATTTTAGCGATAGTAGATTACTTCCCAAAGCTGGAACGATCATTGCTTCAATGATATCATTGCCAAAGATTATAGCCTCTTCATTTAAAAACATCTGGTCTTTTATATAGGATTCCATCTTCTTTCCTCCTCTTAGATTCCATATACTTACACTCATCCTACTAGTCTAGTACCCTTTTGACAACTGACGCTCACCACTTTTCCATAATCTGATTCTTTCCAATATAACTTGGCCTCTAAAATAGAAAAAAAGGATGCTCCCCTAGGAACATCCTTTTTTTGCTTAGTTATTGCTTTCGCTTATTAAGGCGACTATGCCTTCTTCGTCATCCAAGACAAGCTCAATGCCTGAATATGGGTCGATATTTAAGTATTCATCCAGCCATAATCGAAGCGCTTCGATCAAGTTGATCGTGATCAATACTTGCTTCCTGCCATCAACGAACGTTTCAGCTGAGAAGCCATAATCATCATCATACATCAATTCAACTTCCACTTCATTGGGCTCGACCTGCTTTTTACGAGCAATGTATACACATACTGCATTAATGATATCTTGTTCGGAAATTCTTAGCCTCTCCATGGGTTTGGATCCTCTTTTTTCTTCTTATCTTGGAAGTAAACGAAAATCTTGCGGATAATGACCACGATGGCAACGATCGCAATAACGTTGACTAATAGTCCAAGAATGGAACCAAGAGCTCCCATATTGGCAAATAGGCTACCAAAAAGTAAACCTGCAAGCCCTCCAAGCATGATTCCTTTCATTAAGCCGCCCTTAGTAAATGAGTTGCCGCTTTTTGTATCGGTTTTCGCTTTGTTTGTATTTGCATCGGATTTATTCGTTTGTTTATTTTGGAAATTCGAGTTGTTATTCGTATTGTTATTCGAGTTATTATTGTTGAAGCTTCTTTTCCCGGATTTATAACCCCTTGCATCGGCGGATTGTGAATGGTCCTGGAATACATACGCACCAACTGGCGAGAAAGCTAATGTGATAGTTAGTAAAGCAGCCATAATTTTTTTCATCATGTGTTTTTTGCCTCCATTTTTTAGTAGTAGGAATGTTGTTTCATTAAATGTCAGTAAGTTTACAAGTTAAATCCACATCACCTATCCTTATTTCATCTTAATAGTATTTACGATATTAATCAAAATAAGTTTCACTTTTTTTGTTTTTATCCGTATTTTTTATAAAAAATGGGCAGGGTGATCATCACCCTGCCCATTAAGACACTATTATTTCACCCGAACTACACGGCCATTGAATTTACTTGCCCAATATCCGCTGCTCATGTTAGCAACAGCCACTCCTGTTGAACTTTGAGAGCCAATGAACTTGCCTCCTCCAACGTAAATACCAACGTGTCCATCAGTTTTATACGTGTTGAAGAATACTAAATCTCCCGGTTGCATCTGGCTTTTTGAAACTTGCTTTCCTGCACCTGTCAAGGCACCAGTGCTTGGTGGTAGATTAACACCCGCTTGTTTGTAAGCCCATGCAACAAATGCTGAACAATCGAATCGGCCGTTAGCAATGTCGGATGCCGTTCTTCCGCCACCGAAAACATATGTTGAATTACCGATGTATTTATAACCTGCTGTGATTGCAGAACCTACGTTAGCTGTGCTTGGCGCTGCTGTAGCCTTGCTTTCACTCTTTGGAGTTGTTGAAACATTATTTTTTGGTGAACTTTTTGGTGAACTTGATGAAGATTCATTTTTAGAAGAACTAGTAGAAGGCGCTACATTGCTATCTACATGATCATCTACATGATCATCTACATGGTTAGTAGAAGTTTTCTGAACTTCTTCCGCCACACGGTTTAGTTCGGCCTTTTCAGCCGCTTTACGTTCTTCTTCTTTTTTAATGTTTTCACGAATCGTTGCTAATTTGCCCGCTAAATCTGCATCTTCATTTTGTAGGGCCTTTTTAAGAGCTTCTGTTTCAGACTGTTTCTTTTCAAGTTTAGATTTCATTTTTACACTAGCTGCTTTTTGTTCCTTAATTTGAGATTTCATACCTTTTAGGTCAACTTGCATCTCTTTAAGGCTTTGTAATTTCTTCTCTACTTCTTCATGTTTTGCTTCTAGCTCAGCTTTATCCGCTTCTTGCTGAGTAAGAATCTCCTGATCTGCTTCAACGATAGCCGCAACTGCTCCTACACGGTCAACAAGATCACGGAAACTAGTAGATCCTAAAACTACTTCAAGGTAATTAACGTCACCGCCGCTCTCTTGGAAAGAAAGGGCACGCTCCTTTAGGATTTCTTCGCGTTTTGCAATTCTTTCCTCTAAAGCAGTAATTTCTTTTTTCAATGAATCAATATCTTTTTCCGTTTCAGTTACTTCTATATTGGTTTTCTTGATTTTTTTATCGTTTTCTTCCATTGCATTAACGATTTCTTTAATCCGGGAATCCATTTTCGCTTGCTCTTTCTGTAAGTCCTGAATGACTTTTTCAGCATCTGAAATATCGGATTGAATTCCGGCACGTTGTGATTGAATATCTGAAACAGATTCCGCATTGACCATCGGTGCGGCAAAAATGCTTCCTAAACCGAGCATAATAGTGGTATTTAATACGATTAACTTTTTCTTCAAACTCATTTCCCCTACTTTCTTCCCTAGCAATTCAATTGACCCACTTCTTTCTATCTAAGAAAATAGCAATCAAATTGAACCACAGGAATCTCTTCTCTATTTTTTAAAAGCATTATGTACTTTTCTAGGATTGATTTCATATTACATAAAATACAGAATTTCTTTGAGCTCATTACCTAATACGTAGTATATCACCGCTTTTTGTCAAATACGTAATAGCAATATTACATTTATATTTCATTTTTAACATTAAACATATTTTTTCGACATTCAGACGAGATATATAGACCAATATTTGACAAGTTCCTTCTAGTAAAACGACAAACTCCCACATGATAATCTATCCAATTATTAGTATAGAAGAACCACAACTTATGATAGTCAATAGGTTTGGTGTTGTCAAAAAAAGGCACTTATTACTTTTTAAAAAGAATATGGCCCGAAACCTTGATTCGGTTCCGGACCATATTTTTTACATTTTTTCTCTTTCATAAAGGGAGTTCTTATTAGTATGATTCCCTTACATTTTTCAGATTCCGGCCATATAGTCAACAAAAACTTTCAACTCTTTTGGACGAACAAACACAATATCTCCCTTTTTTAAAGAAAGCTGATTAAATTGGTCTTTTGTAAGTTCGATTTCGAGCGGTTCCTGAATGTCCTGACGAATCACTTCAATACGGACAATCGGTCCGATTGCATGAATATGATCGATGACGGATTCAATAGAATCGACATTGGATGGTCCTTTTTCGATAATGAAGTTATGAGATCTTACATATCCTGTGCTATCTCCGTCCTCACTATCCGGTACGTGAATTTCCACATTCCCGGTTGCAAGCTTTCCTTGATGGACCTTTCCCTTGAATAGGTTAACACTGCCGAGAAAGTCATAAACAAATGGATTCTTTGGATGTTCGTATACTTCATCTGGTGTTCCAATCTGTTCGATTTTCCCCTCATTCATGATGACGACCCGATCGGCGACATCCATCGCTTCTTCCTGATCATGTGTTACAAAGACACTCGTGACATTGAACTCGTCATGCAGCTTTCTTAACCAACGCCTAAGTTCTTTACGGACTTTGGCGTCCAGTGCCCCAAATGGTTCATCGAGCAACAAAATATTTGGCTCTACGGCCAGTGCCCTGGCTAAAGCCACGCGCTGACGCTGGCCCCCGGATAATTGAGAGGGATAGCGATCTTTATATCCTTCCAGTTTAACCAGTTGGAGCAGTTCCGTAACTTTTTCTTCAATTGCTTTTTTGCTAGGTCTTGTTTTTCTGGGCCGTACCTTTAAACCGTATGCAACATTATCAAAAATGGTCATGTTTCGGAAAAGGGCATAATGCTGGAAGACAAAACCGACGTTCCTATCCTTCACGTGCTTGTTTGTGTAATCCTCTTCATTAAATAATATATGTCCGTTTTCTGACTGTTCAAGACCAGCTATGATGCGGAGCAACGAAGTTTTCCCCGAACCCGAGGGACCCAGTAACGCAACAAGCTCCCCACTTTTTATTTCTAGATTGATATCTTGTAGGGCCTGAAACGACCCATAATATTTTGTAACGTTTTCGATGATGATGCTCATTGTACATCCCCCTACCTAGCTTTTGTAGATTTCAGGTCCGTTTTCCATTCTATTAGACTCTTTAAAACCAACGTTATAATTGCAAAAATGGACATTAACGATGCCACGGCGAATGCCGCTGAAAATTGATATTCATTGTATAGGATTTCAATATGAAGTGGCATCGTGTTCGTCATGCCGCGTATATGGCCTGATACAACCGATACGGCTCCAAATTCCCCGATCGTCCTCGCATTGCACAAAATGATTCCGTATAATAAGCCCCATTTAATATTGGGCAACGTTACATACCAAAAAGTCTTGAACCCGCCAGCACCAAGGGTAAGGGAGGCTTCTTCTTCAGAGGTTCCCTGGCTTTGCATAAGTGGAATCAATTCCCGTGCTATAAAAGGGAAGGTAATGAATAGGGAAGCAATGACAATGCCCGGTATGGAAAATATCACTTTTATATCGTACGCCTGCAAAAATGGACCAAGCGCTCCATTCAGACCAAATAATAGGACGAATATCAAACCGGCAATGACCGGTGACACGGAAAATGGAAGATCGATCAACGTAACTAAAAAGTTCTTCCCTTTAAATTCATATTTTGTAATCGTCCATGCCGCCACTACCCCGAATATGGCATTCAAAGGTAAAGTGATCAGGACAACGATCAACGTTAATTTAATGGCAGCCAAAGAATCTGGGTGAGCAATCGCCGCAACATACGCTTCCGCTCCCTTTTCAAAGGCTTTTACAAAGATAGCAATCAACGGAACGACCAAAAAAAGCGTCAAGAATAGCAATACAATGGAAATAAGGGTCCATTGGATAAGTTTTGGCTCCTTCGTAGCGTTTCTTGTTAAGATGACTGGTTTATTTGGCTCTGTAGCCACAGGATGATGATTGGCCAACACGGTCCCCTCCTATTTTGCGGAATATCTTCTACTAGTCCACCATTGCAAGATATTAATGGTGAGCAAAATCAGAAATGTAATGACAAGCATAACCGTCGCCACGGCGGTTGCCCCTTGGTAATCATACTGTTCAAGCTTCGTCATGATGATAAGAGGGGAAATTTCTGTCTTAAAAGGCATATTGCCGGCAATGAACACGACGGATCCGTATTCGCCAAGTGCCCTCGCAAATGATAGGGCAAACCCCGTCAAGATTGCGGGAATCAATTCAGGAAAAATAATTTTAATAAATGTCTGCATTCGGTTTGCCCCTAGTGAAGCAGATGCTTCTTCCATCCCCTTTTCTATATTTTCAAGCACGGGTTGAACCATTCGTACAACGAAGGGAAGACCAATAAAAATGAGGGCAATGATAATCCCGATAGGGGTAAAGGCAATCTTGAATCCAAAAAACTGTCCAATCCACCCGTTCGGTGAGTATAAAGTGGTTAACGTAATGCCGGCAACTGCCGTTGGAAGGGCAAAAGGCAAGTCGACCAGGCCATCGATGATCCGTTTCCCTGGAAACTCATAACGTGTCAGAACCCAGGCAATTAAAACGCCAAAAACTGCGTTCACAAATGCCGCAGTTAAAGCCGTCAGAAAACTTAATCTATAGGAGGCAACAACTCTTGGTTCAGTGATGGTCTCCCAAAAATCCTTCATTCCCATTGAAAATGTATTTAAAAAAACCATGGATAGGGGAATCAAGACGATGATGGATAAATACAGTAATGTCAATCCCATCGCCAACCCAAAACCAGGTATCGTCCTTTTTCTCTTGCGCTTGACTTCAGTCACAATATTCATGGTATCTCCCCAGCTCTTTCTACTTAATTAGTGAAGGAGAAGAAGAATCAAACATTCCTCTTCCCCTCTACACTTATTTTGGTTGATATATTTCGTCGAATGTACCACCATCATTGAAATGGGTCTTCTGGGCTTCATTCCAGCCGCCGAACTTCTCATCAACCGTTACCATGTCAATGTCGGCAAACTGTTCTTTATGGTTTGCCAGAACCTTTTCATCCCTTGGTCGATAGAAGTTCTTAGCCGCAATTTCTTGCCCCTCATCCGTATACAAATACTCTAGATATGCTTCCGCCACTTCCTTCGTTCCCTTTTTCTCAACCACTTTGTCGACTACCGCCACTGGAGGTTCGGCTAAAATACTTATGGAAGGATTGACGATTTCATATTTATCATCGCCGAATTCCTCAAGCGTTAAATACGCTTCGTTTTCCCAAGCAATTAGTACGTCACCGATTTCTCTTTCCACAAATGTAGTCGTGGCACCCCTAGCACCGGAGTCCAACACTTCCACATTTTGATAAAGTTTTTTCATGAACTCTTTTACTTTCGCTTCATCATCATTGAACTTCTTCTCGGCAAATGCCCATGCGGCCAAATAATTCCACCTTGCCCCCCCGCTTGTTTTTGGGTTTGGAGTAATGACGGAAACATCCTTTTTGATTAAGTCATCCCAATCTTTGATGCCTTTCGGATTATCCTTTTTTACTAGGAATACAATGGTCGACGTGTAAGGTGTTGAATTTTCCGGCAGGCGCGTTTGCCAATCTTTTTCCAAAAGGTTACTGGCTTCATTGATGGCATCGATGTCATAAGCCAATGCAAGCGTCACGACATCTGCTTCCAATCCGTCAATGACCGCTCTTCCTTGCTTACCAGAGCCTCCGTGCGATTGCTGAATCGTAACATCTTGACCTGATTCTTCCTTCCAATGTTTCGCGAATGCTTTATTATATTCTTGGTACAACTCACGGGTCGGGTCATAGGACACGTTCAGTAATTCTACGGATTTAGGCTTTCCTTCTTTTCCTTCAGTCTTTTCGGAACTACAACCGGCTAGCACCCCAAATGCTAAAACCAAACTTGAAAACGCCAATAACCTTTTCATAATCTTTCCCCCTGTTTTTAACTTTCTTTAAACAAAATAGGCATACTACTTCCTCATTTAAAGTTAGGAAATAGTATGCCTTCAGTTTTCTGATCAGCAAATATTCTGTTTTCTTTTTTACGTATCCCTACCTTAAAGCAAAGTATCCCAAGTTGTCAACTGTGTTTTTTGTCTTCCAGACCGTTTTAAGCATTCCCGTTAAGAATGCTCCCTTCCAAAAGCCCTATACTATTACGTTTAGCACCGCTTCAACTTTTTATAATATTCTGATTAAATTTCATTTTCAATCTAAATCACACGAGTTAAATAAAAAAAGGAAAGAGCCCACATCACCTAAGTGATTGGGCCCCTTCCTTAAACATTTTGAGTTGTTTTATAGAGTCCATGATCTACAATATACTGATAACAAACATCTGGCAGTAAATATCTTGGCTCTCCGCCCATGCTGAACTCGTCTCTTATATATGTTGAACTGATTTCCATGGAAAGACCTTTATCAATTAGGTGAAATGTATTGCCATTATCATAATTTCTCAGTAAAGGGCTTTTGGAGATGACCTTGAGCATATCTATTCCTTCTCGGGCCATGATAATGAATTTATGATTCGCAATCAATTTTTCTCTGAATTTCCAGCGAAGATGCACCGGTAATTCCTGATTATCCATATCTTGAAGCAAATCGGCCCCCATGATGAAATATACCTCATCCTTCGGATACTGCGCTTTAAAGTACTCCATCGTATACCATGTATACTGTTTGCTGATTCCTGCTCGTTCATATATTTCATAATCACTCACTTCAAATAACGGATTTTCCTTGATGGCGAGACTTAGCATATTCCAGCGGTGCTCATTGCTTGTTTTCATCTGTTTATCAATCCGATTATTGGCACATGGTAAAAAAATGACTTTATCAAGCTTGGCTCGATGCGCAATGGTCGATGCCGTCCATAAGTGTACATTCGTAATAGGATCGAAGGAAGATCCATAAATACCGATTTTGCTCATCCTTATCTCTCCTCACTTAATCCTTTCGTTTCAACACCGCTCTGACCGGACTGCCATCCCCCTTCTCCAAAGCGAGTGGCAGTGCGGCCAAATCATACAGACCCGGTTCTACGCCTTGAAGAACAAGGCCTTCAAGAATGTGAATCCCGCAACTTGCCAGGGCATGGTGAGCAGGTAATTCTTTACTGTCTAGATAATCGACGGAAGGCAAATCCAATCCGAGCAATTTCACCCCTTTTTCAGCTAAGAAGGAGGCTAAGTCCGGTTCGATTGCCGGAATTGCATCAGGGAATTGGCTGAGGTCCTTCCACTTCCCCGTTGCCAGCAATAATCTCTCGATCCCATTCAATTCGATGTCAACTAAAGCTTCTATCCCAATACTTCTATCGACATCGACCTGGACGACAAGTGCTTCCCCGATATATAAATCCAAGTCCAGCTCCAGGATTTTCTTTCCTTCTTCATCAAAATGAAAAGGTGCGTCAATATGTGTACCTAAATGTGTACTCATGCGAATTTCGCCAACATTTACGGAAGATCCCCTGGCTATCTCAGCATTCAAGCGATAGGAATATGGTGTATCTCCTGGCCAATATGGCGTATTTTCATTAAGCGGCTGAGAAATATCTTTCCATTTATGCATCGTTACCTCTCCAATCATTTCGTTCACAATTTTGTCCGAAGTGTCCAGAGTTCGGGGAAAAATGGCTGATTCACGACCTTCTTTAAATAGTTCACGCCAGTAGAACCTCCAGTTCCCATTCTCTGTCCTATAATCCGCTCCACCGTGCTCATATGGTTGAATCTCCAGAACTGCTGTTGACTGCCGATATCCACCAGTTTTTCAGCCAATTCATATAGATCCCAATATTGATGTACATCCCTGTACACCGCAAGCCAGGCTTTCTCGACACTCTCGTTTTCCACATAAGGTTCTGACCAATCTCTGTTCAACATCGATTCTTCAATAGGAAACCCCCTCGCGGCCAAGGCTCCAATTGCCGCATCGTAAATACTGGGCTTATTCAACTCGGACACCAGGGATTCATAAAGGTCAGGCTGATGACGAAACACGGCCAAGATTGGCTTGTTTTTTTGTCCCATTGCACTTTCAATCATTCGGTTTTGAAAGGATTGGAAGCCCGATGAGTTTCCGAGTTTATCCCGGAACTCCATATAGTCGGATGGGGTCAAGGTCGAGAGCACATTCCATGACTGAACGAGCTGCTGTTGAACTCTCGAAATCCGTGATAGCATCTTGAAGGAAGGTTCCAATCTTCCTTCCGTGATATGCTCCGTAGCCGCAGTCAATTCATGAAGAATCAATTTCATCCATAACTCGCTGGTTTGATGGATAACGATAAACAGCATTTCGTCATGATGACCGGAAAGCAACCTCTGACTCGATAATACTTGGTCCAAATTCAGATAGTCACCGTAGGACATCTCTTTTTCAAAATTCGTTACCATTCCTTCTTCCAAGCGACTTTCTTCGATTGATTCCTTATCCATGCATGCGTCACTCCCTTTATCTTCTTTTTACTCTCATCATCAACATGTATGTGAGCCATAGAAAGATCAACCAAGGAATACCGAACTGCAAAACGATTTTAAAGGGTTCGGTAAACCAGGTTGTTACCGTTAAGGCCAATAGAAAAACCGCTCCAAGTATCGTTAAATAAGGATAACCGTACATTTTGACAGGTAATTTCCGCCCCCCTGTTCTTTCCCAGTTTCGCCTGAAAAACAGATGGGAGATGAACACCATGAACCAAGTGAAAATGGCCCCGAACATCGATATCCCCATCATGAATGCATAAGATGTATCGGGAAGAATGACCTTTATCCCCGCAGCCAGAAAAATACCCAATGTGGAGATGAGCAAGGCGCGGACCGGTACTCCTTTTCGACTCACTTTCTTAAAGAAAGGCGGTGCCTGCCTTTGTTCGGATAGTGAAAAGATCATTCTTGTGGAAGCATACAGCTGACTATTCATTGCTGATAAAGCTGCCGTCAAAATGATAAAATTCATGATTCCGGAGGCTCCCGGGATATTTAATATTTCCATGACCTTCACGAATGGGCTCACTTCAACGCCCGCTTCCTGCCATGGAACGATCATCAACATGATGCCGATTGTCAGTACGTAAAAAGTCGACAGCCTGAAAACGGTTGCCTTCAAGGCTCGTGGTACAGCGATATCAGGATCTTTGGCTTCTCCTGCAGTCACTGCAATCATTTCTGTCCCTAAAAAGCTGAAGAGAGAAATGAAAACAGCCACCCATAATCCCCAAAAACCAAAAGGCATGAACCCCCCTGCATTCACATAGTTCTCCATCCCCATTCCCGAGGCTGGTTCGGCACCAATCAAAACATAAGCTCCCAGTAAGATGAAAATGACGATGGCGCTGACTTTAATCAAGGAAAATACATATTCAAAATTCCCGAAAGTATTGACACTGGTTGCATTTACATAGATGAGTAAGGCGGCAAAAAGAAAAATCCACACACTCCCTGGTACATCAGGAAACCAGTATTTCATATAAACAGCGATTGCACTGACTTCGACCCCAATGGCAAGGACATTGGCTATCCAGTAGGAATATCGGACAAGAAAGCCTGCAAGTGGACTGATGTACTTCTCGGCAATCGTCCCAAAGGATCCGGAAGTTGGATAAGCGACCGTTATTTCCGCCAAGCATCCCATTAATAACAAAACAACGAACGCACCGACAGCATAGCTAATCAATACGCTTGGACCGGCTATCGATATCGCTAGACCGCTCCCTAAAAACAAGCCGGTCCCAATCGCACATCCCATTGCGATCATCGTGATTTGATTGGTTGATAACTCTCTTTTCAATTTATTATTTTCCATGTTTCTTTTCCAAACTAGGCAATGATTCCCCGTATATTTTCATAACTCTCATATAACTTCCCTTGCATGATTTTTTTTAGTGCCTGGACCGTTTCCCATACTTCCTGATAGGAGGTATAGAGGGAGACAGGTGCAAGCCGGATCATATCCGGTTCGCGGTAATCCGGAATGACGCCCTCATTCTTCAACGCTTTACATATCCGTGCTGCTTCTGGGTGCTCAAGGATAATATGAGCCCCCCTTCGAAAATCATCTCGAGGGTTCCCGAATGAAAACCCATACTCCATAAGTTCAGAGTCAATCAAGTCCATAAAATATTGTGTCAAAAGCAAAGATTTTGTACGAATCTGTTCGATACCCACTTCGGCAAACATTTCAAGCGAACCGACTAGTGGAGCCATACTTAATATATGTGGCGTTCCGATCTGAAAGGCCCCTGCTGAATCAGCCTTGGAGAATGAGTGTTTCATGTCGAACTGTTCATCCTTTTTTGACCCGAACCATCCAGTCAACCCTGGCCTTTTATCGAAATGTTTTCGATTGACATATAAGCCTGCAACACTTCCCGGTCCTCCATTCAAATGTTTATAATTACACCAAAATGCAAAGTCGACCTCCCACTCGTCAAATTGGTGTGGAACAGCACCCACTGAATGACACCCATCAAACCCAATGATGATTCCTCTAGTGTGCGCTTCCTTTGTTAATCGTTTCATATCCAGAATCTGTCCGCTGCGGTACAAAACCGTTGGCAACACGACCAAGGCTACTTCCTCTGACATCGCGGCAATGATATCGTCTTCCATAAGAAGTTTACCATCACGGCTTTTCACCTGCACTAAATGTGTTTCCGGATCAAGCCCGTGTAGCAAAAGCTGGCTTTGAAGCGCATAAATATCACTCGGAAACGTCAGCTCATCGGCCAATATCTTGTTCCGTCCTTCCTTCGGTTCAAAGAAAGTTGCCACCAGCTGATGAAGGTTCCCTGTCGTCGAGCCACTCATAATTACTTCATCACCTGACGCCCCCACCAAAGGGGCACTCAACTCTCCCAATCTCTCAGAGAAATAAAACCAAGGGTTATCACCTTCCGTCCATCCCTCGATTCCATATCTCTTCCAGTCTTCCAATGAATTCAAAAGACTTTTTTCCGCCCGCTTCGATAATAGTCCCAATGAATTTCCGTCCATATAGATGGTCCCGGGAGTCAAGTGAAATTCCTTCCGATAAATGGCTAAGGCATCACATTGGTCCAATTTTCCTGCAAACTCTTTCGTTGGCTGAAAATGATATGTATCCATGTTTATTTTCCTCCGTTTCTTCCATGCTGGTTTTCTTTCATTTATATATTCTTACACCCTCCCAAACCAACCGGTGAACCCTATTGGGATCCTTTTCTATATAATCCCTTTTATCAAAAATCATCGTATAATGATTCGTTTCGTCATACTTCGGCCAGACTTCTCCCTCCGGCGGATTGGGATTCCCATATTTCGCAAAGTTAATCCAGTTACCTTGCATCCGTCGAGATAATTTCAAGGCAGCACGCTTAGCGCCAAAGGCAGTAATCCGTTTTCCAACTATAGAATCGAAAGTCTGGAAAACATATAAAATCTCCATCCCATGCGTCGCCCCTAGTTTGCTAAACTTTAAAGAGGGGGTTTGGTAATCGAAGCGGTACATCCATGTTTTCTCCTGACGGCTGTATGCCTCTGCATACCAAACCGAAGGCATATGAAAAGTCGCATCACGCCCCAAGCCTAGGGTAGGCTCTTTATTAGGGAAGGTTAGGTAAGCGTTGGTGATTCGCTCCTCCGCTTCAGGATCTGTATTTTCGAACATCTTATGAATCATTTCTTCGGTTGTCGGAATTAACGGGGGATCCATTTGGTCAAATAAAGTCGCTTCATCTTTATTTGTACCAATAAGAAGGGGAATGCCAGCAGTGGCTCCTGAACGAATGGCTTCCAATGGATAGTCAGGTAAAAAGTCACCATCAACGACTGGACCAAAAGAAAGCGAGCCAGGGAGATCTTGAGAGTTTTGCTGTAATAATTCATATGAAGCTGTAACGATTTTCTGGACGGGAAGTGTTTTTAACACATCGACTTCATTCTCTTCAATCCCGAGAATATCGAGAAATTTCTTACTGAACTGTCGTGCAAAACCTTTTCCGTAAACTGAAGTAGGAGCAGGACTTTGGGCAATGGCCTGTTTAAAAAGCCCTCTTGCAGAAGGTACTGTGAGTAAAGTCGTAACGGCATTGCCACCAGCCGATTCACCAAATACCGTAACATTCTCCGGGTCTCCTCCAAATGCTACAATATTCTCTTTTATCCATTTCAACGCAGCGACTTGGTCACGTAAACCTAGGTTGGAATCAAAGAGTTCCTCCTCATGATTCCACTCCGTAAAATCCAAATATCCTAAAGCACCTAACCGATAATTGATGCTTACAACCACTACATCTCCTGTTTTGGCTAACAC
Source organism: Peribacillus sp. NPDC097198 (assembly GCF_044762055.1). Lineage (NCBI taxonomy): Bacteria > Bacillati > Bacillota > Bacilli > Caryophanales > Bacillaceae > Peribacillus > Peribacillus sp. NPDC097198. Next base: position 427,735 of record NZ_JBIWDO010000002.1, on the reverse strand, counting down.
ATGACCGTTGTACATATCAATCGAACCCGATCCCGTAATATATGCTCCACCTGGAATCCAAACCATGACCGGGCGCTTCCGATCATCAGCATTAGGAGACCAGATATTCAGGAATAAACAATCCTCATCCATTTCTTCACTGCCTGTCATCCCCATCCTGGCTGCCCTTTCCAACGGTTGTGGTGGCACAGCGCCGAAATTGACTGCATCCAGGACACCGTTCCATCTTTCAACAGGCTCCGGGGAGCGAAAACGCAATTCGTCGATTGGAGCTCTCGCATACCTGACGCCTTTCCAAACGCCTACACCATTTTCTACGGTTCCTTGAAGGTGCCCTTTTGCCGTCGTTACAATTGAACCAATCATCCACTCACCCTTTCTGAATCTATATATTATAGTTCTTCTTTTCCCATTCCCCTATCTCCTTCCCCTTTGCCGAAAAAAAGTTTTTATTACTCTTACAAGCTACGGAAAAAATAAAAAAAAGACCAAAGTGGTCTTTTTTGAATGAGGAAAAACTCTTGTTCATGTAAGCGCGTTCATGATACTAATCAAAGATCCGCCTCTTAGGGAGAGCTGATGAACAGCAAACTTCAGTTGCTGTTCATCCAGCTTTTCCAAGAGTGGCTTTAATTCAAGAACTTCCCGCTCCAGTTCTTTCAGGTTTAAAGAAATCTTATCGACTTTTGCTAGTACCTCTCCCGAATCCACAGGTTTGTCGGACCAGATCTGCAGCCGCTCCTTGATTTCGGTCAACGGCATGTTTTGCTCTTTATATCGATCGATCATACTAAGTCGATTGAGCGCATCCTTCGTATAATATCGATACCTCGATCCAGTCTTCTCATAGGTGAGCAATCCCAATTGTGTATAATAGTCTATGGTTCTCCTTGATACATTAGCTAGTTCAGCAAGCTGGCCAATCCGATATAAATCCATCCAGACAGTCACCTTCTTTTATAATCTCTCATTACGGTAACTATACCATAAAAAGCCGAAAGGATGACTTTAGGGTTACATCTATAAGACTACTTGATCTGATTTGACATTTACATATTGCTTGGCAAAATATAAAGCTTCTTCCTTGGATTTAAAGAAATGCTGTTTTTCTATTTTATGATATAACCCGGTACTTATTAGCAACTCCTTAGGTTGTTGCTGAATTCCGGAGATGACTAATTTCCCTTTATATTTCCTTATTCGATTGACAATGGCCAGCAGAGCGGCCTCGGCTGACGTATCCATATAGGATACCCTTCGCATGCTCAATACTAAAACGCCCGTCTTATTATCCAAATTTTCCAAAATATTAGATTCCAGTACATCAATGGATCCAAAGAATAAGGGGCCTTCCAAATTGTAAACATCGATTCTTGAATCCGAGCTTGCAGTCGTTGGAATAATTTCCGGATAAACTTCGTGACTTCTTTCCCTGATTTTTAATGAGTGGCTCATCTTAATGATAAAGGTGATGAAGGCAATCAATAAACCGATACCGACACCCATGATTAAATCCGTTAAAACAGTGACAAGAAATGTCACAAACAGTACAACAGAATCAGCCGACCTTGTTTTTAAGACATGGGCAAATTCCTTCCGTTCACTCATGTTCCAAGCGACAAACATGAGGATTGGCGCCATGCTGGCTAAAGGAATATGTGTGGCATAAGGAGATAAGACGAGCAGGACCATCAAGACCACGATTCCATGGATAATCCCTGACATTGGTGACACGGCCCCAGTCTTAATATTCGTGGCCGTTCTGGCAATAGCACCTGTAGCCGGGATTCCGCCAAAGAATGGTGTAGCGATGTTGGCTATGCCTTGACCGACTAATTCCTTATTGCTATCGTGTTTTGATCCACCCATGTTATCTGCCACGGTTGCCGATAACAATGATTCAATTCCACCTAATAATGCGATTGTAATCGCCACTGGGAGAAGGTTGATAATGATTTCCACCGAAAGCTCTGGCACTTTAAATTCAGGGAAACCTCTTGGAATCGCTCCATATGTTGATCCAATCGTAGCCACCTTACTAGGGAAGAAATAGAAGGCTACCACTGTGGAAACAAGTAATCCAAGAAGAGGTCCTGGTACTCGTGGAAGTACTTTCGGTGCTAACAGGATCACAATAAAGCATATTAGTGCCACACCTATGCTATAGACATTTATCGTATCTGCTTTAACCACCAATTCTTTCATATTAGCTAAAAACGTTTCATGCTTTTCCACCTTCATGCCTAAGAAGTTAGCAATTTGGCCGGAAAAGATGATGATCGCAATGCCTGTCGTAAAACCAATGATAACGGGGCGGGGAATGAATTTCATCATATTCCCTAATTTAAGCAGTCCCATCACCACCAACATAATCCCGGCTAAAAACCCGGCAATGAGAAGACTTTCGTAACCGTATTGCATGACGATTCCAAATAGTAATGGAACAAAGGCTCCAGTCGGCCCACCAATTTGGTACTTAGACCCACCCAAAAGCGAAATGAGAATTCCTGCAATGATCGTCGTATACAAGCCATATATGGGCTCCACTCCGGATGCAATGGAAAAAGCTAGTCCAAGGGGAATGGCTACCACTCCCACTACCAGGCCTGCTGTCAGGTCTTTTTGAAATCCTTTCATGTTGTATCCTTGGAATCTACTATCCTTCATCATAAATTCACCCTCACATCCTTCATCTTTTTAGTCGCACTCTATTGAAAACGGTTATTGAAAAAAAGTAGGTGTACATATTTTGGGGTAGCGACGTAGTCGCCTTACATCTTAGAAAAAGAAAAAGTGTAAGGGGAGTTTTCTTTTCACGGTAAACCTTTGAGGATTTGATAGATTGTAAGAAGTAACTCTCATATGTAATCTCCTTTGTCGGGTTTATTCATGGTTTCGAACCATGTTCCCATATTATATAGTAAAACGTAAAACTGTACATTACTTACATTGTAAACAATTCTTTACAATTCATTACGTTTTGATTACAAAATAGGACCATCCCTCTACACTAGTAAATTAGGTGCCCGACCTATTAATGAGTTTTAGGAAGATAGAATGCGAGTCCATATACCTGAAACAAAAACTGGACAAATGAAAGGGCTTGTCGTCTTCGTATTGAGTAACGATGGTAGAGATGCGAATAAAAGAGGCGCAAAAGAAATAAGCTGATTTCTTTCTGCGCCTTGTATGTTAATCTTCAGCCTGAAAGGTAGCAGGATTAATCCAATCGAGCAACGAATATTTAACACAAACCAGGGGAGATGATGACTTATATAATGAAAAATGAAATGACGTTCAAACGACCTTATTTAACTCTTATCGGACTTGAAATCATCACTTTGCTTTTCGTTTCAACAGGGGCTGCCATCACTGAAATAACAAAGATGAGTAACCCCATTGCGCCTTTTATGGGCTTCATTCCGCTAGCACTCCTCTTGATTTTTTATTTTACGATAAAGAATCGATGGGGCACCTTTTATTTTCATTCACTCCGGAAGCTATCCGTCCGGGAATGGGTTTTATATACGCCCTTGCTCTTCTTTTTAATCCTTCTTGTCATCTTCAACGAAGGAGTGTCCATTCAATCCTTTTCTTATCTAGTCTTATTAAGTTTGGGGATTATGACAAATGCCTTTGTCGAGGAATCCGTTTTTCGTGGCTTGATGCTGAAGATCCTCCTACCAAAGGGAGAGATCAAGGCCATCATCATTTCAAGTTTATTCTTCGGGATTGGGCACTTTGCCCAGGCATTTCAAAATCCATCCTTTTCTATTTTCATACAAGTGTTCTATGCATTACTAATAGGTCTCGTCTTAGCTTTACTCGTCATTCAAACTCAATCGATCATCATTCCGATCATCTTTCACTTCCTCCATAACCTTTTGCAATATACCGGTCGAATTGTATCAGATGTTGCCACGATACGAATGACGGATATTATTTTAATAGCTTTTCTCATCATTTATATCATTGGTTTGCTTATGTTTAGAAAAAAGAAGAGAAGCTCTCATTCTCATTCATCGGTTACAATCGATAGATAAATTTCCAAAAAAATACCCGTCCTTAACAAAGGACGGGCTCATTTATTATTCATACTCAATCCACGACTGGAAGCCAGCCTTTTACATTGATTAATTTTTCCCAAAGGGGATCTGGAATGACCAATTCATCTTGATCCTTCTTCGAAAGTGTCGTGCGTATTTCCTTTTCTTTACCGGCCTTGATTTTTTCAATCCAGTACGGTTCCATAAGCAGCTCCCTGCCAAGTGCAATAAAAGGAACGCCCGTTTCCATGGCCTCCGCCACTTCTTCAGGTGTATGAAGGGCCCCTACTCCGATTACTGGAATCCGATTGCCCACTTTTTCATATATTTTAACGATTCTCGATTCCGTTCTATCACTCTCACGGAATGAGCCATTCCAGAAATGGCCTACCGATACATGGATGTAGTCCAGGTTTTGATTCGCAAGCCGGTCTACGAATTGAAGCGTATCATCCAAAGTGATGCCAGGCTCGCTACCCTCTTCCGGAGAAATGCGGTAGCCGATGACAAACGGATGTTTCGCATGCTCTTCCACAGTCTTTTCTACTTCATTAACAATGGAAAGTGGGAAAATCATACGTTTTCCAAGCGTTCCCCCCCATTTATCTGTGCGACGGTTGGAATGAGGAGAGAAGAACTGCTGAAGTAAATATGTATTCGCCCCATGAATCTCGACACCATCAAATCCTGCTTCGATGGCTCTTCTCGTTGCCTCTCCAAACGCTTTAATCACTTCTTGAATTTCATCTTCCGTCATTTCACGAGGAACAGGTGCACCCTCGCTTGAAGCAACGCTGCTTGCAGAAACAGGTTGATTATCTGGTAATAAATCCGGCGGACTTTGGCGACCTCCATGATAAATTTGTAAAATGGCTTTGGCCCCTTTGCCTTGAATGGTTTCTGCCACTTTTCGGAGTGATGGAATGAATGCATCATCATCAGCACTGAATTGGCCAGGGAATCCTTTTCCACCTGCAATTACATAGGCACATGCTGTGATTACCGTACCCACTCCTGCCGAACGCTCTGCATAATAAGCTAATTCCTCTTCCGTCACGTATCCTTGGTCATCTGAAGAATAATGCGTCATCGGTGCCAGCATGATACGGTTTTTCACTTCGACCCCAGAAGAGAATTTATATGGTTGAAAAAGCTTTTCGTATAATTCTGTCATGCCTAATTCCCCCTAATTTTTAATGATGGTGATGGCCATGAGGTTCTTTCGAAGGATTGGTTATTTCGAAACCTTCTTCTGGCACATAAAAATATTTAATCCATACTCCGTCCAAGAATTCTTCACGTGAATCCAGCAGTATATCGATATCCTTATCCGTCTTGACAATTTCATCATGCTCCGTCGGAACATCAAGCTTCATCTCATAGTGGGCATGATCGCCGTGCATATGCGTGATATACACCCGAATCATTTTCCCTTCCGCTTCTTCGCTACTCAACATCTTTTGTAAGACCTTTGCTGCATTTCGATTAATCTTGCATTTCATATTAATTCCTCCAACATCTGAAATTTCTATGTACTAAAAATCTACCCAAAAATAGGCATTCTGTAACATCCATTTATACGCTTTTTGCCGAATCATGTCTAATAAAATGCTTATCTTCGGTCTGAGGGAAAAATGACACCCATCTGTTTTCTAGCTTCATCCATGATTTCCATCGACCATAACGAATGGGCAAATGTATTCTTATCCGATTCCGTTTTCCCCTGCTGGATCAATTCTACAAACTCCTTCGCTTCATAATACATCGGAGGGAACTCCTGTTTAACCGAGAGACTCTCCCTTGTTCCATCACGGTAGCAAATATCCACTTCGTTCGGACTGGAAATTTTGTCGATGAGGATGGTACCTGCTTCTCCCTGTATTTCTGAAGGTTGAGTCGATTCAGTGATCTTGGAAAACATCACGATGGCTTCCATGTCGTTGTATGAAAGGAGGATGGTACCCTGACCGTCAACTCCTGACTCTAGTAATGTTCCAGATGCCTGGATCTTATTCGGTTTACCGAATAGAACGACAAGCGGATAAACGGCATAAATACCTAAATCCATTAAAGAGCCGCTTGAAAACTCAGGGTTGAATGCATTCAATATGGTACCTGATTTATACGAATCGTACCGGGAAGAATATTGACAGTAACTTCCTTGGTAACGGCGAACCTCACCAATTTTATGGATGTTTTCCTTTAGGCTTTCAAAACTTGGCATGATCGTTGATTTCATCGCTTCCATGAGCAGCACTTCGTTTTGCTGTGCCGCCTGTATCATTTCCCTCACTTCTTCGGCGTTCGAAGCCAATGGTTTTTCACATAAGACATGTTTCTTTTGCTGTAAAAACATGACTGCCTGGCGACTATGGTGAGAATTGGGACTGGCTATATAGACCGCATCAATCTCGGAACTGCTCGCCATCTCCTCCAAGTCTGTAAATGTATGTTTAACTCCATACTTATCTGCAAAATCCCTGGCCTTTTCTTCTGTGCGCGAATAGACCGCATTTAATGAAAAGCCTTCCACGTGTTTTGCCGCATTCAAAAAACGCTCTGTAATCCAATTTGTACCAATAATCCCATAACGTATCATTCGTTAGATTCTCCTTTTAATTAACAGACTTTGTCCTCAATATAACCAGACTTTGCAAAAAAATAAAGAAAAACGCTAAAAAATTTGGTTTATATTGGATTTTTCAATCTATTTTCCTTTATACTTTTCCTATTACTACTGACTTGATGTTTCTACATACTCCCTCATGGGAAGTACATTAAAAAGGAGCGTGTGAAATCAATGACAGAATTGATGAAGAATAAAGTCGCCATCATTACCGGCGGAGGATCCGGAATTGGCCGGGGTGCCGCCATTAAACTTGCGGAAAACGGTGCAAACATCGTTTTTTTTGACCGCACAGTTGAAAATGCCGAAAAGGTCAAGGAAGAAGTCGAAAACCTCGGACGAGAAGCTTTAATCATCAAAACGGATGTTTCCCAACCCGAACAGGTTGAGAAGGCTTTCCAGGCCGCCTTCGAGCATTTTGGAAAAATTGATTTTGTGTTTGCCAATGCTGGTATTAACGGGGTAATTGCCCCCATTGAAGATATTAAGCCGGAAGATTGGGACCAAACACTCAACATCAACTTGAAAGGAACCTTCCTAACCATAAAATACGCCATTCCCTATATGAAGGAAACAGGCGGCAGCATCACCATTAACAGTTCCATTAACGGAAACCGTTTTTTCAAGAACTTTGGTTTTTCCGCATACAGCTCATCAAAAGCCGGTCAGGTCGCTTTCGGCAAGATGGCTGCACTTGAATTGGCCAAGTACAAAATACGCGTGAATATCATCTGCCCAGGCTCCATCGACACCAACATCGACGACAATACCTATCCTGAAGATGAAAACTTGGAAAAAATCAAAATACCGATTGAGTATCCCGAAGGTTCTCAACCACTTGCAAAGAAAGCCGGAACGATTGAACAAGCAGGAGACCTTGTTTTGTTCCTTGCATCGGACATGTCCTCCCACGTTACCGGGACTGAAGTGTATATTGACGGAGCTGAATCGCTCTTATAAGAATCTAAAGACTTGAGAAGAGGCAGAAGTGTATGATTTGACCACACTTCTGCCTCTTCTTACTAAATTAAAAAAGATTGGGCAAAGTTTTCAGTTGAACTTTTTTGTTCCCTGCCAATAGAAATTATACATAAGAGAGTGGGATTGCTTTTCCTGTTTTCTTAAAGAGCCACCCCTCTTACTTTGAACTTTTCCTATAATGGGTTGGCCACTTTCCTTATGCAACAGCTTTTCTCAAACCGCCTCGGGCGATAAATAGATAAGAGGACATGGCAATAACATGACAACTTACCATCACGATTCCCATCGGCAGAGGTGAATCACCTCCACCAATCCCCACCAAAGGGGCCATGAGCGAACCTAGTACGAAAGGCAGAAGACCGATTAAAGCCGAGGCACTCCCTGCCGTTTTCCCCTGGTCCTGCATAGCTAATGCGAAACTTGTCGTTCCCACGATCCCGACACTCGAGACAGATAGAAATAAAGCAATTAAAATTCCCGCAATTCCAACTCCCAGAATGATGGACATGAGCAGAATAATCCCGCCAAATAACGCAAGGCCCAACCCTATTTGTAGGAGTTTTTCTTCTTTTATCTTCCCAGCCAGTCTGCCAGTTGTCTGGGATGCAATAATGATCCCTATCCCATTCATCGCAAAGATCAGGCTGAATGTTTGCGGAGAAATACCATAGATATTTTGAAGTACAAAAGGTGAACCTGAGATATAAGCAAACATAGCCGCCGTTACAAACCCTTGAGAAAGTGCATATCCCATAAACACACGATTTTTCAGTAAATCACCGAATGTACGTATTGTATTGGTTATGCCCCCTGTACTTCGTAGGTCTGGTGTGAGTGTTTCCTCTATCCCCCAAAAAGCAGCGGCAACCATAATAACACTTAGAGCAAAAATGACGATGAAAACTCCCCGCCAAGATGTAAATTGTAGCAGTTGCCCTCCTAAAACCGGTGCCAAAATCGGTGCCGCCCCATTCACAAGCATTAACATGGAAAAGAATTTGGTCAAATCCGTACCAGAAAAAAGATCGCGGACAATGGCCCGGGAAATGACAATTCCCCCAGCACCTGCAGCTCCCTGGATGAACCGTAATAATAAAAGCATTTCAATGGAGGGAGCAAAGGCGCATAGCAGAGAAGACACACTATAAATCGACAAAGAGATGATTAACGGGGTCCGTCTCCCCTTCGCATCACTCAGGGGGCCTAAATATATTTGTCCTAATGCCAATCCTAGTAAACAAGCGGTCAAACTGAGCTGAGCCAAAGACGTACTGCTTTGCAGATCATCTGCAAGTGTTGGTAGACCAGGCAAATACATATCAAGTGACAGAGGCCCGATTGCCGCAAAAGAACCGAGCATAAGTGCCATCCATAGTTTTTTTGTTGTCGGCATTTTATTGCTAGTATATATGGTTTCTTTCAATTCCATTATGAATGTCCTCTCCCTTTTTGCACACTTGTTAGTTCCGGATTCACTAGATTGCCAGGAAGGGCGCCCGTCAGGCCTGCCATCAAGTTTTCTGCAGCAAGGCTTGCCATTTTCATTCTCGTGGCGATGCTGGCGCTGCCGATATGTGGGAGTGTCACCACATTAGGTAGGGTCAAGAGAGGGTGATCTAAAGGAACCGGTTCTTCTTCAAATACATCCAAGCCGGCAGCCCAAATTTCTTGGTTTACCAAAGCCTGGTACAATGCCCTTTCATCGACGATATCGCCCCTTGCCGTGTTGATGAGTACGGCCGTCTTTTTCATTAAGGCTAATTGCTCGGCACCGATCATATAGCTAGTTTGGGAAGTGAGTGGCACCATGACACAGACAAAATCCGAAATCTTAAGGAGCTCTTCAAGTGATACAAACTCGATTCCCAACTCTTTTTCTTCTTCAAGTTTACGGCTACGATTATAGTATACAAGATTCATATCAAATCCTTTTGCCCTTTTCGCCAGGGCTTTACCGATCCTTCCCAATCCGATGATTCCTATCGTTGCGCCATGTACATCCTGTCCAGTCAACTGCATCGGGGACCATGTTTTCCATTGACCACTTTTGAGATAACCTGTCGCCTCTACCAATCTTCTGGCCGTTGCAAGCAGCAAGGCAAAAGTTAAGTCCGCTGTCGTTTCCGTCAAAACCCCCGGTGTATTCGTCACCATGATTCCTTTATCTGTCGCGCTTTGTAAATCAATATTGTTATACCCCACAGCCATGTTCGCAATGATTTTTAGGTTGGCCGCCTTCTCCATCAAGGATTCATCGATTTGTTCCGTCAACAAGCAAAATAGACCGTCAACCCCCACTATCTCTTTTTCCAGGACCTCCCTAGGAACCGGAGTCGTTTCATCTTGCCACATCGTTACCTCAAAATTTCCACTTAGGCCATTCACGATTTGGTCTGGCAATTTTCTCGTTATATACACTTTAGGTTTCACAAATAGCCCTCCTACTTACAGATTGATAGTTATGTACTTTTTACTTACATATCTACAATTTCGATAATTGAACATTAATCTCCTTCTCAACCTATTCATTTATACTTATCTTATCTCTACCCATCTCGTTCCACACGAACGTAAAAAGGGGTGTTCCAACAATTGTGGAAGCACCCCTAATACTATGATATTCAAACCTGTTTCTCAAAAAATCCCTTTAACTGGTCTTGATCTGGATAAGAGGATTGCGTTCCGCGTTTTGTTACGCTCAAGGCAGAAAACCCAGTGGCCATCTTGATGGCGTGAAGGATATCTCCATTTTTGACAAAGAAGTGGGCGAAGCATCCGATGAATGAATCTCCGGCTCCAGTAGTGTCAATGGCGGCGACTTCATATGCATCGATCCGTTCCACTTTTTCTTTTGTAACCCACATCACCCCACGGCTTCCAAGTGTCACAATAACATTTTTCACCCCTTGCTCGATAAGGGTTAAAGCTGCCTCCTGCACTTGTTGATCCGTTTCTACTGGCATCTGGGTTAAAATCTCCAGTTCCGTTTCATTAGGAATGAAGAAATCGCACTTGCAAACGTAATCAAAATTCAACTCTTTTGAGGCAGGAGCAGGATTCAATATAACCGGTATATTATTCTCCTTACCGAAGTCAATGGCACGATAAACAGCTGGTAAGGGGATCTCCAATTGAAGAATGATTAAGGAACACTTTTTCAGCTTTTCCCCCGCGTTGTCGATATCCTCGGGTACAAGATATTCATTTGCTCCTTTGATGATTAATATCCGGTTCCTCGATTGTGGGTCCACAAATATCGGTGCCACACCACTTGATGTTCCCGGGACCTTACTTGTAAATTCAGTATCTATTCCATAACGTTCTAGATTGCTAATCGTATTATCTGCAAATAGATCATCTCCGACTTTAGTAAGCATCATGACCTTAGAGCCCATTTTGGCTGCGGCCACTGCCTGGTTGGCTCCTTTTCCACCACACCCAATTTCGAAACTTGGTGCCTCGAGGGTTTCCCCTTCTTTTGGCATTTGGTCAATGTATGAAATTAAATCCACCATATTGGATCCGATAACTGCTATATCCATATTCTATTTCCTCCTTATTTCTTTCCAGTTACAATTGTAAATGATCTTTCCTCACCTGAGGCCAACTTAATTAAGCTTCCTGAATCTTGGGCTGCCAAAAACCCTTCAGGCCGGCATGTAGCGGGCAATACAAATGCTCCTACCTGCTGGTCCTCATTAAACAGTAACCATCTTGTCGCATAATTAAATTCATCCGTAGAGAACGTGGTGAAAAAAGTAGTTCCTTCCGGCGAAGTCATTTCAAAACTTGCTTCTTTCTGATGCTTACTCAATCCATCCATAAAGAAAACAATTTCCGGGTCATACATATCTGGACGGTCCAAAATCGATATAGGTTCCTTGCCTACACGGATTTCTTTATTAAAGTCCAACCACTTTTCAGTAGGTTTCACATGGTCAGGGATGGAGGCACGTAACTCAAACGCACTATTAGGAATGTTTTGCTTCATTACTGCATGATCCAGGTAGGCGTAGTTGGTATGGCACATGTATTGTAGAGGCATGTCTGTGCCAGATAAGTTTTTCACGTACATGCCCATTTCGATGTTGGCTTCCCCAGCAATCATCTTGACGCTTGGCTTAGCGATATAATGATGGCCAAACCCTTTTATGTATTCTGTCGATCCACCAATTTTCACACTATTTTCCGTAACCTCCAGCCAGGCATGGTCCATATTCGCGCAGGCCATCTCACCATGTAAGACATGATCATCCTCAGGTCCTGGACAGCCATTGCTAATCAAACCGGAATGAAAAGCAAAACATCCATATGTATCGACAATTTCATCTACTTGTTTCGGTTGAGTGAACATATTTTTCATCTTCAGTTCAATTCCATCAAAAACTAAGTCCCAAACATTTTGACCTAAATAAGGAAGAACCACCATTTTCCCACGGGAATTTGTCACTTCTATCGCTTCAACTCCAGATGGATAACGAAATAAAGTAACAGTAAACTCGGTACTTCTAAAAAATACTGTAGGGTTTTCTTTGAAGAATCCTCTTTGTAGTTCAATCGTTCCTACCATACTTATCCTTCCTTCCTTCCTTCCTTCGAATAACAGCTAACAGGGTCCCCTTAGGAAACCCTGTTACATCCAGAGTTCATTCCAGGGCCCCCTGCCTCTTTTCTTATTATGCTTACTGGTTTTGTCAAAAATGATTGCCGATATAATTGAGGACATAAGCAAAGCTTGAACCTAATTTTCAAGAAATTAATTCGCTTGTTTGTTCTGCATCCTTTTTCATGTTTGCAGACCTTTTCATTTCTCGATAAAAGTAAATGCCTATATACACAAAACATAGCATGGATACGACAAACGCATATTGCATTGATCCCAAAGTGTCTGACACTAACCCTTGAAGAGCCGGTATAACGGCTCCCCCTACAATGGACATTACTAAGATGGCACCCGCCACTTCAGTATATTGCTTATCAACTACAGCTAGAGTTTCTGCATAAATCGTGGCCCAACATGGTCCAAAAAGCATACTAACAACGATTGCCGCATATACAGCAGTCATATTCGGCACGACTGCCACGTAAGCCAATAAAGCTGATCCGAAAACTGCATAAATGACCAAGATTTTAGAAGACGAAAATCTAGCAATCAAAAAGTTTGCAATGAATTTCCCAATGAAAAATCCTATAAAACTATAAATCATAAAGTTTGAAGCAGTTCTTTCATTGATATGTGGATTTAGATGTAAGGCTAACCTGATCGTGAAAGCCCAAACCGTGGTTTGCATTCCCACATATAAAAATTCTGCGATGATTCCATTTCGGAATCGTTTATTTCCAGCCAGGTGCTTCAACGCTTTTAGGATATTTGGAGCCGGTTTAGTGCCATTTTGTTCGACTTTTTCCGGTTTGCATGTTGGAAATTTAGTGAAGAGGAATATCACCAGCACTCCGATTAGTATGAAAATCATATATTTATATGGTTCTAGTGTATGCTGTAACATCTCGATTCCAAAAGCCTGTGCTTCTGCAGGAGACATTTTGGACATTTGAACATGAAGACTTTCGCCTTCCTGGAAAACTAGATATTTTCCTAGCAAAATCCCTAAAATAGATCCAACGGGATAAAACGTTTGGCTAATATTCAGGCGGAGCGTCGCATATTGCTTGGGACCTATCATGGAACTATAGGTATTGGCTGCCGTTTCAAGGAAACCTAAACCGATTGCAATAGCAAAAAGTGCAAACAAGAACATAGTATATGTCGCCAAGTGCGACGCTGGGAAGAATAAAGAACATCCAATGATATAGAAGCATAATCCTGTTATGATGGCAAACTTATAGTTCGTCTTCTTAATAACCATCGAAGCTGGAATGGCTACCAAGAAATAGCCTCCATAAAAAGCACTCTGTACTAAAGCACTAGCGAAATCACTTAATTCGAACACACTTTTGAACTGAGTAATTAATATATCATTCAAACTAGCTGCCACTGCCCACATGGAAAATAATGTGGATAAGAGAATGAATTGTAGAATAGGAGTCCGATTAAGGTATCCATCCGACAGTTGAATTATTTTTGTCTTTGCCATTTTTGTAATCTCCTTATTCAAGTAAGAACCCCTACTGATATTTACCCACTAATGAGTCCAATTGCATTCGGTTTTCAAACGAGGGACTAGCTATCTAAATTAATAGCCTCCATTAACGGCTTCCCCCTGCATGATTTTGACACCTGAGCTCGCGCCAATACGAGTAGCTCCCGCCTTAGCCATCTTTTCTAAATCGTTTTTATCCCGAATTCCTCCAGATGCCTTTACACCTAAATTCGGTCCAACGACCTTTCTCATTAACATTACATCTTCGACAGTGGCACCTCCCGTAGAAAGTCCGGTGGATGTTTTAACATAATCAGCTCCCGCATTAACGACCAGTTGACATGCACGGACCTTTTCCTCTTCTGTCAATAAGCATGTTTCAATAATCACTTTCAGAAGAGCTTTTCCATGTGCAGCATTAGCAACCGCTTTCATATCAGCTTCAACTGCATCATCATTACCAGCTTTCAAGAGGCCAATATTGATTACCATATCTACTTCTTCTGCGCCGTTTGAAATAGCGTCTTGCGTTTCGAATACTTTTACTGCTGTAGTAGACGCGCCTAAAGGAAATCCAATGACTGTACAAACTTTTACGTCACTTCCCTTTAATTCTTTCGCTGCAAGTGACACCCATTGTGGATTCACGCAAACGGAAGCAAAACCGTATTCCTTGGCTTCTTCTGCTAATCTAACAATCTCCTTTTCAGTTGCGTCAGCTTTCAGTAGTGTATGGTCAATTAATTTAGCCTTATTCATTTTTAACGGCCCCTTATCCTATTATTTTTCACTATAATTTTTTATCTTTTTTGATTTTTCAATAAGAAAAGCGCTTTCACAACCGAATAATACCACGGTGTGGAACATATGTAAATTTTAATTTGAAATTTTGTTCAAATATTTTTACAACCTATTCAACTAAATGTTTATAGACATAAAAAAATAAGGTCAGCGCTTTTTAGGCGCCAACCATATATTCTTTCTTTTAACACTCTAATAGAGCTTTAGCCGTGAATTGATCTGTAATGAGGGTATTAGCATATTTTCCCACTAACGCTGCCTGGATGGCTTTGATCTTATCTTCGCCTCCAGCAACTAAAATGCTTCTTTCTTTCTTTTGCAATTCTTCTAAATCAATGCCCACCGTGCGGCTATTAATAACTTCATTACAGATGTTCCCCTCTTCATCAAAAAAACGAGAACAAATATCACCTACGGCCGTACGTTGGAGATCAGCTTTCTCCCCTTCACTTAAATAACCAAGTTTAAAAAGTAAAGCATCATCTCTGACCGTACCGACCGTAAATAATGCAATATTCGCTTGTCTACCCATTTCGATGATCCGTTCTATATGCCGATCTTCCTCAACCATCTGCTTAAGTTCTGGCTTATCGAAAATAACAGGTAAAGGTAAATAGCGGGTGACCGTATAATAAGCTTCGGCAAATAGATTGGCAACTTCAGCCGCGTAAGTAAGGCTATACGAATGGCTTACACCGCCTTTTAGCTGAACTACTTCTACACCTTTCACTCGCTTGCTTTTAAGTTGTGAGGCCACTGAAAACAATGTGGTACCCCAGGTAATGCCGATGATATCTCCGTCTTTTACGATTTTGTGTAAAAATTCGGCGGCAGTCCGCCCGATATGCTTAGTTATCTCCTCATACTCATTAAGTGGGGAATATGAAACGCTTACATGATCCAATCCATACCGTTCCTTTAACTGTTTTGAGAGTTCGTCCACATCTTCTAACGGGTCTTTAATGTGTATACTTACGTAGCCCTGCTCCTTCGCATATTGCAACAACCTAGAAACCGTTGGTCGCGACACGCCAAGGCGTGCACAAATCTCTTGTTGACTATAATCCGATTCATAGTATAGTCTTGCAGCCGCAATACTGAGCCTTTGTTTATCTTGATCCATACATGCCCTCATTTCTTCTGTCATTCCGATTATCACCTTTTAGTTTACATGGAATAATGCCCATCCAATCTGTTAAATTAACCATATACTAAAACTTGCATGGCGAGAAGATTAATTTACATAAAAATATAAAAAAGGTAAATTTAGTTATAGAAAAAATCCACCAGTACGATAAGCGATTCAGGAAAATTATCTTGCTATTATAATATAAATGTTTCATTTTTCAGAATTTACTTTAAATAAAACAAATAGTAAGCTAAAGGTATAACTATCGTTTATTAATAAATTGAACTTTAAGGATCGTTCATTCATTTATAAGCTTGAGTGATTCATTGATACAGCATAAATGAATAAACCTTCCTTCCAAAAGTTCATTCATTTCAGGGGGAACAAGGGATGCTCATGAAAAACCGGTCAACACTTAAGATTCACCCAGTTATAGCGCCAAGTGCACTCGCATTGAAAAGTATAAACTTTTATTTAGTGGAACAGAATGAGTCCCTTACGCTGGTGGATGCTGGCATGAATGATGATGTTTGTTGGGACGCTTTACAACACACATTAGAGGAAAATAGCCTAAAGCTTGAAGATATTACAGAGATTCTCCTGACCCATCATCACGGGGATCACGTGGGACTCGTTAACCGTATCACTGAGCCTCACCCGATTCCTGTTTATGCTCACTCTAAATCCATACCAAGGTTAAAGCGAGATCCGGATTTTCTTAGCATGAGGATTGAGTTCTATAAACGACTTTACGTTCAGATGGGCTGTGGGGAACTTGGAGATAAACAAGTGGCCTATTTATTCAATGCCGTCAATAATAACAAAGATCAAAAAATCAATAGTGAAATCATCGAGATTAAGGAAAACCAATTATTAAATCTCGAAGTGATTCATTTTCCCGGTCATGCACCAGACCAAATTGCCTTTCTTGATAAAAGCGAGAACCGACTTCTTGCTGGAGACTTATTAATTGAACATATCTCTAGCAATGCATTGGTGGAGCCCGATGAAAACGGCCAAAGGATGCGGACTCTAGTAGACCATATTGAATCGTTGGAGCGCTGTTTGGCATTAGGGGTGGATATCCTTTACCCTGGACACGGAAACATCATCCATCAAGCAGGTCCATTAATAGAAAAAAGGCTCCGTAACATTGAAACAAAATCCAAGAAAATCCTCGCTTTAATTGAAGCTGGAATAACAACAGGGAATGAGTTAGCAAAAAACTATTACAAAGAAAAATATTTAAAAGAGTTCCCACTTGTCATGTCGGAGATCATCGGACATTTAGATTACTTGGAGTACCAAGGAAAAATCGACAAATACTCTAGTGGAAATGTGATTCACTATACCGCTAGATAAGGGTAATATCCTGGTCATCCGGTCTTGGCAACCTAGAGGCTATGCCATCGAACGCAAGGATTTGCTTCACACAAAACAGCCGATAAGCACGATGATTTCGGTCGTTTTCGATTGATGGCTAAGGAATAACAGACATATAAAAAAGGAAGAGTATGCACCACTCTTCCTTTCTTATCTATTAACTTTAATAGACAACTTGATTAGGGATACTTCTACATATCCAACGAGGCTTTTATACACACACCACAATTTGCCTAGAAAATACACCTTTTTTCGCTAGACAACGATCCGCAATTTCAAAGCCCGCTTCATGAATCATATCATCCATCGTATCGATGGTTACTACAACCACCTTGTCCGCAAAACGACGAGCATGTTTAAGAATCGAAAGTTGGTCTTCCGGCGTAGCATGTGTATAAAGATTATACGGCATATCTATGATGGCTGCGTCATAGTGTTCCGTAACCTCTGAAATCGGTCCTGTTGTTACATCGCCTTCCAGTCCGAAGTAAGCAATATTTTCCCTAGACCCATCCGTAACTAGAGGGTTGATGTCACGACCAACAATATCGATTCCCATGGATAATGCTTCCACCAATACCGTCCCTATTCCGCAACATGGATCAATGGCTTTTACCCCCTCTGGATGTGGTACGGCAATATTGGCAATCGCTCTTGCGACCCGGGTACTAAGTGCCGTTGAATACTCACGGGGCTTCTTCAAATGATGTAACCAAACCGGTTCGGGTTTGACGAATTCCCCAAAGTACCAACGTCCTTCGAATGGCACAATCCCATAAGTTTGATCTGGATTGCGCACATCTGCCTTACTCTGGATATGCCAGCCAATTTCCCTCTCAATGGCACGTTGTCCATCATAATCAATTTTGTCTTCTATATTCAAATCATTTATTTTAATGAATAGGACTTTAAATGTTGAATCGGTAATTGGAAGTTGCTTTACCTGTTCAACGATTTCAGATATGCTTTCCCCTTCGTACATAATATCGACACGTCCCTTGATAAAAGGACTTCTGCTCGGATCAATTTTGATGTCACTTTTTAAAATATTGACTTCGGTCTTACAACCAAAGAGCGAACGCGTTTCCATATTACATAATGAACGTTCGTCTGGAGTGCACGTAAAAGTATATATATACGCCGGTATACGGCTTTCATTGTTCAAACTATTCCCATCCTTCATCACTTAAGATTATATCTTTCTATCAAACATAGCCGTAAGTGGATAGAAATGCAAATGAAAAAAATAGCAGGAATACTGATTTTTCAGTGTTCCTGCTATTTTAATAAATACGTTACCATTCCACTTGCTGTAAGAATGGAAGGTGGAAAATAACCTTGCCTAACCCCAACGAATTCACACTATTCATTTAATCTAACTTATGCAATTGACTACGAATATATTTTGCCCGAGCCTCTATATATTTTAAAATAAAATTAGGTTCATTCTCAAATGCCTCGATATTGTCCCGGACATATCTATCTCTTGGCATATACGGTTTGATCAAGCTATGCATTTCATGAATGATGGGTTCCATATACCTCACGTTAAACTGGTTATTCATAATCTCTTTTAGAAGACTTTGATACCGTTTACGGAATGCAGCTATATCAAGAATTCTTGCGGTCAATGTATTGAAGCCTCTGATTCCAACATAATCTTCTTCCATCACTTTACCATTTACATCCCTGCCCCATGTCGCATCGTAATCCCAAGGGATGATTTCGAAAAGTCCCGTTTCTCCATTCCGGTATAAAGCATAATTATGGACAAATCCATCGTAATTCTGTGTAAAAACGACACCTGCCAACCAGCGGAGATACTTTTCTACATTGACGTACTTTCCAATTTCCTTCTCAAAATCCGCTCTTGGTATCGTATTGATTTTTATGATTAGCTCGTGTAAGTACAAATCATCCTGAGCTGTCCCACATTTTCTTTCATACCCGATATCCAGGGATTTCTTAACTTCCTTATCCAAATCACTCATCAATGAAAAATTAGCATCGCCATCCACTGCATAAAAAATGGATCCTTCAGGCAAATTGCTGTTCCTCAAGTAATGTTCATCCACAGATTCCAATTCTAAATAAATCCCTTCATCCTTTCCATTAAGATTAAGGAAAACGAATTGGGACCTCGGTGATAAAGTTCCGATATCTGCGAAAAAGTCTAAAGATAGTTTATTCCTCAGCAGAGATTTATCCTTATATTCAGCATTCAGATGAACTTCTTTAGCCTTTCGGTACATACTCGGTTTATAAAAAGCCACATGATAGGACTTCTTCCGGAAACCCCGGATGTGGGAGCCACGATAAACGATATCGACATCCAATTTTTTCTTTTCTATCGATAATTTTGCAGGGACGGGGTCATTACTCCAAATATCCCTACGAAGCTCGATTAAGTTTACAGGGGGAATAAAAAGATGGTAAACCGGTAGATTCTTGTCAGTATTCATTAAAACCTTCCCTTTCATTTTCATTTTACTTTATGAAAAAAAACGAAGGATGCCACTAAAGCCATCAATTTATTTTGGAAATATGTGTGTTTACCATAAGCACTTTTCGTACAAGCCGCATATTTTAGCTAGTGAAAAGGGGGAATGAATGTATGTCAACTAAATTTAAAGAAATTCAAAAAGCGGTGGAAATGGTGAATTCGTTTGGGTTAGATGAATTCCTATTCCAAGACCCACGTTCAAAAAACCGGTCATCACGGAAGAAGAATAAGAAAAACAAGAAAAATAATAAAAAGCGTAGTACTAGACGTTCAACACGTGGTACCCAACGCCGCACTAGCCGGAACCGCTCTACTTGTGGTACTCGTCGTCGTACTAGCCGGAATCGCTCTACTTGCAGCACTCAACGTCGCACTAGCCGGAATCGCTCTACTTGCAGCACTCAACGTCGCACTAGCCGGAATCGCTCTACTTGCAGCACTCAACGTCGCACTAGCCGGAATCGTTCTACTTGCCGCTCTACACGTCGTTCTAGCAGAAATCGTTCTACTTGCCGCTCTAACCGTCGTTCTAGCCGGAACCGTTCTACTTGCCGCTCTACACGTCGTTCTAGCCGGAACCGTTCTACTTGCCGCTCTAACCGTCGTTCTAGCAGAAATCGTCGTTCCACTAGGAACCGCAGATTCCATGGCAAAGGTTCTTTCGATTTCCACAAGAACTGGAAATGGAAATTCTGATTACAGGCAATTAATCAGAAGTAATGTCAGGTCATTGAGACCCATTTTATTTTTGAAAGGTGATAGATTTTTTATCACCTCTTTTTACATATTCTTAGAGCTCCCTGAATGTTTTATATGTAGCTGAGTGAAGGCATGAACCTAAACGTTGAATGCCATACCCCTTACATTAAAAAAAGATGGATTTACCAGATTCTTAACCTGGAAAACCCATCTCATTCCTTATTTAATGGAGATCAATTCGAACTGACCATAGACATCTTTCAGACCTGCTTGAATGGCTTGACCTGCCTTCCCTCGATAATACAATTGCACGCGTTCAATCAATTCGTCAATTCCATCATTTAAACAATAACCACGAAGTAACTGGCGGATGAATTCCCTACCATGTTCTGTAGCAAGCGTACAGGAGGCATCGACAATTACGCCGTATTTAAGGTCCAGTTCTACCGTGATCGTGATGGAATCATAGAGATTTCTTGCCGCCATACCTTGTGGGAGTTTAGCATGCCCTGCAATAAAATATGTGTTCATCATCTGATCTCCTTATTAGTAATTAATGGACAGAAACCTGCTCAAATGGCCATGCAGGCAATTGCTTGCGAAGTTCTTTATCCTGTCTGTACCCCAATGCATATTCTCCTTGCATGACCGTATGGATTTCTCGTGTTCCTTCATAAATGACCGGAGCTTTTGAATTCCTTAGGAACCGTTCCACCGGATATTCATCTGAATAACCATAGGCTCCATGGATCTGCACCGCATCATTCGCCGCTTCATTTGCTGCATCACATGAAATCCATTTAGCAAGTGACGTTTCTTGTGTATTTCGCTTTCCTTGATTTTTTAAAGTCCCTGCTTTAAAGACCAACAATCTTGCAATCTCTAAATTCGCCGACATTTTGGCTATCATCTGTTGTACAAGCTGATGTCTCCCAATCTCTTTACCAAATGTACTGCGCTCATGGCAATACTTTAAGCTCGCTTCCAGACTTGCGCCAATCAGGCCTACTGCGCCGGCAGCTACCGTAAACCGTCCATTGTCCAAGGCAGACATGGAAATTTTAAACCCTTCCCCTTCTTCGCCCAATCTATTGGCAACCGGAACTTTAACATCCGTTAAAAAGACTTCACCTGTATTACCGGCACGAATCCCTAGCTTTCCTTTGATTGCTTTCGATTCAACGCCATCAAACGTACGCTCAACGATAAATGCCGTAATTCCTTTGGAGCCTAGGTCATGATCCGTTTTCGCAAAAATGAGGAAATGGTCCGCATAATCGCAAAGAGAAATCCATGTTTTTGATCCATTTAAAATGTAATAATCACCATCTCGTTTAGCCGTTGATTTCATGGCTGCAACGTCTGACCCAGCATTAGGCTCAGTGAGGCCGAAAGCACCAATCTTCGTGC
Organism: Peribacillus sp. NPDC097198; assembly: GCF_044762055.1. NCBI lineage: Bacteria > Bacillati > Bacillota > Bacilli > Caryophanales > Bacillaceae > Peribacillus > Peribacillus sp. NPDC097198. The sequence goes on along the minus strand of NZ_JBIWDO010000002.1, from coordinate 406,056 downwards.
CTTTTGCTTGTGGCACTAAATACTTCTGTTTTTGTTCTTCGGTTCCCCACTGCAAAAGTGTCATGCTATTTAACCCGGTATGTACGGACACCGCAGTCCGGTAAGCCGTGTCGCCACGCTCCAATTCCTCACACACGATGGCGAGTGTATTATAATCCATGCCGACTCCGCCATATTCTTCAGGAATGCACACACCCATCAATTGCAATTCAGCCAATCTCTTTAAAATATGTGGTTGAAACTCTCCTTGTCGGTCCCATTCTTGAATATATGGAATGATTTCCTTATCAACAAATTTCCTTACCACTTTTTTTACACTTTTCTGTTCTTCTGTTAATTCGAAATGCATCATCTAAATTCCTCCTAAATAATTTTATTTTGTTTGAATTTGGTTATGTCTTCCGGGTTATACCCCAATTCGGCTAAAATGGATTCTGTATGCTCCCCATACAGCGGTGGATGCTTTCTCATCGTGACCGGTGTTTTTGAAAGTTTTAAAGGCGACCCAGTCATTCTAAGGTTGTCAACTTTTGGGTGTTCCATCTCCACTAACATTTCCCTTGCCTGTATTTGAGGATCCTCGAACATTTCGGCAATGGTTTGAATAGGGCCATTAGGGATCCCGGCTATATCCAATTGCGTTTTCCACTCATTCTTCGTCTTGCTTTTTAATAAAGCTTCTATAATCGGTATTAATTCCTCTTTATTCTGCAAACGATCTTTATTGTGCATAAAAGGTTCATGATTCGCCAATTCCGGCCTTCCTAAAACCGTCGTGAATCTCTTAAATTGCTCATCATTCCCTACAGCAACGACTAGTTCCCCATCACTTGCATGGAAAACTTGATAAGGGACGATATTGGGATGTTGATTTCCCATTCGCTTAGGAGATATATCATTGAACAAATAGTTGCTGGCGACATTCACTAAGGAAGCGACTTGACAATCCATCAATGCAATGTCGATTTCCTGACCTTCACCCGTATTATTCCGATGATGCAGGGCTGATAAAATTCCAATACAGGTATATAACCCTGTCAGGACATCAGCTATCGCCACCCCCACTTTCATGGGGCTTCCATCACTCTCGCCCGTGATGCTCATCAGGCCGCTCATCGCTTGAATGATATAATCATAGCCAGGTAAATCTTTATTAGGACCGGTTAATCCGAATCCTGTAATTGATGCCATAATCAAATGAGGATTCACTTCTTTTAATTGTTCATATCCCACACCCATTTTTTCCAGCGTGCCTGCCTTGAAGTTTTGAACGACAATATCTCCTGTCGATACTAGCTTACGAAAAATTTCTTTCCCCTGTTCAGACTTTAAATTCAATGTCATACTTTCTTTGTTGCGATTGGCACATAAATAGTAAGCGCTTTCTCCCTCAGCGAAAGGCGGACCCCATCCTCTCGTTTCATCTCCTGATTCATGATGTTCCACTTTAATAACTTCCGCTCCCAAATCACCAAGAATCATCGAACAAAACGGTCCCGCCAATACACGGGAGACGTCAATAATCCTTATTCCTTCCAAGGCCCCTTTCATCCCTTCACCCCTTTCCCATTGTTGAAATATACAAAAAGAGCCAGTAAAACAAACAATGTGATTACATTGAACGTTTCACTGACTCTTATCCATGGCTTGTCTTCCGACAAAGGAAGATCAAGTGAACAAAGTCAATTTTATAAATACTCATTTAAAACAAGCCGGCCATGCAGCAAGGTAAGTCGCTGTCATCGGTTTGGTAAATTAAGTATAAAATAGTTATTTGAATTTTGCAATAATTAAATTCACTTTATGGATATTGATCGTTCGCAAATTTATCATGATTGTTGTTCTCCTCCCATTTACACTAAAGGTATGGAGAATGAAGCTCTGGCCTTGCTTCTTTCCCCTTCTGTCTATAAAATTTAAAGATATAAACGCTTAGTTCGACAAGTCCATTAATGGTAAGGGGGATTTAACAGTGGACGATATAAAGAAAGAAATCGTTGAAACCATCAAGCAATATTCAACGATCATCATTCACCGCCATCTTAATCCAGACCCGGATGCACTGGGGTCTCAAATCGGACTTCTACACGTGATAAAGCACTCATATCCATCCAAGGTTGTTCATGCAGTGGGAGAAGAAGTAGGTCGGCTCCAATTCATTGGAAGGATGGATGTTATACCCGATGATGTTTATAGAGATGCATTAGTGGTTGTGTGCGATACCGCTAATCTTTCACGCATTAGTGATTCACGATACAAAATGGGGAAAAGGTTGATTAAGATCGATCATCATCCCGATCAAGAGTCCTTCGGCGATCCTTCGTGGGTGGATCCTTCTTTCAGCTCAGCAAGTGAGATGCTTGTTGACCTATGTTTGGGTTTCCCTGATGACCTTAAATTAAACAAAGAAGCTGCCCGTGCCTTTTATACCGGCATCATTGGTGATACCGGTAATTTTCAAAAAGGCAAAATATCTCCCGGGACTTTAGAAATCGCATCGATATTACGGTCGTATAATTTTCAGCCAGAAAGAATCCACAACTTCTTGAATATAAAAACCAAGCATTCTTCCCATCTTCAAAGGGATATTATGATGAGCTATAAGAGGACCGATAAAGGGGTAGCCTACTTCGTCATGACTGAGGAGATGTTAAGCAAGTATGATATAGACCGGACCGAAGCCTCGAATTTAATTAATACTCTTTCCGGGTTAAAAGGAGTGAGGATTTGGGTGTTCTTCATAGAATATCCCGAAGAAATCCGGGTCAGGATCCGTTCACGAAACACCCCGATTGATTCAGTTGCACGCATGTTTAATGGGGGAGGGCATCCCTTTGCGTCCGGAGCGAACATCCCTACTTGGGAGGCAGTTGATCAGGTCATACACGCTTTGAACCAAGTTTGTCCCTGAGTTGGTTGGTGAAAGAAGCGTAAGAGAAACGCCCGAGCCATATGGCCCGGGCGTTATGTTTTTATTTCGATACTTCTTCAAGAGTCGATAAATCGATCATCCCTTTAATATCGGCGCTAGGAATGTATCCAGCCTCTTTACTAATATCAGCCATTTCCTGAATGACGTCCTCATTAACATTCGTTGTCACTTCCAAGCGTGAAAAGGCAGCGGCCACCTCTTCCTTGCTTAATTCTTTTCCAGTCAAGTCCTTAAGATGCTTAATGACTAGATCTTGGCTTTCTTCCGGATTGTTTTGGATGAAATCAACCGCTTTTTTGTGGGCTTTCAAATAGGCAGTGGAAAGACCTTTTTTATCTAAGAACTTCTGGCTTGCAGCCACCACTGTGTTTGGTGAATCTTTGCCCCAAGCAAATTCATCCCAGTTAAGCAATAGCTTCCCGTTTGCTTGATTTTCCAAAACGTATCCCCAAGGTTCCTGAGTAGCAGCTGCATCCACTGTTTTTTGGACAAAAAGTGCTGCTGTGTCAGCAGGTGCTGATGCAAATAACTCCACTGTACCACCATTTGTAGTCGGTTTAAGGCCAACATCTTTAAGGGCCTTTCTAAGCATGACATCCTGTGTGCTTCCGATGACAGGAATCGCAACTTTTTTACCGTCCAGATCTTTTAAATCCGAAATTTTACTGCTTTCACCTGACACAAGAACTGCTCCACCGTTTACAGCCCCGGAAATTAAGTGGTATTCCGGATTTTTCACGTAAAAGTTAAGTAACGGACCAGGACCGGTTGTTCCGACATCGATAGCTTTCGTAGCCATCGCTTCCATAAATAGCCCACCGTTGGCCACTGTTTTCGTTTTAATGGTTACATCTTCACCGAATTCTTCTTTAAAGTAGCCCTTTTCAAGCGCAATGATTGTTGCACTATGAGTCAAGTTAGGGAAATACCCGATATTCACGGTTTGTTTTTCTGAATCTTTTCCTTCTTCGTTATTCGAAGATTCTGTGCAACCACTTACTATCCCAATTAACAATACGGACATAATAAGAGTAAATAATGATTTTTTCAGCATCTGTCTCTCTCCTCTTAACCTATTATTTTATTAACCTACCTTTGATTAACTCCCCATTTAACTTGAACATTACGTTCCAAGCGGGAGAAAACAACGTTATCCACAATGGTTCCAATAATCGCAATGATGATCATGACGGAAATAACCAGGTCCATTTGACCGAGCGATCTTCCCATTTCCAGAAGCTGCCCGAGACCTCCGCCTCCTCCGAGTAACTCACCTGCCATTAATGCACGCCAAGAGAATGCCCAAGCGATTCGAAGACCAGAAATGATTTGTGGGACAGATGCGGGCAGAATCACGGTTCTCAAGAAATGAAATCCGCTTGAACCATAAGTTTTAGCCACTCTTTGATATAGCTGGGGCACATTTTTGAACCCGCTTGTTGCATTGACTGTCATCGTCCAGGTCGCGCCGATGGTAACGATAAAAAGGATGGAAAAATCATTCAAGCCAAACCAGATGATCGCTAACGGGAACCATACGATACTTGGTATCGATTGTAAGGCTGTTACAACAAAACCAAGCGTATCTTCTACAAGCTTATAACGCCAAATGAAGTATCCTAAAATAAGACCGATAATGATGGCGATGGTGAACCCAATCAAGATGCGTCCCATGCTCTTTCCGACAGCTTCGGTGATTTGTCCACTCACTATTCCATTAAACAGGGTTTCAAGGACCTGAGTCAGGCTAGGAAACATGAAATCCGGAAGGCTTGATAATCTAGATGTGACTTCCCATATCCCCGCTATCATCGCGATGAATATGATTCGTCTTAAAGCTGTAATCATTCCCCATTTCCTCCTTCAGCACTTTTTCAATTTCCTCCTGTAAAATCGATAATACCCTTTGTTCGGTGTTCAACGTCACACTATCCGGCATGACCCCATCTTTCATGGAAGGAACGGAAATCGTCTCTTTGATTTTTCCCGGTCGGGTTGCAAAAACTACGATTTTCTCCGAAAGCTGAACCGCTTCACGAATATTATGCGTGACAAAAAAGATTGTCACTTTTGTTTTTCTCCAGATTTCAAGTAACTCTTTATGCAATACCATTCTCGTCTGCTCATCAAGTGCAGAAAATGGCTCATCCATCAATAGAATATCCGGTTCCATCACAAGTGCCCTGGCAATGGCGACTCTCTGCTTCATTCCACCTGAAAGCTGATGTGGATAGGAGTCTACATAGCGACTAAGATGAACCATTTTTAAAATATCCAACGCCTTTTCTTTCGCTTTTTCTTTAGGCATTTTCTTCAACTTCAACCCGTACGTGACATTTTCAAGCACCGTCAACCAGGGAAATAATCCTGCTTCTTGAAACACAACCACTCGTTCGGGTCCCGGCTTCGAAACCTTTTTTCCAGCCACCCGGATGTCGCCTGAATCTGCTTTATCGAGACCGGCTATTAAATAAAGAAGGGTCGATTTTCCACAACCTGATGGCCCAACGATTGAAACAAAGCTTCCCTTTTCAACCTCTATATTGATATCATCGAGTACCTTTATACTTTCTTTCTTTTCATTCATAAAGCTTTTTTCAATTCCGTCTACTGTTAAATACACTGAAGACACCCCACTTTTAAATCACACTAATTGACTATACATTATTCCTTAATAATGATTAATCCAATCGTTTTTGTCAACTATAAAAATGCAAGAATTCTAACTTTTTTGTATTTTGTTGCCTCCCACCAAATTATGGAGATATACTACAATACTACATATTTTAGTAAAATCTATTTTTTCATATGATGAACAAGGAAAAACAACTTCCCCTATAGGTAAATCGACTATTTTAAAATAATAATCCACTGCCTATGTATACAAAAAAAGGTTCCTGCGTCCAGAAACCTTTTCTTTATTTCATATGCAAAGGATGATTTAAAAAAGTCTGCTTCGATATAATTTATCTTTCATTTTTTGTGTTCGACGGTGAAAAGGCTTCTTCAGGATCACACCCAATAAAAGGGTAATCAAGATAAAGAGTAACAACACCAGAATATCTTTTGTAGCAGTAGTCCAAGTGATTCCACCGACAGCTTCACGAAGTAAGCTAACGGCATAGGTAAATGGCAAGAAAGGATTGATATGTTGAAAAAAAGGCGGTGTCACTTGAATGGGGAAGGTCCCACCGGAACTTGAAATTTGAAGGACCATCAAAATCACGCTGATCCCTTTGCCTACATTTCCAAGAACGGATACAAATGTGTATACAAGTAATGTAAATACTGCACTAATCAATACAGAAAACAAGACATACTCCCATTTATCTGCAACATATACTTCGAGAAGAAGAAGATTCCCTATGGATACGATTAATGCCTGCATGCATCCAATAATTAAGAAAATTATGTACCTTCCTATATATATCTGATATGGACTATACATTTGTTGAGAAATATCCACGCTCAGTATCGAGATTAATACTGTCCCCCCTACCCAAAGCGAAAGAGCTGTGAAGAATGGCGACATCGCCGAACCGTAGTTAGGAATTGGGAAAAGACTATGTTGATTAAGAAGGACGGGTTCTGAAAAAAAGTCACTTTCTTTCTCAATATCATTTCGCAAAAAACGAATGACATCCTCGATATTATAACTCTTGTCTATCTCTCTCATTTTATTAGCAAGCCCTCGGATTTTGTTCTCAACCTCTGGAAAGTTATTCTGTAACCTATCGATTTCCTCTATCCGTGATAATAAGGTTTGATTGCTCTCTCCCAATAGTGCTTTAACCTCAGGAAGGGCTTGTCCCCCTTCCTCCAGTGTCATTTCCACTTTTTCTAAAAGTGCATGTGCTTCATTCCCTAGCTTTTCAAATTTCACCCCTGTATCTTCTTGATAATCGGTTTGCAGTTCGTTCAATACACTAAGGTTGCTTTCCCCATGACCAGTAAGTGAATCAAAGGCTTGTTCATTCAATGCCTGCAGTTGGTTTGACGTATTTTCGCGCAACTCATTTACGGAATATATCTCTTGTTGTAACACGTTTTTCCCATTGAACTGATTGACCCTCACCAATAGATTATAGATACTTTCTAATAAGTACCTATCCTTTTTCAGTCTACTTCTTCCTTCTTCTGTCAGTTCATATACTTCATCGTCGGTTAAACCTTGCTCCTTCAATCGGTCGGCTATTCCTATAACCGATTCATTATCACTCCTTACTATTGCAAGGTCATCTTCTAGGAGTGGATTAATGGCATGAAAAGCCGCTTGGGCTGAATCAACATAAACGGAAACATTGGATACCATTTGTTCTTTTTGTGATGTAATATTTTCTACCGCTTTCAGACTATCGTTGACCTTTACAATTATGTCCTCAGCTTTAGTCACATGCTTATGGACTGTGTTAATACTTTGTTCAAGCTCAGGCAACTCCCCTTCTAAAACGTACACCATATTCTTCATTTTTTGGATCGTCGGAAGCTCGTTTTGCAACGTGATTCCCAGTTCATTAAAAATGGAGAGTATACTTCCACTGGCCGTTTTAACGAAGCTTTTGCTGACATTGTCCACAATGCTATTGGCTCCTGCCGCCGTCATTTTCGGTGCGATGCTATTGATTTTTTCGTTTACGTAATAATCGATTTCGGCCTTGATGGGATCCTCCGTCATGATGGTCGCTATATGCTCAGAGAAGTTTTCTGGAATGATGATAGATGCGTAGTAATCCCCATTCTTCACTTTTGAAATGGCTTCATCCTCCGTCGTGAATCTCCAGCCAAGGTCTGAATTTCCCTTTAACCCTTGCACCACTTCTTCTCCTATATTTATCGATTCACCATTCAACTCCGCTCCCCTATCGTTATTGGCAACCCCTACGAGGATTCCTCCCGTATTTGCGTATGGGTCCCAAGAAGCAACAATATTAAACCAAGCGTAAATGGAAGGGATCAACATAAGAAAAATAATAACGATACACACAAATAAATTTTTATAAATACTTTTTATATCATCTATGAAAATTCCCCAAATCTTTCTCAAGACAGACCTCCGGTATTCATTTTCCATAGTAGTATGGGGGTAGGAAGATGCTTCAATACCATGTAAACATATCCATCCTTTCACATAAAAAGAAGTAGCTATCAAATGACAGCTACTTCTTTCAGGATTATTCATTTTTTCTTCTATATAAAGCGAAAGAATACCTCTTCCTGGAAGAATTGACCTCGTTCGCTCATTCTGGACTAATGATTGCGGAAAATCTTCAGCTCTTCATTCAGTTCCTTTGTCTGATTATATACCTTTTTGTACACATCAAATAGCAAGGCATACTTTTCGACATTAGCCGTTATCGGCTTATAGGACTTTTCTTCTGAAATAAATACCTCTGCACATGCTTGCAACGAATCATACCAGCCGCTACCATATGCAGCAAGCATTGCAGCACCAACTGCCGGGCCCTGTTCACTTGATAATTTAACGATCGTCGCATTGAAAACATCAGCCTGCATTTGTAGCCACGTTTCATTTTTTGCTCCTCCACCAATGGATATGACCGTATCGATCAACTTCCCGTTTTTTCTGAATATGTCGATGGATTCATTCAAAGAGAAAGTAATGCCTTCAAGGACAGCCCTAGCAAAATCAATTCGCTTATGAGAAGAATCCATGCCAATAAAGCTTCCACGAATGGTCGCATCGGGATATGGTGTCCTCTCGCCAGATATATATGGGGTAAATAATAGACCATTTGCCCCTATTGGAACGTTAGCAACACCCTTCAGAACCGTATCGAATTCTTCCCCACTTGCAAAAGTATCCTTAAACCAGCTTAAGCTATGCCCTGCAGATAAGGTCACACCCATTGTGTAAAAAGTATTTTCTTCACCATGATTAAAATAATGAACTTTTCCTCCAAAATCACGGTCATTCTTTTCTTCATAGGAGAGAACCACACCAGAAGTACCGATACTGCAAAGCGTTTTCCCCACGGAAAGGATGCCCGACCCGATTGCACCACATGCATTGTCGGCCCCTCCGGCAAACACTTTTGTTTTTTTCGCCAAACCCGTTTGGACTGAAAAGTCTCCTGTGATTTCTCCGACACACTCACTCGATTCTACCAAAGGCGGACATAGTGTTACGTCGACACCGACAAGTTCACGCATTTCACCGCTCCATTGTTTTTTTGCCACATCCATTAGAAGAGTTCCAGCAGCATCGGAATATTCACTATGTATTTTTCCTGTCATCGCATAACGAACATAGTCTTTTGGTAGCAGGAAGACATCTGCTTGATGATAGATTTCCGGTTCATATTGCTTGACCCAAAGCAATTTCGGTAGGGTAAATCCTTCAAGCGCCTGATTTTTTGTGATTTCCAATAGCCTTTTCTCGCCAATACATTCATAAATTTGACGGCATTGTTCCGTTGTTCTTGTATCATTCCATAGAATCGCATTTCGAAGGACATTCCCTTCTTGGTCCAATAAAACAAGACCGTGCATTTGCCCGGAAAAACTAATTCCTTCAATGTCATTTGTGTCCCCATCGAATTTCCTGACTAACTCACTGAGCGCTTCTGTCGTCTTATCAACCCATCCCTTGGGATCTTGTTCATTGAACCCTGGTTGTACCTGTATGAGGGGGTATGACTTTGAAATCTCGTCGCACACCTTTCCTTGTTGATTCATCAATAAAACCTTTACCGCACTCGTCCCTAAATCCACGCCGATGACATATTTCATGTTCCACCATCCTCTATTCAATTTAGAAAAATGTGCTGGAAATCCTTTTGGGACCCAGCACATCATAATGAAACGTATTCTTTATTGTCAAGCCGATTTCGTCCAGATATTTTCCATATCCTCCAACGTCTTTCCTTTCGTTTCCGGTATGAACTTCCATACGAAAATGGCCGAAAGAACACTCATTAAACCATAGAACCCATATGTTAAAGCACCACTGTACTCCATCATCATAGGATATGTGGCAGATATTAAGTAATTGGCGATCCATTGGGCTGCAACAGCGATGGCAACGGCCTGGCCTCGAATTTTGTTCGGGAATATTTCTGAAATCAATACCCAGCAAATAGGTCCCCACGACATCATGAATGAAGCCGTATATACAATAATGAATACTAACGTGCTAATCCCAATCACATTGGCGTACGCCATTCCTGCTACTCCAAACATTCCTATGGCCATTCCTATGGAACCGACTACGAGTAATGGTTTTCGTCCCCATTTATCCACGTTCATGATGGCAATAACAGTAAAGATAACGTTTACAATTCCCATAATGATGGTTTGCATCATCGAAGCATCTTTTCCTGCTCCCATGCTTTCAAAAATGCGCGGAGCATAATACAAAGCAACATTAATGCCGACAAATTGTTGGAAAACAGATAGGAGAATGCCTATGACGATTACTAGTTTACCGTAAGATAATAATTTCCCACTGGATACATTCACCGTTTGTTTAATATCATTAAAAATGGACTTTGCCTCAACAGCTCCATTAATCTTTGTTAATATTGCCAGTGCTTTATCATTTTGATGTTTCAACGCAAGATATCGTGGTGTTTCTGGAACAAATATCAGGAGCAGACCAAACAATAGAGCCGGAATTGCTTCCGAAGCGAACATGTATCTCCAACCGATGTCATTGATCCATTCTACTGATTGCCCATTAGCGATGGCCCAGTTAACGAAGTACACGACTAACATCCCAAGAATGATGGCAAATTGATTAAAGGATACCAATTTACCTCGGATATCAGCAGGAGCAATCTCCCCTATATACATAGGGACGATTGCTGAAGCCAAACCCACTCCAATACCGCCTATAATCCGATATAGGTTAAACGTGAGCAATAACGCTAGCGTCGGTTCGCCTTTTGTGAAAAATAAAAACTCCGGATAAGCGGACCCTAAAGCAGAAAAAAAGAATAACAGAGAAGCTAGGATTAATGAATTCTTACGCCCGAGTCTACTTGAGATCATCCCGGACAGCAAACCTCCGATGATACACCCAATCAATGCACTTGAGGTCGTTGCCCCGTGGGCTAAAGACCCGAGACCTAAACTCGTAATGAAGTAGGCTTCTAGGGATTTTTCCGCCCCGGATATTACAGCCGTATCATATCCAAATAGCAATCCACCAAGTGCCGCTACTAGTGTAAGTGAAAAAATATAAAGTGAGTTACGATTTTTTTTCATAGTTTCATAGAGTTAGAATAAACCCGTAAAAGAAAAAAGCCAAGGTAATTCCAGCAGTTTCTTTTCTTTCACCAATTAAACTCCTTCTCCATAACCCCCTCTACTTGAATTAGAAGATATGACTATACATGAATCCAATCATAAATCGTATGCTAGTTCCTCCCTCCATTCACCTTTTATTCTGCAATTGCTTTAAGAATGTATTTGTTCAATATGCCTTTTAAGTATTCTTGTCTGCCCGATTTATTTTGGATTTCATCAAGACCAAGTGCATAGTCTTCCAACTTACGAAAATCTGTTTTCCCTTCAACAATTTCCAAGCCGATTCCGGCGGTGTAACTGCTGTAACGATCCGCAATGAAATCTTCCAATACTTTGTCTTCAAGTAACTTTTTCGCAACCTTAGTACCAATCGCAAAGCTATCCATTCCAGCAATATGCGCATGGAATAAATCTTCGTAATCGAAAGATCCCCGTCTTACTTTCGCATCAAAATTCAGACCGCCTGTTCCAAGACCCTCGTTTTTAAGGATTTCGTACATCGCCAACGTCGTTGAATACAAGTCAGTCGGGAATTCATCCGTATCCCATCCAAGCAACGTATCCCCTTGGTTTGCATCGACGGAACCAAGCATCCCGTGAGTACGGGCAACATGCAATTCATGTTCGAATGTATGGCCTGCCAATATTGCATGGTTTGCCTCGATATTGAATTTGAAATGATCCTTCAAGCCATACGTCTGTAGAAAAGCAAGACTCGTTGCGACATCGAAGTCATATTGGTGCTTCGTCGGTTCCTTTGGTTTTGGTTCAATCAAGAACTGGGCATCGAAACCAATCTCTTTGGAGTAATCCAGGGCCATATGGAAGAAGCGGGCCAAGTTATCCAGTTCTAACTTCATATTCGTATTAAGAAGCGTATCGTAGCCTTCACGTCCGCCCCAGAATACATAATTTTCTGAACCTAACTCCTTCCCTACTTCCAATCCTTTCTTCACTTTCGCAGCCGCATAGGCAAATACATCCGCATTCGGTGAAGTTGCTGCACCGTGAACCCAGCGAGGATTAGAGAACATATTCGCCGTATTCCAAAGTAATTTCGTCTTGCTAGTCTTCAAGTATTCCTTGATCATGGCCACAATTTCATCCATGTTCTTATTTGTCTCCCTCAATGTGTCTCCTTCAGGAGCGACGTCGACATCATGGAAACAGAAGAATGGAACGTCCATTTTTTCAAAAAATTCAAAGGAAGCTTCCACACGTGCCTTTGCTAGGTCCATTCCCGTAAATTTATTATATGGACGGAGCATTGTTGGTTGTCCAAATGGATCTGTACCATCTGCAGTGAATGTATGCCAGTACGAAACGGCAAAGCGTAAAAACTCTTCCATCGTCTTTCCGTTAATCATTTCTTCCGGATTGTAATATTTAAAGGCAAATTGATTTGAAGATTCTGAACCTTCGAACTTTACTTGACTGATTGTTTCAAAATAACCCATAGTTGTATTTCCTCCTTAAATAGAATCAAATTGGAATCGCTTCCATTATTTATAAAAATATAATACCAGCAATAACTTAGTTTGTCTAATGAATATACTAAGTGTTTTGACTTTTTTTTGTTATAATAAAACTTACCTAAAATGAATTATTATTAGAGGAGGTAGAAAGATGACCTGGAGCCAACAACTAATGAAAGTGAATAACAAGCAGGCCATTTTAGAAACTATCCTGAAACGTGCACCGATATCTCGGGCAGATATCTCTCAGCATCTCGGACTCACTAAGGGGACTGTTTCTTCTCTCGTCAATGAATTATTGGAAGCTAATCTTTGCATTGAATCAGGGCCAGGAGAGTCTAGCGGTGGAAGACGTCCAGTCCTGTTGTTGTTTCAAGAAAAGGCCGGCTACTCGATTGGAATAGATCTTGGAGTAAATTATATGTTAGGTATACTTACTGATCTCAATGGTGACGTTATAGGGGAAATTAGTAGGAATACGAATAATGCAAACTACCAAGAAACTTTTGATCGTATGAAAGAAATGATTCAATCTTTAATAAAAACTGCCCCCGAAAGCTATTACGGAGTGGTAGGAATCGGAATTGGTATTCCTGGAATCGTTAATAACAAAGGGGAAATTTTGCTTGCTCCGAACTTAGGTTGGAAGAATGTTGGCCTAAAAAAAGACATGGAAGAAGAGTTTGGTCTCCCTGTCATCATAGAAAACGAAGCAAATGCCGGGGCCTATGGAGAAAAGAAATTTGGCGCCGGCAAAGGCCATGAACATCTTGTTTACGTAAGCGCGGGTATGGGCATTGGGGTCGGCATTATCCTGCAAAATGAACTGTACCGCGGAGCGAATGGATTTTCCGGAGAAATGGGCCACATGATCATTGACGTTCATGGAAAGCCCTGCAAATGTGGAAGCAAGGGTTGCTGGGAATTATACGCATCCGAAAAAGCATTGATTGAACGGGCATCATCACTTTTCCAGTTGGAAGAAACCACGCTTGAATCATTGGTTGATCAGGCAAGCCATAATGATGGAATCCGTGACCTTTTCAAAGAAATTGGACAATATCTTGGGATTGGCATTAGCAATATTTCCAATACCTTCAACCCTCAGCAGATTATTATCGGAAACCGCCTAGCTATGGCCAAGGACTGGTTAAGGGATTCCATAGTGAAGGTAGTTGAAAGCCATGCCCTCCAGTTCAATCAAGAAAAATTGCATATCAGCTTTTCTGATTTATCTTCCTATTCCCCTTCATTAGGGGTATCGGCCCATGTAATCGAAAATTTCTTGAAAACAAATTTGAATCACATAAATTAATAAGTTTATATGAAACAAAAAGTGATTTCTCCCTCAGGAAAAACCACTTTTTTGTTTCATTTCTCTTCAATTACCCGAATCAATTCCCGTAAATAATCGGGAAGATCCGGTGGACGTCTGCTCGATACCAGGTTTCCGTCCACCACAACAGGTTCGTCCATCCAATGTGCCCCGGCATTCTCCATATCATCTTTGATTCCGGGCGTACTTGTCACCTTCTTCCCTTGCAAAATTCCTGCCGAAACCAAGACCCAACCCGCATGGCATATTTGGCCAATCGGCTTCTTGCTTTCTTCCATACTCTGAATCAGAGAAATTACTTCAGGAAACCGACGAATCTTATCAGGTGCCCAGCCTCCTGGAACAAGAATCGCATCATAGTCTTCCGCTTTGATGCTGCCATAATCAAAATCTGAATCGGCTGGCACACCATATTTACCAATATACGTCTCATTTGCCTTTTCTCCGGCAAGATGGACGATGGCCCCTTCTTCCCTCAATCTTAAAATCGGATACCAAAGCTCCAAATCCTCGAAATCATGATGCACAAGACTGATTACTTTCTTTCCTTCTAAGCACATATATCCCTCTCCTTCTATAACTTGTTCCCCTTAACTTAAAGGTATACTTCCCCCTTTTGGTAACTCGTACACTTTTATCTTTATCAATACATATCATTTCGTTCTATAATTAGTACCTTTTTATCAAAGGATCTGATAACAAAGAAAAAAAGACTTTCTGATGAAAGTCTTTTTTAGGATATTAGTCTTCTCCAATTATTTTCACTTCGGTTTCAAGCTCCACGTCAAATTTACTTTTAACGGTGTCTTGAACATATTGAATGAGTTCCAAATAATCGGTGGCTGTCGCGGAACCAACATTTACGATAAAGCCAGCATGTTTAGTGGAAACTTGAGCTCCACCGATTTGCTTCCCTTGCAACCCGCTATCCTGGATTAATTTACCTGCAAAGTGTCCAGGCGGACGTTTGAAGACACTTCCACAAGACGGAAATTCAAGCGGTTGTTTAGATTCCCTCTGAAAAGTAAAATCATCCATTTTACTTTTAATGTCTTCGTATTCTCCCTTTCTTAATAAGAAGGTAGCTTCTAATACCAGTAGTTTTTCTTTTGAAAAACGGCTAGAACGATAGCCCAGTTCTAATTCATCCTTTTTCAAAGTCTGCAATTCTCCAGAACGGGTGATGACCAGGGCTTCCTGTAGTACATCTGAAACTTCTCCACCATATGCCCCTGCATTCATATATAAAGCCCCTCCAACAGAACCGGGGATCCCGCAAGCAAACTCTAAACCAGTTAGACTATTTTGTAACGCGTATCGGGAGGCTTGAATGATAGCAGCACCACTTTGAACGGTGAGCTTATTACCCTCCAATTCCATGCTTGCTATATCAATAAGGGTCATGACGATACCGCGTATGCCCCCATCTTTAATAATCATATTAGAACCATTCCCCACGATGGTTAAGGGTAAATGGTTGTTAAGCGCATAAAGATATATCGCTTGGACTTCTTGATAGTTTGTAGGCATTACGAAGAAATCTGCCTTGCCACCTGTTTTTGTAAACGTATATTGATGTAGCGGTTCATTCATTCTCACATTACTTGGATGTACAATTCCCTGAAGATCTAAAAAAATTTGTTTACTCATTTATACAAACTCCCATTAAAAATTTTAGAAAAAAGAACAAACATTTCATTTCTTTTTGTACACATTGATCGTTAGATATTTCATTCTATGCTTCATATAAGCGAAAAACAACGATTTACACTTATTTATAACCTGCCATTTATTCCAATAACCACACTTTTCAATATTTAGTTATGGCTACATTCCCCGGTTCACCATTAATGAAGGAAAGAGGAGCTCATCCCCACCAGTAGAACTCTAAAAAGAATCCTATATGTTTCTCAGGATCATCCAGTAAAACCATAATAAAAAACGGCGAAAACATTGATTGTACAATGCTTACGCCGTTGGATGACCTGTGAGGGATTCGAACCCACGACCCCTTCCCTGTCAAGGAAGTGCTCTCCCACTGAGCTAACAAGTCGTATGTAATAGTTGGCTTGCTCTGTTACTTAAGTACATAATTTATTATAAGTTCTTTTCGACAAAAGTCAACGAATTATTTAAAAAAAGTTTAGCGTTTGCCTTTAAATAAAAGATATGGAACAAGACAAGAACAAACGTTCTTTATTTTCTTGCATAACAAACGCATGTTCGCATATAATATAAACAAGAAAGATAGAAACGGAGGCCAGCGGAATGAAATATATCATTCGGAAACATATGGATGAAAAGGTTCCTTTAGAAATCATTTACCTATCTGAAAATGGAAAGATTACACAGCGCAGAATTGAAGTTCTTGAAGTATATTCAGGTTATATCCGTGCCTTTTGCTTTCTTCGGCGGACAAAACGAACGTTTAAAATAGAAAACATCCTCTCTGCCCGCCTTATTAAGTCCAGGTATGATAGGTCAGGATAATCCCGATTACTACCTAACGCATCATTGATTGTTCCAAACTTATCCGATTAATTCCTCTTCTTCCTGTATATCCTTTTCTTGTTCAGTTAAAGATTCTTCATCATCTCTTAGACGGTGTGCCAATCTTGAGGCAGCGCTTGCTGCAATGCTTGCAACAATATCATCGAGGAAGGTATGCACGACTCCCTCTTGCTTCTTATCCAATTCGTGAATGACGCCTATTTTATTCTTATCCAAATGTCCAAAGGTTGTCACGGCAATGCTTCCATAACCAAGTACGGCACCAAAGGCAATCGTTTCATCCACTCCAAACAGACCTTCATCCGATTCGACAATGGATTGAAGCGGTTCCGATAGCTTCTTTTGTTCTGCCAGTCGATCAAGTTCAACACCAACTAAAATGGCATGTTGAATTTCTCTCTTTAAAAGCACCCTTTCAACACTTCTAATACATTCCTCTAATTTCAAATCAGCTTTATAAGGGAATTGTAGTTCAAAGACAATCTCTGCAATAGCCTCCACACTTACACCACGATCTAGTAATGTTTGTTTAGCCGCTCTTGTAACTTCCCTGCTATGGACGCGTACATCTGCCATTTTATCTGCCTCCCCTTTTTTTGATATCTTTCCATTATACCATTAAACATTCTAAATATTTGGAAAATAAAAGAAAAATCACTTTTCTATATCCTTCAGACAGGAAAAAGAAGGATGGCTATGCTAAAATAACTAAGAACATTATTTTCATTATAAATTCATAGAGGTGCGGTAAATGAGTTTACGCAAAGGCACGATAAAAGAATATATGTTTAGAAGTGAGGCGTTATCTGAGGAATTAGAGCTACTTGTATATTTACCGGCTAATTTTTCACCACTTTATAAATATACGCTTGTCATAGCTCAAGATGGTCGAGATTATTTTCAAATGGGTCGAATAGGTCGTGTGACTGATGAACTTTTAGGAAATGGCGAGATTGAGAATATTATAATCGTCGGCATTCCCTATAAAGATCGGTTTGACCGTAGACGGAAATATCATCCTGATGGTGAACAGCACGAAGCCTACATACGATTTCTGGCCCATGAACTTGTTCCATTTTTAGATGAGGAATTCCCAACCTATCAAATGGGACATGGCCGGGCATTAATGGGGGATTCTCTTGGTGGCACGGTTTCCCTGCTCGCTGCACTTAAATATCCACATACATTCGGTAAATGCATCATGCAGTCTCCGCTTGCCAATGAAGAAGTGATGAATGCTGTCCGTAGTTTTGAGAATCCTCATCTCCTCGAACTGTATCATGTGATTGGAACCGAAGAGACTGACGTTCCCACTACAGATGGGAACCGGGCAAATTTCATAGAACCCAACCGGGAACTGCATCAATTGTTAAAACAAAAAGGATTCCCTTGCTTCTATGAAGAATTTGAAGGGAATCATACGTGGAAGTTTTGGCAGGCAGACTTAAAAAGGGCCCTTCTGGAAATGTTTTAATCTCGGTTAGAATGGTTAAAAAATGCATTTGGACTAGAGTTTTCGAAAAATTAAATTATAATCTTAGGAGGTAACAATATGAAATATGGTGTTGCAATTTTCCCTTCAAAAAAACTTCAAGATTTAGCAAACTCCTACCGGAAACGGTATGACACAAAGTACGCATTCATTCCACCACATCTCACACTTAAACAACCGTTTGAAGCGACTGAAACGGAAATTTCAGCAATCGCAGAACGCTTGAAAGACATTGCACGGAAGTTCCAGCCTTTCTCCTTAAATGTGACGAAAGCGAAATCCTTCCAACCCGTCAGCAACACCATTTATTTTAAAGTGGAGCTGTCAAAGGAACTTGAAGACTTACACGAAATGCTTCATGATGAGAATTTCTTCAAAAATGAAACAGAACATGCTTTCGTTCCACATATAACGATTGCACAAGATCTATCTGATAACGAACATTCGGATGTTTTAGGTCAATTAAGCATGCTTGATGTAAGCCATGAAGAAGATGTCAAAAGAATTCATTTATTGTATCAATTGGAAGATGGAACATGGACTGTATATGAAACATTTCGTTTAGGAGCTGAATAATTTCGTGTTTGTAAAAATTGTTGAAAACGAGCAAGAACGTGGATATGCTTACACCATAAGAAAAAGAGTGTTTGTAGAGGAACAACATGTCCCACTTGAAGAAGAGATTGACCAATATGAAGAAGACTCCACCCACTTTGTTTTATATAACGATGAAGAGCAGCCTATTGGTGCGGGGAGATTTCGAATCATTGACGGGATCGGTAAGGTCCAGCGCATCTGTGTACTCTCTAACTCCCGTAAAACTGGGGCTGGTGCCCTGATCATGAATGCCATTGAAGAATTTGCGATTTCTCATGACATCTCTCAATTGAAGCTCGATGCTCAATTACATGCCATCCCCTTTTACTCGAAATTAGGGTATGAAATCATTTCCGAGGAATTTATGGATGCAGGGATTCCCCATAAAACGATGAAAAAAAAGATTTCCTAATAAAAACGCTGTTCCCTTGGAATTTCCACAGGGGACAGCGTTTTTTTATATATACCATTCTCGTAAAAATCCCTTCCCATTCTATGTCAATATTCACAAATAAACATAGTCTATATATAGAAAGCAAGAAGGAGGGAAATTTTATGAGTAACAATGGATTCAACATGGATGAATCTCAAAAAAGGTTAATGGAACTACTCGTTTCAAGGACTTTGAGAAAGCACGGTGTCAAAAAGGATAAAGTTGATTTGAGTGATAAAGAAAGAAGTCACTTAAAAGAGACCATACAGTTTTTACAGAAACAATCTGAAATGCTTATCAATCAAGAGAAAAGCATTACAGAAAACGATGTGAATCCCGTCACAAATTCTCACCACACTAGTTATTCCGATATCAAAGACAAATAACTAACATTCCTCCTATTCAATTACGCTCTTTTCGGTATGAAGCGCAGACTGGACCTTGCTTCTTTACCATTCATTATGAACACTTCATTCCATGATGCTTCATCCGTTCGCACAAACTCTTCAAAAAAATATTTGAAAATAAACGAATGAATTGATTTATTCGTCCAACCAAATTTACATGCATAGCATATTTTAATAGGGAATTAAACCCTAAGGAGGAAAAAACGACATGAACCAAAATGTATATCATAGCAACAATTGCAATACAACAAAACATTCTGAAAGATCATGGTCGGCTCTAGACAATAACACCAACCATCCCCTAACATCATTCTGTGAAGAATCTGCAAACGAAATTGAACAAGAAGCTAAACAGGATAATTCGCAACTCCAACTATCTGAAGAGCTTGTTTACATTAAAGATTCTTGTAATGTAAGAGTAATCTCTACAGATGTTAAAGCGGCCCTTTCTTTACAGACGGCAATCCAAGCAGCCATCGCTGTCATCGTCAGCATTTCCATTGCAGACTCTGACCAAGCCGACCGCATTACTCAAGAGTTGATTCAATCTTCTAATGTTAAACAAATTACACGTCAAAAAACAATTGTTGAAAACAGCCGTGATATCGAAATTACTACAACCGATGCTCAAATCGCCGTTAACATTCAATTGTTACTACAATTATTATTAGCTCTAATTGTAGAATTAGACGTTCTTTAAGAGTGAACACAAAAAGGACACATAAATGTGTCCTTTTGTATTTCTATTGAAGCTTTAGACCATTTCGTTTACATATCCTCCTTTTCCTGTCATTTCGGCCGTGATTTCCTCTTGGGCCCTCATTAGTAAATGATTCTTATACGCACCTGCTCCAGGTGATCTGTCCTGATTCATATTCGTGACATGGTCAAATTTTTCCGACCGCTTCGTTTCGTCTTCCAGCACTTGGTCAAAACGAATTGGCTGAATGGGTGTCGTTCCATCAACGATTCTTGGCTTTCTCTCCGCTTCTACTGTCCGGTTTGCGTATTGAATGTATTCGAATTGCGTTACTGGCGCTATGTATCCCATCATTAACCCTCCTCACTATATAGGTTCTCTTGTCCTTTACATACCCAATCCAGAATGAAACGAAACATCTTTTCCGGATTCTTTTTTTCTATTTCTCTGGTAAAATGGAGATTGCCGATATTTTTAATAGATTTGAGGTATCCATTTATATGAATCAAGCAAAATCGGGAAATGAAATCGTACATCTACTTACTGTTTCGGCTAGTGAGCTGCAGACACTCTTTGAAAAAGGAAAACGTGATCAGCTCTCTTGTGTCATATGTGATAATCCAGTGAAATTATTCATTGGCATTCATGAAACACCTTACTTTTATCACAGTGACCCTTCACGACCTGCTTGTGAAATGCCAAATCCTATATCAAAACCTGAAACTAAACCTTTAGAATACATGGAACAAAACGGATTCAGAATTCCTAAATCACGTACCATTACCGAAACGAAGACTGTTATCGAACCATTTTTGAAAAGTCGGACCATTACAGGCAATCCTCCCTATTTGGATAAACCTTCCGTCCGCACAGAACTTTTGGACCCTTACTTTCAGGAACTATCTGAAAAAGGGATCATGCTTGATGACGAACAGTTAAAAGCAGTAAAAACGATAGAAGGTCCCGTCCTTGTTTTATCCGGGGCTGGAAGCGGTAAAACCAGAGTATTGACGGTAAGGACTGCCTATATGCTAACTGTAGAAAAAATAAATCCTAAAAGCATTATGCTTGTAACCTTTACAGCGAAATCCGCAAAGGAGATGCAGCAGCGGCTAATCAGCTACCCTTATATGTCCCCTTCCCTCGTCTCTCAAATTGTTAGTGGCACCTTCCACAGCATCTTTTATAAAATCCTGATTTTTCATGAGCCTGCAAAGTGGCAACGGGACTTCCTGTTGAAGTGGAATTGGGAAAAAGAAAAAATATTGAAGCAGGCCGGTCGGGAGTTGGAGCTTGATGAAAAGGAATTTGCCTATGATCAGGCACTTCAGCAAATCGGCCTCTGGAAAAACTCATTGATTTTTCCTGACGATGTCAAACCGAATGATGATTGGGAGAAATCCTGTCTATTCCTTTATAAAAAGTATGAAGCATATAAAGAACAAACAAGTAAATATGATTTCGATGATATGTTGGTAGGTTGCTACGTATTTTTGAAGAGCCACCCTGACTTGTTATTTAAATATCAACAACGGTTCCGCTATTTTTTAGTGGACGAGTTTCAGGATATTAATAAAGTTCAATATGAGTTGATAAAACTCCTTTCAGCGGAAACAAAAAATGTTTGTGCAGTTGGTGATGACGATCAAGCCATCTATTCATTCCGTGGGAGTGATCCAAAATATATCCTGAATTTCAACCATGACTTCCCTGGTTCGCAAGTCGTGAAGTTGACCGAAAATTACCGTTCTTCCCATGAGATTGTTGCTACGGCAAATAGAATGATAAAACGAAATCAGCATCGGATGGATAAATCGATGCGGGCACAACATAATCAAGGCAATCCAGCTGTGTTATTCTATCCGCATGATGAAGAGCTCGAAGCGACGATGATCGTGACCGATATACAAGAAAAAATAGCCAAGGGTGCCAATCCTGGTGACTTCGCCATCCTTTACAGGACCCATACGATGTCGCGTGCCATTTTTGAAAGACTGGCATCTTCCAACCTTCCCTTCGTGATCGAAAAGGATGCGGATTCTTTTTATCAACGGCGGGTCATCCATGGCATGCTTGCATTCATGCGCTTAAGCCTGAACCCTCAGGATAGCAAGGCCGCTTCTGACGTCCTTTCTTCCTTGTTTTTAAAGCAGAGTGTCCTACAGGAGCTAAAAGCCCAGACGATCTTGCAAGATTGTGACTTTATCGATGCTTTTGCTTTTGTAAAAACGGGACATGCCTTTCAAGAACGTAAGTTAAAAGCAATACCGGCACAAATCCGTTCTATAAAGACCATGTCCCCGCTCGTGGCTTTAGAAGTCATCGAGAAGGATTTGGGCTATCAAGAGTATGTAAAGAAAAGGGGAAATGAAGCCAACTTGGAAAAAGGTTCGGATGATATTCGTGATTTGAAAGTAGCGGCTAATCGGTTTCCCACAGTCGCTTCCTTCCTCGACCATGTCGATCATATGACTGCCATGGTTCAGGAAGTGAAACAGCTATCCAAGCACTTTAAAGATGCCATTCAGCTCACGACGATTCACCGCTCTAAAGGCCTTGAATATCAATCTGTTTATATTCTGGCTGCGGTTGATGGCAGCCTTCCCCATGACTTTGCATTGGATTCGTATCGTAAGGGTGAACTTGGTCCTCTTGAAGAGGAAAGGAGATTGCTTTATGTGGCGGCGACCCGGGCCAAAAAGAATCTTTATATCTCTGTCCCGCAAACGAGACGTGGAAGGACGGCCCACCCATCCAGGTTCTTGAATCTTTAAAGATATCCAGGGAAACAGACAGGAGCCTGCAATACTGCAGGCTCCTGTTTCGCTTACTATTTTTTATTCATCATATTGGAAATTGTCCCGAAATCCAGTTTATTTCCCTCAGCAACGATAGAATGTACGATTTTGTCTTCCATTTCCTTGTTGACTGGTTTATTGGCTATTTGAGATACCCTTTTAATTACATTCCTGACAGTCGTTTCATCTTTAAAATTGGCACCCTGTAGTGAGTTTGCCAATTCCATAACATCCTTCATGTTTACACCCGTTTTTCCTTCTATGTTTTTAAACAAATTATTATCCATGCCTAAGCCCCTCCTTTTCTGTATCTATCTTATGGAAGGATGAGGGATATGTGCAAGGTCCATAAAAATCAATAAAAAAAGGAATAGGCAAATACAGCCTATTCCAATTACACTAACAGAAAGAAGCCCCGACAATAACTAATAGGATAAACAATACTACGATCAAAACGAACGTGGATCCAGCGCCAAATCCGCCGCCACCGTATGCTTCGCCTCCATATCCATAGCCATAGCCTTCATTGCAACCACCACATCCGTAGCCACCATAACCAAACATATTACAATCACCTCGCTCTCAAATTGAGCTCACTGATAATATATGTAAGGTGGGACAATATGTATAGGCCATGTCCTAATCGTCATGCCTATTTCTTATGAATGGTTCATCCTTTCGGTTTAAACACCAAAGCACCGATAAATCCAAAGATGATAGCTGCTGAGATACCCGAACTTGTGATTTCAAACATTCCTGTAAGGACACCGACGATTCCATGTTTTTCTGCTTCCAACATGGCTCCGTTCACCAGGGAATTCCCAAAGGAAACAATGGGAATAGTCGCCCCTGCCCCTGCAAAGTCTACAAGCGGTTCATATAACTCGAAGCCTCCCAGTATGGCTCCTATTACAACGAATAAGCTTAGTGTATGTGCCGGGGTTAGCTTAGCCAAATCGAATAAAAGCTGGCCGATTACACAAATCAAGCCTCCGATGACAAAGGCCCAAAAAAACATTGCTAACATCCTAATCTCTCCTTTTTCATGTATTTGTCCCATACTCAATGGCCACCGCATGGGCAATACACGGAATCGATTCTTTTTGCTGATACGTTAACGGTGACAATAATGCCCCTGTTGCAATCAATAATATCCGTTTATATTTCCCCTGACTCATTTCATTTAATAAATGACCGTATAACACGGCTGCGGAACAACCGGCACCACTTCCACCAGCTAAAACAGGCTGATCCTTTTTATAAATGATCAATCCACAGTCTTTGAATTTTTCCTGGTTGATCCTACATCCTTTTTCCTTCAAAAGATCCAACGCCGTGGACCTTCCTATCTGCCCTAAATCACCAGTGACAATCAAGTCATAATGGTCAGGGGTAAGACCCGTGTCTCTGAAATGAGCGATAATCGTATCTACGGCAGCGGGTGCCATTGCCCCCCCCATATTGAAAGGATCCTTCAACCCCATGTCAATGACTCTTCCAATGGTAGCGGAAACAACATGAGGGTATGCCTCCTGCCTCGTACCATTTGGAGTCACCAAAGCTACCCCCGCACCGGTTATCGTCCACTGAGCAGTAGGTGGTTTCTGTCCCCCATACTCTGTTGGATAACGGAATTGTTTTTCGACGGCTGCATTATGACTAGACGCCCCTGTCAGCACATAGTTAGCCCCACCGTAATTGGTGATGAAGGCTGCCAGGGCAAGACCTTCCATCGATGTAGAACAAGCACCGAACAAACCGAAGTACGGAATCCCATTGGTTCTAGCTGCCAGACTGGTGGGTGTAATCTGGTTGATTAAATCCCCTGCCAGAAAAAATTGCACTTGTTCCTTTTCAATTCCCCCTTTTTGCAGGGCAATCTCCACTGATTTTTCCATCAAATGACGATGGGCCTTTTCATACGAATCCTGCTCCATCCACAGGTCGCTGTACAGAATGTCAAAGTCACCCGGAATTTCACCATTTGCTTCAAAAGGTCCGCCCGTTACACCCGTACTTAAAATGATTGGTTTATTAGCGAACGTCCAAGTTTGTCTCCCCTTTAGCATCGATTAACCCCCTATCATCTGAATAATCGTTTTGATTAAAGCCACGACGAAAGCGGAAAATACACCAAATAGAATGACCGATCCCGCCAATTTAAACATATTGGAACCCACACCAAGGACGAATCCTTCCGTACGATGCTCGATGGCCGCTGAGATGACCGCGTTACCGAAGCCAGTAACAGGTACGGCACTACCAGCTCCAGCAAATTGCCCAATCCGGTCATAAAATCCGAAGCCCGTCATTAAAAGAGCAAGAAATACCATGGTTGCAGTGGTTGGGCTCCCGGCCGTCTGCTCCGTGAAATTAAAGAAGTAAATATAGAAATAAGAAATGGCTTGTCCCACTATGCAGAAAATACCGCCTACCAAAAAAGCTTTTAGACAATTGGTCAAGACAGGCCTTTTAATCTCGTGCTTGCCTTGAAGCTGTTTATATTCATCTTGCTGTGGGGTCGTCTTTTCCTTTCCGCTCATACTTTGAAACCTCGCCTTCTTATATTAATTCCTTATGAAGCTCAACTATTTCTTTGAATTTCTTTTTCGCTTTCTTTTCTGGTACATCTTTTTCCTTAAGCAATTCATCCAACCTTACTGACTCCAAAAAGATTTTATAATCGCTGGAAATGATAAATTTATACTTTGGATACTTGTCTTCCAATTTTTTTGTCACGTTTTTATCGATTTTTTTCATATGAAAACGCTGTAGATGCTTTACTTTATAAGCCACGAGGATTTTCTTACCATTTTTGACAACGATCACATCATAAATTTCGTCTTCATCACTTACCATCTCCTTAACTTTCGTAATGAGTCCTTTTTCATCTTCTTCATCTTCTCCGTGAATGATATCCATCGGTTCCGGATTCGTTCGCTTGATTAAAGCCAATCCTTCTGTTTTCCCATCATCTTTACTGCTGCAGCCAGTTAATAGGAGCATAATGACTGCTAGAGACATCCAGCTAACATATAAAATTCTCCGTTTTCTGAACATAGAATCACATCCTAATTTAACGTTCTATTATTATCTTCTTGTTTATCCCATTTTTTATGAATGGTAGGATTAGGAAATAAAAGAAACCCTTCCAAAGAGGAAGGGTTCCGTTTATTTAATAGGCTTTGTTTTTTTTGCTTTTATTACAGCCACAATCTTTTTTAATTTTGACAGGCTGATCTTTTTTGATTGGTTTCGCAGCATACTGCCATGGATTCTGTTTATAATTCATTTGTGACCCTCCTTTATCATCTATACCATACTATATGATAAAAAAGACAAGTTGTACTCCGTCAAATATCCATAATTTTACTGATAATCACTTCAATTATGGAACCGACTGCAGCAACGGCAAGGACCAAGATCAATACTTGCCCCATGAACACATGCTCAAGATAAAGGATGACCAGAAAGAGGCTGGACCACACACCTACACACCAAAAACAACTAAGCAATTGACCAATCCAACCACTCAATCCCTTTTCTTTTGGAACTAGGTAAACTTCAGCCGTCCCATCTTCACCTTTTTCTTCAATTTCTTTAAAGAATGGACGACGCAAAGGTTCGGTTATTTTATCAAAAACGATTAATCGAGTAAGCCTAAATGAAGCTAGACCTAATAGAAGCACGATTGTCAAATCAGACTGCGAGAGAAACATGTATATTTTGCTCCTTCACTAATTGGACTCTTCAATAATAGTAGCATTCATTATATCCGGCAATCTGACGAACCGGATATGGTTCCCCCTTTTGATCTTTACCGACTCCCCCCTCATCCCCATGACTTGAAACCTAACCGTTTCACCATGGATAACTGCTTCACAAACTGGTTTTGGGTATCCTTTATGTTGGGAAAGGCGTGTTATGAGGTCAGTTGTCGAAACCTTCTCCACCTTTTTCTTCCTTTTGGTTTTTTTCTTTTCTGGTTCAAGATCTATAGGAATTTCCTCATTAGTCTCTACGGGCGCATGTTCTTGTTCTGGTTCAGGTACGTATTGGTCCGTTATTTTTTTTATTTCACTCAGTTCCGATTCAATTTCCTTCATTGCCTCGTACACACCGAACTCCTGTTTTATCTTTTCTATTTTTTGAGTCTTTCGGTCATCTTCGACTACTCCAGGCTCTGCTGACACTTCTTTCTTTTTTCTTTTTGTCCGGTAATCACTTTGCATGTTCCCTCTTTGGGCCTTCACTTCTACTTGATCGACATATAGTAAAGGTTTTGATTTTTTATCATTTTTATTTTCTGACATGCAAATCCTCCTAATATTTCAAGATAACCACGGATTGAAGCTGCTCTATATGGTATTTGACGACCTCTTTACCAAAATGATGCCTGATAAAAAGACTGGATTCCTGTTTTTGTTCCAACTTTCCGAATAGAGTGCGGCCATTAATGGTGAACTTACAAACAGGTTTAGGCGCAAAAGCAGGCAGTCTCCCCAATAATTCCAGCAATTCCTCCGTATTATAGGAACCATCTAGTCTCTTACTGGTAGGGTTTATCTGTTTGACCGGAGGCTCACATACTGTTTGCACCCCATTGGTAAAAGACAGACGCTTTTTCACGTCCATAACTTTCCCTCCTTCACTCATTCAACAATGGATTTCAAAGGGGTTCCCACCGATTTTTCACACTACAGGCTTTTATCTGCTCTATGTATCATCTATATGAAGCACTCCGTTTTTTATGCTCGGTAAGTAACCTTCTTCCAAAAAAGGAGAAACGTCCACTATTGGATATTCCGGAATGAAATGGAGATAACTAAACGAAGAATGATAGTAAAGGAGTAAACAAAGATGAGAAAAAACGGGAAAATTTCAACTGTACAACTATCTTTGATCATAATGACTGCTGTCGGTTTAAAGAATCATGTGACAATCCTCCCTCATTTATTACCGGCTGCAAAACGGGATGGGTGGATCACTGTCCTTATTTCCTTTTTTCTCATTGTGGGTTGGTGTGTGCTTTTGTACTTTATTCACAAAGCCACGGCACATGAAAATGTTTTCAAATGGGTCGAAATGAACATTGGCAAGCTGCCTGGGAAGGTACTAGCGATTTCCCTAAGCATGCTCTTCGTCATATTAGCGGCAGTCTCATTGAAAGAGATGGTGGTATGGACCAAGGTATCCTACTTACCGGTTACCCCTCCCTTCATTGAAATCATCCTATTCACGGGATTATGTTTTTTTCTCGCAAATACAAACATACAAACGATCGCCATCGTGAATACCTTCGTATTGACTGCAGTCATTGCATTCGGATTGTTTGTCGCCTTCACCAATATTCAATTCAAGGACTATACACTTTTGAGACCGGTGCTGGAACATGGGTGGAAACCCGTTTTTTCCGGTATCATCTATCCTTTATCCGGATTGATAGAATTGATGGCGCTTCTGTTCATGCAGCAAAAAGTTCATGGACCGTTAAAATATAAGGTGTTTTTCTTCAATGCCTTAATCCTTACTTTACTCATACTGGGACCGCTTATCGGATCGATTACCGAGTTTGGACCGAAGGAAGCTGCCAGACAAAAATATCCTGCATTTGAGCAATGGGGGTTGGTCACATTGGGCCGCTTCATCGAGCACCTTGACTTTCTGTCGATTTATCAATGGTTAACCGGTGCTTTTATAAGGGTCTCCTTTTTACTATTTCTATCCATCGAAGTCCTTTCCATTAAAAAGAAGCGGAATAAAACGATTCTACTCATCATTTTTTCCCTGGTCTTGATCATTTCTAATTTATATAGAATCAGTGATATCGATTTATATTTCATCATTAAAACATTTATCATGCCTGGAACTTTCTATTACTTTTTAGCGGTGTCCATTCTATTGAGCCTTTTCGTTTTTTTCAAAAATCGCCGAAAAAGGAGGACCAAATCCGATGTTCAACAAAAAGGAAAAGCAAGCATCCAAACCGATTAAGCAAGACTCGGTTACCAAAGAGCCTCTTCGTACAGATGAAGAATATTTGAAAGAGGTTTTCCGAAATTCTGAGGATGTTTTTTTTCAAAACGCTTTCTATCGTGATGATGCCCCTGTTAAAGTCACATTAATTGGCTGTGAAGGGTTGATCGACAATGAATTATTGAATAATCTTGTGTTCGAGAGGTTGACTCTTTTTTTCCAGAAATATAAAAAAGGAAAGATTACGGTCGAGGACTTAAAATCCTCCCTTCACCTCCCACAGTTAACAGAATTGACGACAACGGAACAACTATTTGCCGAGATATACTCGGGAAAATTGATCATCCATGTATTAGGTACGAATCGATTATTATCTTCCAATATAGCGAACCGTCCACAACGTAGTCCCGAGGAGACATCAGCTGAAGTTACCATTAAAGGACCTCGGGATAATTTCATAGAGGATTTATCAGTCAATGTCGCTTTGATCAGGAAGCGGATGCGCACCAATTCCTTAAGTGTGAAGCATTTTGAAGTAGGCAGACGTACCTTGACCAAAGTAGCTCTTTTATATATGGATGATATTTCTAATCCCGAGATGGTGGATCAACTTTCCAAGAAAATCGAATCACTTGATGTCGACGGAATTTATAGTGGGAATCAATTCATGGAATTGATCGAGGAAAAACCTGCTATCCTTTTTCCGAGGCATCACTATTCAGGAAAGCCTGATTTTGCGGTACAGTGCCTATTAAAAGGGAGGATATTGTTGCTCATCGATGGGATTGCTTATACCATGATCACTCCTATCAACCTTTTTATTATCTTAAAGACCTCAGAAGATAATGAATATACATCAACCTACGCCACCTTTGAAAGAGGACTTCGTATCTTCGGAATCTTTGTTGCTGCGCTTTTACCGGGTTTTTGGGTTGCCTTAACTACGTTTCATCAAGATCAGCTTCCCTTGATCCTTCTTGCCACTGTCGTTGAATCGAGGCGGGGATTACCGCTTCCCACTGCACTCGAAGCCATAACCATGGTCATCGTATTTGAAATCTTCAAGGAAGCCGGCATGCGCCTTCCAAGTTCGATTGGTCCAACATTAAGTGTCCTCGGCGCCTTAATTATCGGAGATGCTGCAATCCGATCTGGATTGACAAGCCCCGCCATGCTGGTCGTGATTGCAGGCTCAGCGGTAGCCACCTTCACGCTCGTTAACCAATCCATCATAGGGGTCATCAGTTTGGTCCGGCTTCTCTCGATTGCTTCTGCGTCCTTTTTAGGTCTGTTCGCTTTTTTCCTTCTTGCTCTATTTTTATGTGCATACGTGAGTAATATCCGAATATTAGGGGTCCCTTACTTGGAAGTGACCGCTAACTTAAGTCCAACCAATATATTTAAAACCCTTTTTAGAGTTCCCCCCACTTTCGATAAAAGAAGGCCTACCGTCATTGCGCCAAAAGACTCCACGAGGAAAGGGGATGATGAAAAAAAATGAAGTACAAGTTCATCCCATTACTGGTGCTTATCATCTTTCTTTCTGGGTGTTGGGATTCGAATGAACCGGAACGGCTTGTATATGCCCATGGGGTTGGAGTCGATTATAAGGACGGCAAGGTCGTCGTTTACCTTCAAATCATCAACTTACAGGGATTGGCTAAAACCGAAGCGGGTGGCGATCCAAGTTCACAAAATGCGAGTGATGTTGGAACTGGAACCGGGGATACACTGGAAGAAGCCATTTTCGATTTATATCATACGTCAGATCGTCGCATTTATTGGGGTCATCTTTCGTTTGTCATTTTTTCTGATGAAGCCCTTAATGCAGGGGGATTCAAAAAGACAGTGGATTTTCTGGACCGCTATCGTGAAACGCGTTACCGCATTTTCTTTTATATGACCAAGGAATCAGTTAAAGAAGCAATGCTGGTTGCTCCTATCGAAAATATTTCCCTGGCTTTTTCTAAATTAAGCGATCCCGAGGGGAACTATAAGCAAAGCTCATTTATACCACCCATAAACTTGAGGGAACTTATCATTGAAATGGACGAACCAGCTTATTTTGTTTCCATTCCCCGAATGAAAGTGACAAAACAATGGAGCGGCCAGAAAGAAAAAAAGAAAGACTTGCTGTTGGATAGCATTGCAGTCATTTCAGAAAATAAGATTAAAACCATTTTTCCTACTCGTGCTATGAAAGGGGCAAGACTGGTAAATAAGAACTTTGTTCGCGATAGTGTTACACTTTTCCCGGGGACCAGGCAGGACACTTCTGTCATTGTTTACGAAAAAAAGGTTAAAATGAAACCGGTTATAGAGAAGGATGGAAAGGTACGGTTTCACATCAAGATGAAACTTAAATCGAGCATCGAGACGATGAAGGTGGATTCATCACCTAAGGAATATGAAAGAGAATTAAAGCGTATTCTCAAAAAGGAAATCAAATACACCTATAAATATGCAAAAGAAAAGAAAGTCGATCTATTCAGACTTTCTGAAACCCTTTATCGAAAAGACATTAAAAAGTGGAAGGAAATTCAAAAAGACGGAGAAATTCCATTAGAAGATGACACGATTAAATCGATAAAGATCGAAGTGAACCTACAAAATACCGGGAAGGATAAATTGACTCCAATTTTTGAAGACCAAAAGGATAAGGGGCATATGGACCGATAAAAGGTTATCGTTGTCGAAAACATAAGAAAATAAAAAGCCAGAATGCTTATACATGAAAGCATCCTGGCAATATGGGGGCATCAATGACGAGATTGTCTATTGAGGCCCCCTATTCCTCATCCAATAATATGGTAACCTGAATCCACATGGATATTTTCCCCTGTGATTCCGCGTGACATGTCACTGAATAGGAAAACGGCAGTGTCCCCGACTTCCTCCGGAGTAGTTGTACGACGGAGCGGTGCTTCTTCTTCGATTTTCTTCAAGATGGTGTTGAAGTCACGAACGCCTTTGGCGGAAAGGGTGCGAATTGGCCCTGCAGATATGGCATTGACACGAATATTATCCTTACCAAGATCACTTGATAAATACCGTACGTTGGCTTCAAGTGACGCCTTAGCCACACCCATCACATTATAATTCGGCATGACTCTTTCGCCACCAAGATAGGTCATGGTGACAATGCTTCCACCTTCTGGCATGATTTCTTTCGCCGCCTTAGCCACAGCCGTTAACGAGAAGGAACTAATATTGTGTGCAAGCAAGAATCCTTCACGGCTAGTATTGACAAAATCACCATCTAGCTCTTCTTTATTAGCAAATGCCACACAATGAGCGACACCATGAATGACTCCCACCTTCTCCTTAATGGAAGCAAAGCACTTCTCGATATCTTCATCCTTTGTTACATCGCATTGCAGGATGATTGAAGGTTCGCCCTCCAAAGTGGAAGACAACTCCTTGACACTTTTTTCTGTACGTTCTTTCCCATATGTAAAAATCAGCTTGGCACCCGCTTTATGTAAGGAACGGGCCACTCCCCAAGCGATGCTTCTTTTGTTGGCGACACCCATGATGACGAACGTTTTTCCTTCTAATGAAAAAGTCATGTGTATATGATCCTCCTAAAATTAATACAAGTTATTAGTACCTGATACTAATTTCCATTATAACAAATAATAAGAAAGAAAAATACCGTTTTCTAACCTACTGAAAATGTAAGCGAAAGTCGAATCCTTCGCTTACAATAAATACCCCATCAATAAAGTGGCCAATCCGAAATAGATGAGAATACTGATGATATCATTAATGGTTGTAATGAAAGGACCAGATGCAACGGCAGGGTCAATTTTCATTTTATGCATGAGCAACGGGACCAACGATCCGGCTAGCGTCGCCACAATCAAGGTAATGAAGATCGAAATGCCGACCAATAACCCTAACATGAAATCGTGTTTCCAAAAGTAGACAATACCCGTTATAACGATTCCACAAGTCAAACCGGTAATAAACCCCGTCCCAGCCTCTCGGATGATCAGTTTCCATTTACTTTCCTCTTCCAAATCACCTGTCGCAATTCCTCGAATCGCGACAGCAAGAGCCTGTGTCCCCGTATTTCCGGCCATCCCGCCAATCAAGGGGATGAAAACGGCAAGGATGGCTTTTTGGCTAAGCGTCTCTTCAAACCTCCCGATCAGACTCGCAGTCAATAAACCTAGAAATAAAAGGATGACCAACCACGGCAATCGCTTTTTCGCAGCTGAAAAAGCACTTTTATCTACATGGTCAAGGTCGGATACACCTGCTAATTTGGAGTAATCATCCGATGCTTCTTCGTCCATGACATCAATGATATCATCGACGGTTATAATCCCTAATAGATGGTTCTGAAAATCCACAACCGGCACGGCTAGAAAATTATAATCCCTAATTTTACGCGCCACTTCTTCCTGGTCCTCTGAGACAGGGACGGAAACGACCCGTTCATCCATCAAATCACCAATCAAAGCATCTTCATCCGCAATGATTAATGTCCGCAGTGATAACACGCCAAGTAACTTTTTATCTTGGTCCGTAACAAACACATAATAAATCGTCTCTGCTTGCGGGGCTTCCCGTTTTAAAATCTGCATGGCCGAACGCGCCGTTTCGTTTGCTTCAATTGCAATGAACTCGGTGGTCATTATACTTCCGGCAGTCGACTCTTCATAATGCAGCAGTTCTTGAATCTCACTAGCCGCTTCATCATCCATGATCGTCAAATAGCTAACGGCTTGCTCATCGTTGATTTCGTTCAGGACATCGGCCGCATCATCTGCGTACATATGGGAAAGCATATCGGCTGCATAGGAAGGATCCATTTCAGCTAGAAGGTTTTCGTATTCTTCTTCATCTATTTCTATATTTTCAAAAAGGTCCGCCATTTCTTCCGGTGATAAGTAGCGATACAATACTGGCCGGTACTCTTCCTTTAAACTCGTATAAAATTGGGCCTGATCATAAGGATGCATATCAAGGAACTCTATACGGAACTGATCCAGATTTTCATGTTTAAGTGCGTTAACCAAAAGGTCTCTATTCTGTTTATTAATTTCTCTTTCCATCTTCTCTTCCAAGGTTACACCTCCCAAACATTTTTTTATTTTGTACTTAATATATTATTTTTTGAAATAATACTATACTAATACCATAAATATAAATAAAACAAACAAAGGACGTGTAGTATGAAGATTGATATCATCGGAGACATACACGGTTGCTTCACTGAATTTAAGGAATTGACGTTGAATATGGGCTATGGCTGGGAAAGCGGAATTCCAGTCCATCCCCACGGGAGAATATTAGGATTTGTGGGTGATTTGACTGACCGTGGTCCTGAATCACTCCGTGTTATTGAAGTCGTTTACGAATTGGTCATCAACAAAAAAATTGCGCTTTATGCACCAGGAAATCACTGTAATAAACTGTATCGGTATTTTTCAGGAAATAAGGTACAGGTATCTCACGGACTGGAGACAACTGTAGCGGAGTACCAGGCGTTGAATAACCGTGAACAGAAGAAAATCCGTAAACAGTTCATGGATTTATATGAACAATCTCCCCTATATCAATTAATCGATGAAGGCCGTTTAATTATAGCTCATGCAGGCATCCGTCACGATTTAATCGGTCAATATGGCAGCACGGTAAAAACCTTTGTCCTTTATGGCGATATCAATGGGGCCAAGCATCCTGACGGTTCCCCTGTCAGAAGGGACTGGGCCCAATCCTATAAAGGGAAAGCGTGGATTGTGTATGGCCATACTCCCGTTCCTGAAGCCATCTGTGTCAATCGCACCTACAACATTGATACCGGGTGCGTTTTTGGTGGGAAGCTCACTGCCCTTCGCTACCCGGAAATGGAATTGCAGAGCGTTCCCTCTTCTTTACCCTATGTAGCAGATAAATTCAGGTCCTCTTCTAAATAACCAAAAAAACTCGCCGGTTTTGGTGAGTTTTTTTGGGTTTGAGTTTTTTCATACTAATTCTTTTCTAGAAGAACCAACATATCCAGGGGTAGGTTTTCCTGAAACTTCAATACCTTTTTTGTAAAGGGATGCAGGAACTTCAATTCATAGCAATGAAGAGCCTGACGGTCAATCCTATCCCTGTGGCCGCCATACAGATCATCGCCTGCAAGCGGGTGTCCAATATGGGCCATGTGCACCCTTATTTGATGTGTCCTGCCTGTCAGAAGTTCCAGCTTAAGGAACGTATGATCTTCTGTGTGGGCTTGTACTTCAAAGAGTGTACAAGCATAACGGCCGTCTTCCCGTACTTCACGTTCAATAATACTTGTCGATTTCCGACCGATGGGTACCTCTACTTTTCCAACGGGGCCCTCGATTTGACCCTCAGCTACCGCTTGATAGCGCCGTTTAACTTGCCCCAACTTTTGCTGTTCACTTAAAAGATGGTGGATATGCCTATGCTTCGCAATCAAGACCAATCCCGAGGTATCGCGGTCAAGTCTAGTAACGATATGGATCGTTGCCTGTATATCCCTCTTTTTATAGTAACCAGCTAATCCATTTGCAAGGCTCCCATTCGGATGTTCACGGGAAGGGATGGTGTTCATGGATTGAGGCTTGACTACGACTAATACATAATCGTCTTCATAACGGATTTGAAGGGGAATATCTTCAGGTAATAGCCCCTCGCTTCCCTCTTCCGGTGGAAAAATGACGGTGATGCCATCACCAGTTTTTATGCGCTCCCTCACTGTCACCTCAAGACCATTGACCATGATGGAACCGCCTTTAAATTTAATATCCGTTAATGCCCGTTTTGAGATATCGCATTTGCCGAGAAAGTCTCTCAATAAAGAGCCAGAATCCTCTTCAGAAACCGCCCAACTTAAAGAAAATTTTTGATTAGACATGAGGTAATATAATCTCCTTAATTGGCAATGAATGAATCATGGACCCTTTTCCAGAAAGGAAACGGCCGGAATCTTGCAAAACGGATCTTTTCATCCGCCACCCGACATTGAATGGATTTCACATCTTCTTGTAGTAGAGTCAGATGATCAATCGTGATTTGAAAATTGACAGCATTGACTGGCCTGAACATGCACGTATGATGCGCAGGCAGTAAAAGTGGAGATCCAACCGTCCTGAACACCCGGTTATTAATCGACGCCAATTCCGTTATTTGAATTGCATCTATCGAAGGGTGGACGATGGCCCCTCCCAGCGCTTTATTATAAGCGGTGCTTCCAGAAGGAGTGGCAATGCATAGTCCATCCCCACGGAATGTTTCGAAGTGCTGACCACGTATCTCTACATCCATGACCAATGTCCCTTCGACGCTTTTGACCGTTGATTCATTTAATGATAAGAATCTTGCTTCCCGTCCACCATGCTGATAGCGCACAATCGTTTCCAACAGAGGATATTCGACGACTTGAAAAGGAGTCTTTGCTAAAGCAATCACTAGTTTCTCTATTTCATCGGGAGTCCAATCCGCATAAAATCCGAGGTGCCCCGTATGCACACCGACAAAGGCCGTCTTATCGAGCCGATTCTTATATCGATGAAAAGCATATAACAGCGTACCATCACCGCCGACCGAAATGACGATATCCGGCTGATCTTCATCATATTCCAATTGAAAGTCTTGGAGATACGTCCTCATCCTTTGCATTAACGTATTAGATTTTGCATCTCCCTTTGAAGTAATCGCAAATTTCATACAATACCACCTAACTCTGTTTGAATTCTTCCGTCTTTATCTTTACCACTTTCAGGAATCCTTTTTCCTTGAAAAAAGACGCTGTGCCTCCTGTATTTCAGTACGGATTTGTGACATTTCCGCATCAAGCAGGAACGCAGCCTCTGCAGCACGTTTCAATCGTAATTGGATATCTTCGGGGAAAGCCCCTTGATATTTATAATTTAAAGAGTGTTCAATGGTTGCCCAAAAGTTCATAGCCAAGGTTCTGATTTGAATCTCGGCCAATATGTTTTTCTCACCATGAATGGTCTGGACAGGATAGCGAATGACAACATGATAGGAACGGTAGCCACTTGCTTTTTTATGGGAAATATAATTTCTTTCCTCTACAATCTCAAAATCATTCCGGCTCCTCAGGAGTCCTACGACCTGTTCAATATCATCGACGAACTGACACATCATCCTAAGTCCGGCGATATCTTGTATCTCAGCCCCAAACTTATCGATGGGAATACCCTTCTGACTAGCCTTGTTCAAGATGCTGTCAATCGGCTTCACCCTACCCGTTACGAACTCTATGGGAGAATGAATATTCTCTCTCTCAAATTGTTTTCTTAAGCCTTTTAATTTAACTTTTAATTCCTCAACGGCCTGTATATAAGGCGCTAAGAAATCGTCCCAACTTTCCATTGCCACACCACCCACTTCTTTCGAAACGCCTGTTCAAATCTGGTATGGGCAGAACGATTCGAATCATCTGTATGAGTTCCTCCAGCAGTTCTTACCACTGCTTCTCCCCAAGGATATGTATAGTGAAAAATATGTATAATTTTGATGTTGCTGTATACTGAACTAATTTATATGCTCAATGTTTATATTTTATCATATTCGGCAATTGATTCCTAAATATTCAAGTATGATAATGAAAAAATATTCATTCGATTTGACAGCTCGAATGGTTCTTATATGATTAAACTAAAATAACAGCTTGGAGAGGGATAAACCATGGATCAACATATCGAAATTGAATTTAAGAACCTTTTGAATGAAAAAGAATTCAAACAGCTTTTGGACCATTTTCAAGTACATTCATCAACCTTCAAAACTCAGCAAAATCACTATTTTGATACAGCAAAATTTCAATTGAAAGGTCAGAACTCAGCCCTCCGTATACGGGAGAAAAATGGCCAGTATGAGTTAACCTTGAAGCAACCCGCAAGCGAGGGTCTATTGGAAACCAATCAAGCGATCACGAAGGATATCGCAAATTCCTTCTTAAAAGAAGGAATTTTCCCTGAAGGCCCTGTCCATGACCTGATTATAGAAAACAATCTAATTCCAGAGGATTTCACATGTTTTGGCACTTTACAAACGGACCGTTCAGAATTCCCATTCCAGGGAGGTTTGCTTGTTTTAGATCATAGCTCATATTTGGGACATGAGGATTATGAGCTCGAATATGAAGTGACGGATCGGGCCGATGGGCAAAAAAAGTTTTTTAAACTTCTAGAATCACTTCAAATTCCGGTACGGAAAACCGAAAATAAAGTAAAGAGATTCTATCGGGCGAAATTCAGTGATTAAATCCGACCAAAAATAGATATGGAGGTGGTACATTTGAAAGTTCAGGACTTTAGGACATTGATGGATTTGCAAGCCATACAACAATTCTCGACAGGCACTATCACGAATACATCCTCGTCGCGATCAATGTTTCAGGAAATGCTGACGGGACTCATGTCAAGCGATACTTTGGAAAACACATCGCAATCATTGGGGTCCCTTCTGTCTAACGTAGAAACTGAGGCAAAGTCCATCCTTCAATCCAACACGATACATTCACTCAACAACCCGTTGACAACCGCTCTCCCAGAAAAAAAGACAAGCGAGACGGTCACGAACTTTGATGATATGATCAGCGAGGCCGCGACTCTATATAACCTTCCGGAAAAATTGATTAAGTCAGTGATTAAACAGGAATCCAATTTTAACCCATCAGCGACAAGCTACGCTGGGGCAGCAGGGCTCATGCAGTTGATGCCTGCGACCGCAAGAAGTCTGGGAGTAGAAGACATAACCGATCCCAGGCAAAATATCATGGGTGGGAGTAAATACTTAAGCCAGATGCTCTCCCGTTATAACGGGGATGTCCAAATGGCCCTTGCAGCCTATAATGCCGGACCGGGTAACGTCGATAAATACAACGGCATACCGCCTTTTTCCGAAACTCAAAATTATGTTCAGAAAGTGTTCAATAACTTTATGAGCTGAAATCATTAGCCGACCCTTCTTCTGGGTCGGCTATTTTTATCGTTGATATCTTTTCGAAAACAGCTTGAACAACTGCAAAATTCCCCTCCTCCATTTGTGAAAAAACATTATGGGGAAGTATTATTGAAGCTAGATATTTGTTATATGAGTAAGCGATTGTTAAAATATGATTAAATATCAAACATCTTTCTTTTAAAGGAGTAATCAACATGACGAAAGAGAACCCTACACCATATGAATTAATTGGAGAGGGACAATTACACAAGTTAATTGATGCATTTTACTCCAACGTTAGTCAACATCCGGAACTGAAACCGATTTTTCCTGACGATTTATCAGAGACAGTCCGTAAACAAA
This sequence comes from Peribacillus sp. NPDC097198, assembly GCF_044762055.1. Lineage (NCBI taxonomy): Bacteria > Bacillati > Bacillota > Bacilli > Caryophanales > Bacillaceae > Peribacillus > Peribacillus sp. NPDC097198. The sequence continues at coordinate 366,829 of NZ_JBIWDO010000002.1, read as the reverse complement.
AACAATTCATGACGCAATATTTAGGGGGGCCTTCCTTATACACCTCGGAACACGGTCACCCTATGTTGCGGGCTCGACATATACCTTTTGAAATTACACCAGATCGTGCAAAAGCATGGCTTTCCTGCATGTATCACGCTATGGACGAAATTGGTCTTGAAGGTGAAATTCGCGAATTTTTCTACCATCGCCTCTATTTGACAGCACAGCATATGATCAATACATCCGGTATAGACGGGAAAGGAGAAGACAGTTGAGCACACAAAAACCAGTTTTCAATATTTCCGATTGGATAAAAACACAACATTGTTATGATGTAGGAAAGAAACCATTAGAAATCTATGTTTTTGTTGATCCACTTTGCCCTGAATGCTGGGGCCTTGAACCAATCATAAGAAAATTGCAGGTGGAATATGGCCAGTTATTCAGCCTACGTCATGTTTTAAGTGGAAAGATTAATTCACTAAATATCGGCAATCATAAAAACTTCGAAAACATCGCCCAAGTTTGGGAAAAGACAGCCAGCCGTTCTGGAATGTCTTGTGATGGAAGCTTATGGACCGAAAATCCCATTTCCTCTCCCTACGCTGCATCCATAGCCATTAAAGCGGCCGAATTACAGGGTAGAAAACTAGCCATTCGTTTCTTAAGGCAGCTTCAAGAATACGTTTTCATTGGAAAAAAGGATATTTCCAATATCAAGGTACTGACCGAATGTGCTCAAAGCGTAGGGTTGGATGTAGAAGAATTTCTTCATGACATGAACTCCTCCAGTGCATCCAAAGGCTTTCAATGTGACTTGAAAATCACAAGTGAAATGGAGGTCACTGAAATTCCTTCACTCGTATTCTTCAATCAAAATATTGAGGAAGAAGGAATTAAGGTTTCTGGGGTATATTCCTATGAGGTATACGTTCAGATATTGAGGGACATCTTAAATGGTCTCCCAGACCCAGCTGAGCCACCTTCTCTCGAGGAGTTTATACGTTGTTTTAAACTAGTTGCCACCAAAGAAATTGAAACGGTCTATAATATGAGTAAAAGTACCGTGGAGCTGGAAATGAAAAAGCTCGTTTTAAAACAAGTGGCAGAAAAAATACCTGCTAAGTACGGAACATTTTGGAGGTACACCGAAAAGCCGACGAAATGACGGTCTTATCGAACGCCCCCTCTCATCTACACAAAAAGCCCGGCAAATTGGGGAATTTGCCGGGCTTTGTCTTTTTATTCATATATTTGAACAAAAGGGGATGGGAAATTTACACGATCAAACAAAGGGGTATAAGTTTAGATGTGATTCACTTCATTTAGTACTATAACAGATTTCCCATCATTTCATCAACTGATTTGTGCATAAGTTCACAATATGTTCACTTTTTCTTTTATGAATTCGGAAGAAATAGCTTCTTCCTCCATTTAAATACAAGAAAACCGGTGAATTGGGGAATTCACCGGTTTTCTGTATATTTATACGAACAAAGGGGATGGAGAAATTTCACGATCAAACAAAGGGGTATAAGTTTGGTGTGATTACTTCATGTTAGTAATATAGCAGATAGCTAGACCATATTTCAATCACTTTGTGCATAATTTCACATTTTGTTCACTTTTTTTCCGTCGGTCTTTCATCCACCATTTTCCAAATTACCGAATGAAGTTATCCAACAACAAGAAAACCCGGTAAATTGGGGAATTTACCGGGTTTTCTTATCTATTAATACGAACAATAGGGGATGGGAGAAATCTTCACGATCAAACAAAGGGGTATAAGTTTAGATGTGAATTACTTCATGTCAGTAATATACCAGGTGAGCGACCCACTTTCAACTACTTTGTGTCTTATTTCACAAATTGTTCACAAGTGAATAATTCAAATTTTTCGAGAATGAATCTCGTTTCATTCTATAGCCAAGTTCATTTTCTTTTATTTTTCCTTACTCACTTTTCTAGAGTTTGATAAATAGATAAAAGCCCGGCAAATCGCGAAATTTGCCGGGCTTTTATCTATTTATACGAATAAGGGGATGGGAGAAATTTCACGAATCAACAAAGGGGTATAAGTTGGATGTGATAACTTCTATATCTGTACTATATCAGATTTCATCTAAACAGTGCAAGTAGATTGTGCTTCATTTCACATTATTGTCATATTCTCCGAATAACCTCTTTCTTCAAAACATATTATTTAAAGAAAGTGTACCGACATCTTTCCATTCCATTTAGCGGAGGTGCTAGTTTTGAGAAGTACGATTTTACTTATCCTCCTGATCAGCTCCTTATTCATCCAACTACTTGGAATCATGCAGCTCATTCCTTTGTATGTCACTTCCCCCATCTTGTTTTTTGTTTTTTTCATTATTCTTCATAGCTTCAATCAGAGAAATCGATTTAAAGGTCTATAGCAACATACATAAAAGAGCCAACCGACTTTTCTTTAGGCGGTTGGCTCTTTTGCCATTTATTTTGTTAAAAGCTGTTCCAATTCATTTAACTTTTCTTCGAATACGTTCAACGCTTCTTGTACAGGCTCAGCCTTCGTCATGTCGACGCCCGCCTTTTTTAATACCTCAATCGGATAATCTGAACTTCCTGATTTCAAGAATTCCAAATATCGTTTGACAGCTGGTTCTCCTTCTGTGAGAATCTGTTTACTTAGAGCAGTAGCTGCACTAATTCCTGTCGCATATTGATAAACATAGTAATTATAGTAGAAGTGTGGAATACGTGCCCATTCAAGACCGATTTCCTCATCAATCACTACATTCTCTCCAAAATATTTCTTGTTAAGTTCATAATATTCCTTTGTCAACATATCAGCGGTTAACGCTTCCCCATTCTGTGCCTTTTTATGGATGGTATGTTCGAACTCGGCAAACATCGTTTGACGGAACAGTGTACCACGGAAGCCTTCTAAGTAATGATTTAATAAATAGATACGTTTCTTTTCATCATCTATCGTATTCAGCAAGTAATCGTTCAACAGGTTTTCGTTACAAGTAGAAGCAACCTCCGCTACAAAAATCGAATAATTCCCATAAGGATACGGTTGGTGTTTACGGGTATAGTAGCTATGAACCGAATGACCAAATTCATGAACAAGGGTGAATAGGTTATTCACGTTATTCTGCCAATTCATTAAAATATACGGATTGGTTCCATATGTTCCAGAGGAATAGGCCCCGCTTCTTTTCCCTACATTCTCTTGTACATCCACCCAGCGATTCTCAAACCCTTCCTTTAAGACATTTATATAGTCTTCTCCAAGTGGGGCAAGTCCTTTAAGTACATATTCCTTCGCCTCATCATACGTCACTTCCATCTTCACTTCTTTTACGAGCGGAGCGAATAAATCATACATATGAAGCTCGTCTAACTCGAGAACCTTTTTGCGTAAGTCGAGATAACGATGTAACAATGGCAAATTGTCATTGACCGTTTGAACGAGGTTATCGTATACACTTTCTGGAATATTATTATTACTTAATGCCGCCTGGCGCGCGGATTCATATTTACGTACTGTTGCGTTGAAGTTATGATTCTTCACTTCACCTGATAAGGTAGAAGCAAATGTATTACGGAACTCTCCATACTTGCTGTATATGCCTTTAAATGCGTCTTGACGGACACGGCGGTCTTCGCTCTCAAGGAAACGAATATACCTTCCATGAGTGATTTCCACTTCATTGCCCTCTTCATCTTTAATAACGGGGAACTTCAAATCCGCATTATTCAACATGCTGAAGATATTGCCGGAATTATCGAGTACTTCGGAGGCCTGAGCCAGTAATGACTCCTGTTCTGCATTTAAAATATGCGGTCTCTGTAGGTTGATTTCCTCCAAAGAATGTTTATATAACTTTAGTTCTTCTTTTTCCTCCAAAAATTCCTGGACTTTGTTTTCATCAATGCTTAACAGTTCTGGAACGATATATGAGAAGGCTGCGGCAGCCTGAGCATACAGTGCCTTCGCCCTGTCTTCCATTCCTTGATAAAAGGGATTCGTTGTATCCTGGTCGTTACGCATATGTGAATACGCATACACTTTACCCATCTTTTCAAATACTTCATCTTGGAATTGAAGTGCCGCAAATAGCTTTTCAGCGCTTTCACCCAATGTTCCTTTATATGCTTCCGCTTTCAACAGCTGTTCTTTTACATCTTTGAAGGCTGCTTCCCAATCTTCCTCCGTCGCATATATATCCTCAAGTCTCCATGTATCTTCAGCCGGAATCTCACTTCTTGAAGGTAATGTGTTCACTTTAGTTTCCTGTGTCATAATAAATTCCTCTCCATTCTAATAAAACTTACCCTTATTACCCTTATCTTTACCAGGGCATGTACGACTTATTTACTTCCTGAGCCATTTGCATTTCCCATGCAAAACGATACTTCTCTTACTCCATACTATTCTGCGTTCACCATCATAATCCTGCTACAACCCAGTCAAAAGGAATAGAGTGGTTATAACTCATTATAATGGATATATGCCTTTTCTATCATAATCTTGCTCTGTTGATAGAAAATTCTTTCTAAAGCCTCACTTTGATCACTTGTAATCGGCACAGTAAACGGAGTGGTAACCGTAAAGATTCCTTCTTTCCACTCTTTTAAATATCCCAGCTTTTCTAATAACTGAATATACTTTCTTACAGGGTTTCCCACATCTTTCTCCTTGATAAGTGGTAAAGGGCGCTGCCTGATATTCCCCAGCTTGATTCGTCTATTGAAATGACCGAGCACTTCATTCATTTCAATTTTTTCCCCGATTTTTTTCTTTTGAAACACATCCATGTATAGCCAAGCTTGCCATTCGATTGCCGGTGTCTCGATTAGGTGCATGCCTTGAATTGGAACACCGATTTCTATGGGAATCGTTGCAGGAGAAAGGTGATGGGTATAGAGGCCATAAAAGAAAGGATCACTCCTTTTTGCTGTTCTTACCCGGTGGAGGCACCAGCTTTTCCGTTTCTTTCTCCAAGCCATCAAAAAAGGAAAGGCATTACAATATCGAGGTGTCATTTGATTGGGGGATAGAAGATTTAAAGGGGCGGTGGTCAGTTCTGCCAAAACGCTTCTTTTTGAGAAAGGGGTCATGTTTTTCAATGCGGATAGTTGATGAGATTCAGGACAATACATCCACAGAAATGGATGCTGATAGGTACCACTGACAAATAGCCACTGAAAGGCAGATAGGCTGAATTCATATTTACTCTTTCGTTTCAATTGCTTGGCGCCCATGATCCAAATGGGTTTGATTTTCACACTTTGATAGGCTCTTGTCCGTTCATGGAAGTCAGCCTCGGAAATGATGGAGCACTGGAATTCTATCGCGTAGCGCTGATCATCGATTGTCAGCAATATATCCGTCCTTCTCTTGATTGCGGGAATATAGGCTTCTAACTTCGCATGAAACTTATGTGATACCAACCATTGATACAGGTTTCTTTTTCCCATTAAATGATAAGTGGATTCAGGTTCCGATGAAGCATGACACGAAGTATTATTCTTGTGGGCAAAATGAGGGATTTTTATCATTCCGGCTTTGATCATCACTTCTGTTTTACAGCAGGGACAGAAATATCCTGTTGATGCCTTCATTGCCAGGAGCTGGTTTCCCGTCAGTTTTTCAGGAAGGGTGATCCATGTCCCATCCTCTTTCATTGCACTAAGCATATTTCTCCTCCCCTCCTACTATATCCATTCTCCCTTGGCCTGGAAAATTCCTTTAAAATAAAAAAAATGCCGTGATGGCATAAATGGATCATCATAGGAGCGGTGACAATAGTCTGCAAGTGGATTCCAAAACTTTCAGACCAAAGTTGCGATTGGAAAATACTTTCAACTGTATTTCCTGTGATACCTTTAGATCCTTCAAATAATCATCTACTAGCGTCTGTGTACTCTCTGTACGGTAAAGGAAGGCATTGACTTCGAAATTCAAATGAAAGCTCCTCATATCGATATTAGCGCTGCCAATTGAAGCCAATTCGTTATCCACTATGACAATCTTGCTATGCATGAAGCCCTCATTATATTGAAATATCCTGACCCCTGCTTCCAAGAGCTCAGAAAAGTACGTTCTTGAAGCATGGAATACAATCCACTTATCTGGGTTCCTCGGGACCAGTATTCGCACATCCAATCCACTCAGGCCCGCCACCTTCAATGCCTGAAAAATATCCTCATCAGGGACGAAATAGGGAGATGCAATCCAGATGGACTTTTCCGCCGAATTTATCATGCTGAAAAAAAGGTTCTTAATAACCGTCCATTCACAATCAGGACCACCGGCTATCATTTGTACGCCACCAAGGTCCTGCAAAACTGGCTGACTTGTACCAATATAGGCATCCGACAAATAGCTTTGGTTTGTACTATAGTACCAATCCTGTGAAAAGATGAGCTGTAGCGTTCGGACCGCTTCACCTTCTACCAAAAGGTGAGTATCACGCCAAGACCCGTAATTCGCATTAAGCCCCAAATATTCATCGCCAATATTAAGGCCACCGATAAAACCAATGGTCCCATCGACAATGATCATTTTTCGATGATTCCGAAAATTGAACGTACTATTTATGAAAGGAAGATGGATGGGTCCAAAGGGAACAATCTCTACGCCTGAATCCCTCATTTCATCAATATAAGGGCGGGCCAGGGACCAACATCCCACCGCATCATATAAAAAGCGTACCCGCACCCCTTCTTTTGCCTTTTGGATCAAGATATCCTTCAAAGTGCAACCACTGTCATCATCCCGTACAATATAATATTCCAAATGAATATGGTGTTTAGCTTTCCTCAGTTGCTTCAGGATACTAGCATACGTCTCTTTTCCATTTGTTAGTATTCGGGTTTTCGATGCAAACGAAATGGAACTGTTTCCAAGCTTTTCAGCGAGGGAAAATAACCTTCGATGACGCAACTTCACTCCCCGTTTTTCCCAGGTATCTACTTCCGTGCCGCGTTTAAGGAACTCATGCTTATCCAAAAAATACTTCCTACGAAACTTTCTCTCTTTTCGAAAATTCCCGCCAAACAACAAATAAAAGATGAACCCGATAACAGGAAAAGCCCCAAATGCAATGATCCATGTGATCGTTTGAATGGGATGACGATTTTCGATGAAAATATTAAATCCAATGATCACCAACGAAAGGGCCAACAACAGACTTAGATACCCCCTAACCCCCACTTCTTCCAGTAGGAGATACCATGGGCTACCTAACATGAGTACAAGTACTAGAAAACTTAAACCAACCTTCCCGTTCATTTATGACTACCTCCAATTACAAAACGCAGGTGCACGTAAAAGCTTCTGTTGAGGTGCATGACTTATCAAGGGTAAAAAAAACCGATTTCTAAGAAATCGGCCTAAAAAATATTATGCGAAATATTTATCTACTGTGGAGAGTACATCATTTTCTATGACTACTTTTCCGTATTCTTCAAGCATGTGTACCGTTATTGGGGATTCCTCGCTGTATTCCAACAATAGACTTAAGACATTATCAATTTCTTCCTCGTCAATTTCAGCTTCGGAAAATTCAATATATAGATAATATTTATTTTGATAAGCATAAAGCTTCGTTGTCCAGGTATCCAAACCAGAACGCTTGCTTAAAGAAATGACATCTTCAAAATCCTCGAATATTGTGATGAATTCAATCATCCCATCTTCAAATGTCATGGTGCTCTCTTCATCTTTACCTTCAAAGTGTTGATCAAGAAGCGTATCTACTTTGTCTGTTACACTTAACTCTTTTAACTTATCATCCGATAGAGGCAACTCAAGTTTCTGACCATCTTTGGCAAGTTGGGCTTTTGTGACCAAGACTTCCAAGCCTTTTTCCAATGCTTGAACTTGAATCCATAACGGACCTTCAATCATGAATTCCTCTTCCTGATGCACTTCATCCATCATTTCCCAAAAAAGTTCTTCACTTCTCTCACGGCTATACCAAATTTCTTCCCGGTCGAAGCCTCTTTCCTCGATATCTATATAGGATATATAAAATTTTACTGTATCATCATTAATACGTTCGATTTCCATGATTCCCCTCTCCCTTCCTTTCTCATTTTGAAGGGATAATAACCCCCAAGCGAAAATTGCTCTTAAAAGCTCTTTACCCAAAAGTTCATACTGTAAATCATGCTACATTAAAACAGACTATTTTACCTCATTTTATGACAAAACCTTGAAGAAGGGAAATAAAAAACATCAATATCATAAAAACAATTGTTTGCCTAATATTCCATTCATTTTATAAAAAAAATCGTTCATATGCAACTTTCACGAAGACGGTGCCGTATTTCATTCATATTCTATATTGTATACAGTTAATGGTTATTTACATGCTTTATTTATCCAATCCCGCCCTGACCATTGTCACAAGAGCCTTGTCGCCCCAAGAAAAAGATATATGTATAAACAAAAAGCTCTGCACTATTCTCAGCAGAGCTTGGAAAACACTTATTCATTAATTTACCATACGTTGTGCTTCTAGCAATTGGAACGTACGTACTTTCCGTGGTAAGAAACGACGAATCTCATCTTCGTTATACCCAACTTGAAGACGCTTCTCATCAAGGATAATCGGGCGTCTTAGCAAACCAGGGTTTTCTTTAATCAATTTATATAACTCTTGTAGAGGCAAGCTCTCTAAGTTAACATTTAACTTTTGAAACGTTTTTGATCTGGTTGAGATGATTTCATCCGTACCATCTTCCGTCATACGTAGAATTTCTTTGATTTCCTCTATTGAAAGAGGTTCCGAGAAAATATTTCTTTCTGTATAACCAATCTCATGTTCCTCTAACCATGCTTTTGCTTTTCTGCATGACGTACAACTTGGGGATGTATATAATGTTACCATGTTTACCCACACTCCCTAAATATAGAATCGGTGATCTATGAGGGGAAATCTATTATCATTCACAACTACGATTCTAATTTGAAATAATTTTAAATAAGCATTTCTTTTAATTAATTATACACTAATTCATTTAAAATGAATACCCTTTTTCAAAATTGAAACTATCCTTTATAACTTCCTATTTCATCTGTACTATAGGCACTTCGTTTTTTTATGTAATACATTACAACGCTATTTTCTAATTGAAAATATGCACCTATTATTCTCATTTAAGTTGCAAATTGCCCCTCATTTTCCCTTTATTTTTTTCATTTGCTCATTACTTTTTATTTACCCCCTTTTTTTAGCTATAAACTAGTGATTATCATTTATAATTTCTTTAAGTATCCTTTAATTCCTTCTTCCTTCTTAAAAACCCTCCTTTTGACTGCTTAAATCAATTAAATTAAATGCATGCTCCATACAAATCATCATTTACAGGGACGGAAAATAAATATGCATTCCGCACCACGATATAAAAGAGCCGACGAATTTAGTCGGCTCCTGTGTCATTTCATATCTTTTTAAACCCTATCACTTTCCACTTCTGTTTCTATATTCAATACTTCGTCTACTGATTGATACGATTTTCCATATAGATGCTTATCTTTATGCGTATGAATTTCAGAGTAAATCTTTTTCATATAATTGAATACATCTTCTTCTTTAACAGCATCATGTGCCGGCCAATAAAGGATTTCCATCGGCGTATCTTCTTCAGTAGCCAACGATTTTCTATTATAGGCGATAGAAGAAGCATGTAAAAAGCCTTCTCTTTGATAAAATCTTAATCGTTTTGACGTGTCCACGTCATTTTCCTGCACTGGCTCGACTTCAAGGAAAATGGTCTTTTGTTTTTCTTGCAATTGATGAATCAATTTCTTTCCAAGGCCTTGACCCCGGGCATTTTTACCGACGAATAAATAATCGACGAAAATAAATTCCTTACCTTCCACATATAGTAGAACATGGTCAGGCCCTTCATCCTTTTTATAGATGTCTTGTTTATCCTTCAATAAAATTTCTATATGTTCTTTTGACTTCATTTCTTCAATTGGAAAATATTGATTTAGTTTATCATACCAATTCACGATTTCATCTCCTCTTCAAATTTTATCTTTCCACGCTTTTGCTTATCGTTTACAATAGACTGTAAATAAATTGAAATTATTGAGGGGGGTATCCATGCTTACTTACCTTATAGATTTAATTTTAGTTGCTGTCTGCGTAATTGGGATCACAGCCATAAATGGTGTCCTGACGAATGCCATTGGGGAAAAGTGGTTTGGTGGTAAAACTCATTCCCACATTTTCAATCAATCGAAACGAATTCAGTCGGGATGGAATCAAGTCGGCGGGAAGAAACATAAGCGATGATTCTTCGGGAGTCCAGATGACCGCTTGTGTACATATCGGTCATCTGATGGTTTATGGGGTGTAGTCTACCCCTTTTGTATAGCGGTTTGCAGCATTCCATAATAGATATTCATCAATTCCGTTATCATTTAACGCTTTAATTTGGGCTTCCACTTGTTCCTTACCATACTTTTGATAATTCCCCTCACCCAAGTATGAAGCAGTGAAGTCCTGAATCCACGGTCTAGAGGTAGGCGGCGTTTCTAGTTCCTTCAATTTCTTGTTCTCCAATTTTGCATATTCCCGAACAAGTTCATACGGTTTTAAATCCGGCTTTTCGATTCCGAAATAGGACGTCCAGTGACTTGGATAAATCATCGAAGAGATGACATCTACATTTTCAGAAATCTTGGAGAAATTTTGCCCAATACCAGGAGCTTCAGGTAATGTAGCGGCATAGCCAAAAATATCGACTGATACTTCCACACCATATGGCTCTAATTGTTTTTTTGCGTAGGCCACAAAGTCGGTTACGGCCTGTACCCGTTTTTCAGTATGGGTCTTATTGCCTTTTTCATACTCTCCCATATCATATTTTAGGTCATCCTCTTTATTCTCGAACCCTTCAGGAAAACGGACATAGTCGAATTGAATTTCTTTGAATCCCATCTTCGCAGCTTCTATGGCAATCCCCACGTTATAATCCCATACCTCTTTCAGGAATGGATTCACGAAAGATTCACCACGTCCATTCTTCCAGACCTTATCGCCATCTTTAAACGACCATTGTGGTTTTTCCTTTGCAAGAAGGGTATCCTTGAAAACGACGACACGGGCAATCGGATAAATCTTCTTATCCTCAAGCTTTTTTAACATGTCCACCGGTTTCCTTATGTAATCCTTTCCAATATTCGAATAAGGGGAATCCTTGTCTTCCGGTTTATAGGTAACATTCCCCCTGTCATCCTTAATATCGATGACCATTGCATTCAAATCGGTTTCGTCCACATATTGTATGAGTTCATTTAACTTGTTTCCACCAGCTACATGTCCTGTAACATAAAGCCCTCGTACTGCATCAGGATAATCAAACTTCAATCCAGAATCATATACGAATCTAGGGGCCAACTTTGGTAGTTCTTTCTGCTCAAGCGCCACAGTTCTTGCTTGTTCCAAATCCTCAGCATGGACCGGTTGCTGAACCAAAAACAAACACATTCCTGCCACTATACATTTACTTAACGATTTCACATCTTCACCTCATTCGCCCTTCAAATCTACAACAGACTCTTTTGTTTAATACCACAACAGCAAAACTTTATTCCTATAAAATAAACTTTTTTAAAAAAAATGGTGTGTAACAATCTCCTATATCATTATCCTACCCTAAAATCGATTCCCCATTGATGGTTAAAAATCAATAAGTTACGAATCCTTCTTTTTTTACCCCATCGTATATATTAGTTGTAATAAGGGCATGCTGTTTGGATTACATTTCTTAAGAATAAATGCTAAAATACAGGTATAGTGGAAAATTCGTATCTCTAGGTAGACATTCCCTGGCGAGTACTGCCTTGCAAGACATAAATGAGCTCTCTTACACTTGCTGTACAGGAAGTGGATTACTTCCCTATTTATCCTTACAATAATGAAGAGCGAATATCCAATTAGTTAATTAAACGTATTTAGAGGAGTGACTAGCAGTTGAAAAGGATTTTCTCTGGCATTCAGCCATCTGGTTCTGTTACATTAGGAAATTATATCGGAGCAATGAAGCAATTTGTTAACTTACAGGATGAATATGACTGTTTCTTTTGTATCGTTGACCAACATGCAATTACAGTTCCGCAGGATCGACTTAAATTAAGAAAAAACATTAAAACACTCGCTGCCTTATATTTGGCAATCGGCATTGACCCTGAAAAGAATACGATCTTCATTCAATCAGAGGTTCCCGCGCATGCCCAGGCAGGCTGGATTTTGCAAAGCATCGCTTATATTGGCGAACTTGAGAGAATGACCCAATTTAAAGATAAATCAGCCGGCAAGGAAGGCGTTTCTTCTGCACTTCTTACCTACCCGCCACTGATGGCTGCAGATATTCTCCTGTACAATACAGATGTTGTTCCTGTTGGGGAAGATCAAAGACAACACTTGGAATTAACGCGAGATTTAGCTGAGCGATTCAATAATAGGTACAACGATATCTTTAAAATACCAGAAATCAGCCTTCCAAAGGCAGGAGCGCGAATAATGTCGCTTCAAGAACCGACTAAGAAAATGAGTAAATCCGACCCTAATAAAAAAGCTACGATTGCTCTACTTGACGATCCTAAACAAATCGAGAAAAACATTAAGAGTGCAGTAACTGATTCTGAAGGCATCGTTCGTTATGATAAAGAAAATAAAGCGGGCGTATCGAACTTAATGTCCATCTACTCCATCTTCAGTGGAAAAACTTACGCTGAAATTGAAGAGATGTATGCAGGAAAAGGATATGGCGACTTTAAAGGTGATTTAGCTCAAGTGGTACTAGGAGAGATTCTACCCATTCAAGAGCGTTACTATAGCTTGATCGATTCCCCTGAACTTGATGAAATTTTAGATCGTGGGGCAGAGAAGGCAAATATCGAAGCCAATAAGATGATTAGAAAAATGTACAACGGCATGGGACTTGGAAGAAAAAGATAATGGAAAAAGACGATCCGCAACGGATCGTCTTTTTTTGTGAACCTATAATATGGATGGACTATCGCCGGCTTCTACTTGCCAAAGTTTTTCGAAAAAGGGTTGCCCTTTCACTAAATTTTCACATAGCTGAAGGTGTTTTTCAGACCAACCTGTTTTCATTTCCTCATATAACTCAAGCCACGCTATCTGAAAGTCCATATCCTGAATGCTCTCATATTTCTCAGGAGCCCATTCAGTATACCAGTATCGAATTTCAGCCGTATTCTTTGCTGTGAATAACTGATCCATGGCCATGAAAAGGAGCTGTTTCAATTGCCTTTCTTTTCTTGTCAATCCATTCATAAATAAGGGCGATGGAGACAGAATATGATATTCTTTCTCGCTTTCAGGATTTTCCGTAAAAGTATAATCCATTTCTTCGTGATTTTCGATCATGTCATAAACAATTTGTTCCTGCCGAGGAATAATTCTGCTTTTCCGGATGGGAATATGGTAGCCTATTGTATCCACAGCAAGTATTCCATGTCCATCGGTCACGACAAAACAGTAGTCAAGCTGAATGCGTTCATGATTTTTCCTTGCATATGCTTTTTGGTAGACATCGTTCAGTAATGCCTTCGGTAATTCAGATAGGTCATTTTCTATGTAGTGAAACAAAGTTGTTGAAACTTTCATCAGAGGAACTTGATCTAGCAGTTCAATGCCATCATCCTTCCTCCATTCATGAAAATGACAAATATTATAACCATTTTCCTCTCCTTCAAACCAGTTAACCCATACATCATGAAGATATAACATTATCCATCCCTCACTTAAACAAATTTCTGTTTGTCAATCAGTATAGGCAGGAACCATACAATTTATTCCTATTTCAGAAAACAGATTTTGAAATAAACCACGTATAAATTAACTCTTTTCTGTTATGAATTCTTCAGATTGGATAGCAAAGGATTTTTTGACGGAGAAATTTTTGAATTGTTTCACTAAATGAAAACCACTGCAATACCCCAACATCTCCGGATACCCTTTTTTTCCCAGAAGAAGGGCATCATGTAGCGGATCCGTGCGTTTCTTGTTCAGGTTTTCTACTAGATAGCTGTCCCAAAAATGCTGGAGCTTTTCTTCTGAATATAATTGTGTCCATTTTGCCAGGTATTTCGTTCCTAAATACTTACCGACTGTCCTCTCGGCGAGTCCTTCCATGATCATTGTATCGAGTAGGGTATAGTTTTCTTCCGCCTTTTTTAAATGGTGCAAACGGCAGACGTGATGGTATTCGTGAATCAGCACTGCTTCCATCTCTTTTTCGGTTATATCGATATCGTAAAAAAGAAATAATTTATCTTTAAAGGCCAATCCTGATTTACTCTCATTCGGTTGCTTCCTTCCAGAGGCTACGAGAGGAAAGATATAAATGGGGATATCGGGTCCCCCCCATAATTTCTTATAAGTTGTAAATAAACTTTGTGTTTTGAGCCATACATTTTTTTGTTTCAGTTCATCGAAGGTTTTTTTCGTTTTTGGATTGGGCAGGTACATTCCATGGTTTTGTAAATGGCGGTAGATCATGTCTTCTTTAACCTGTTCATAGAATTCCCCTTTCAACTTCTCCATCATCTTAACCGGATGGTCAAAATCCTTTTCCATCCACTCATTAGTTGAAATAACTCCCATCCGTTTCGCCCCCACTACTTCATCCTCTTTTATTGTATGTTCCAAAAATGCTTAGTGATACATCATTCCCATTACTTATTCCCAACATAAAAAGAGCAAATCCCAAGATTTGCTCTTCCTCTTCATTACTCTTGATTATTGATATTTCTTGAATAGGATAGTGGCGTTATGACCGCCAAATCCTAATGAATTACTGATAGCTGCCTTAATTTCACATTCCCTTGCTTGATTTGGCACATAGTCCAAGTCACACTCAGGATCCGGTGTTTCTATATTGATGGTAGGGGGCAAGATGCTATCCCTGATTGCTTGAATCGTAAAGATGGCCTCTATACCACCTGCTGCACCCAGCATATGGCCTGTCATTGATTTGGTAGAGCTTAATGCTAGTTTAGAAGCATGCTCCCCAAATACTTCTTTGACCGCCATCGTTTCATATTTATCATTGTAAGGTGTGCTTGTACCATGGGCATTAACATATTGGATGTCTTCCGGTGTTAACCCTGCATCTTCAATCGCAATTTTCATTGCCCTTGCCCCACCTTCTCCACCAGGCGCTGGAGCCGTAATATGAAAAGCATCTCCGGTCGTTCCGTATCCAGCTATTTCAGCATAAATATACGCTCCGCGGTTTAACGCATGTTCTAACTCCTCAAGAATGATCACACCTGCTCCTTCCCCGATGACAAATCCATCACGGTTAGCATCAAATGGGCGGCTCGCCGTATTAGGATCTGGATTGGTGGATAGAGCTGTGTTCGCACAGAATCCTGCAACTGCCATTTTTGTAATCGGCGCTTCTGCACCACCAGTAATCATGGCATCGGCATCTCCACGCTGAATGGCCTTAAATGCATCACCGATGGAATTCGTTCCCGTTGCACAAGCCGTCACGGTGCAAGAGTTGATCCCTTTAGCGCCCAGTAAAATGGATACCTGGCCCGCTGCCATATCTGGTATCATCATGGGTACGAAAAATGGACTAACCCGCTTATAGCCCCTGTTCAAGAAATTTTCGTGCTGGGTTTCAAGTGTCTCAAGCCCACCGATTCCAGAACCGATCCAGACTCCTACCCGCGTTGCATTTTCATCCGTTATTTCTAATTTACTGTCATTTAAAGCCATGACTGAAGCGGCAATCGCATAATGCGTAAAACGATCCATTTTGCGTGCTTCTTTACGATTAATATATGTTTCGATATCAAAGTCCTTTATTTCTGCAGCCACTTTAGCAGGAAAATCATCAGCATTAAGACGAGTTAATGGCCCAATCCCTGATTTCCCCTCAATTATATTCTTCCATCCAGTTTCTGCATCATTTCCAACTGGAGAAATAGCTCCAATCCCTGTTACAACAACACGACGATTCGTCATTACAATGGCTCCTTCCTTTACTCAAATATTTCTTTTATTTTCATTTTCCCCATCTAAGGGCAATAGCTCCCCACGTGAGTCCTCCACCAAAACCAACCATGACGAGCAAGTCATCTTCTTTGATTCTACCTGCTTCCATTTCTTCCACAAGAGCAATTGGTATGGAAGCTGATGAAGTATTCCCATATTTATGAACGGTCTTTGTCATTTTTTCAACGGGTAGGCCCAAACGTTCTCTTGAAGCCTCCATAATTCGAATATTGGCTTGATGTGGGATTAGTAAATCCACATCCTCTTTGGTCAATCCTGCTTTATCCAATACATTCAGGCTGGATTCTCCCATTTGACGGACAGCAAATTTAAATACTTCTCGTCCATTCATCGTGATGAATTCCCCATCTTGGAATAGATGCTTAGCACCAGATCCATCTGCACCTAATTCAAAAGAAAGAATTCCCCTGCCTTCTGATACAGGTCCCACGACAGCAGCCCCAGCTCCATCCCCAAAAAGGACAGCGGTATTGCGATCATCCCAGTTAGTGATCTTGGATAGTTTCTCAACCCCAACAATCAATACATGCTTGTAAGCACCTGTCTTAATAAATTGCTGCGCCGTAATCATAGCATACATGAAGCCAGCACATGCTGCACTAACATCCATTGCAGCTGCTTTCTTCGCACCCAACATTTCCTGGATCATACAAGCGATGGAAGGAAAAGGCCGATCGGGTGTAACAGTTGCGACAAGGATTAAATCTATATCCTCAGCTGAAATGCCTGCATTATCTAAAGCAGCTTTTGCTGCGCCATAAGCCATATCGGAAGTTTCTGTTTCATCATTGGCTATTCTTCTTTGTTCGATACCTGTCCGAGTACGAATCCACTCGTCCGACGTATCCATGACTTTCTCTAAGTCCGCATTTGTGACGATTTTCTCGGGTAAGTAACGACCAAGCCCTAATATACCAGCATTCATTTCAGCCAACCCCTTATATTTTAATGAGTTATTATTATCATCTATTATTACCTGGTACTAATTTTATAGAAAAATACGCTTTCTTGCAAGAGCTATCAGTTTGAAAGTCTAATTAATCTGCATCTTAAGTCGGACAAGGGCCTAATCCAAGGACGCAAGCGTGCATACATTATAGTAAAAGAAGGGAGGAATCACAATGGATATTTTTAATCGCAACAATCGAAGGAACCAGGACGATCCCTTTTCCAAAATGATGTTTGGCACGCATAACAACGAGCCCGAAGAAGAACCGGAGAAAGAAGAGACCCAGATTGATTATATGCAATTGATGGCAAGCGTAGAGACATTAGTGGGTTTGTACGATCAATTTAAGCCTACCATCCAGAAAGTGAACCCCATCATTTCAAAGATGCTGAAAAAAGAAGAATAAACAGAAGGCTGCCCGATTATCCGGACAGCCTTCTCTTACTTAACGTTGGGCATCTTGTTTGCCAAGGTCATAAGCTTCTTGCATCACTTTCTTAAATAAATCCATGAATGGCTCTGCCATGTCCATTGAAAATGGAATCCCGCTTGCCTCTAACTTTGCTTTTGCTTCCGGGAAGTACTTCATAGCAATCCCCATAAATTCAAGGGTTTTATCTGAACTCATTTTTTTGCCTCCTTACCATACTTGGTCATTTTGAATGCACCATTAGTATCCTTTGATGACACTTGGAACGTGATTCTACAAATGGGTATCCCATAAACCAAAAATCAGGTTCATTCTTATCATAATTCCCCAAAGTCCATTCGTAAAGCCGAAACTTGCCTGAATGAATATTCTTCATGCTATATGCCATCTTGAAAGTACAGAACAATTCCCAGGTACAAAGGTATGAGTTCCCCCTTCACTTTATGACTTTCTTGATTAATTCCACACATTGGGCACTCCTGGATAATGTTTAGTCCTTCTTATCGCGCATCCTCCACTTTGTAAGGAGGTTTAACCGTTTATTCTGCTCGATTTGCAAGGAGATGCCTTCCTCTGGACTCGTTTTATTAGGCACTTCATATACGGTTCCTTTCGTTGCCTTGATTGGAGATTGTGGGGGAAGTGAGTCGATCACCTCTTGTTTAAAAATGAGCTTGGCACATGTATTCCAGTGGTCGTCAATGCTGCTTTTGAGGTGAAGGCTTCTATCAGTGGAAGAAAGGAGCTGTTCAAGACCCTCGATGAAATCGGCTATAAAAAGCGCATCCTCCCTGTATTCTGAAGCGAGTGTAGCTTGGATAGTTGATTGCTCTAGTTGGCTGATACCCGCTTCAAATCCCATGGTTGCTGGTTGCCAAGGACCATATATCGTCGGTAAATATACTGTTTTGACTGAATCGAAGCCTTCACAAGCGTTTAATACAGTCTGAAATCCTTCCGTATCAGCATCGATTGGAAGGAGCACCACAATTTTCAGGCTATTACCATGACCGTTTTTCTTGCATTTTTCAAGAAAAGAAACAATATCATTTATATGAAGATCCTTTAAAGCCGTTTTCCCTCTTCTACTATCATAAAAAGATAATAGAATGGTGAATGGCTCGGAAACATCCAATAACCGAAGTTTATTAATTGGCAGATAAGTAAAGTTGGCGTTACGCCCTATTTCTAGCTCCTTTTCTTCTATAATATATTGATTGGTCTTTGTATCCTCCCAATCAATTCCGATTACCTCTTCCCCCTGCCCCAACAAATATTGTGTCACATGAAAACCTACAAATTGATAAGCCCCAACAACAATATATGTCCCCATAAATACAGCCTCCCCTTATGCAATGGCTCGCTTATCCGTCACCGCAAGTTTTTTCGGATGCTGTATCGTATGCAAAGTACCGCGAAAATATATCCATTCTCATAAAGACTCTTCATTTTCATGAAAAAACTTCTGGATTTGATAAGGGATTTTATACCGTTTTTCTGCTAGCAAATAGGTTAACTGCAAATGGTCTTTCCTGGTTCTCTGAATCCTCCGATAAAATGAGGCTTGTTCTTTTCGAAAACTGCCGAAAACAAGAATCACCTTCACCGGTATATGCTCCGTGAATGCCTGCACATTGGAATCCAAAATTTCTTTCTCCATATCAGCTGGATCTACCTCATATGCTGCGGCTATTTCCGATAGCCACTTTTTATAAAAGAACTTATTATCCTTTTCTTTTTCCATTTGAACCTTCAAAGATAAAATCGGGTCAATGAGGACAACCGAACGGATTTGGCTTCCCATCTCTTTCATTAGTCTCAATGCCAGCAGGGCTCCTGTCCCCTCTGCAAGAACATGGATTTTCCGATTGACTATTTCATTTTTCATAAAGAGGATATATAACTTCAACGAAAGATCAAGAGCTTTGGGGCTCCCCCAGTTCGCCCCGTAAAAATTCGAGGAAAAAAGGGTGTAACCGGTTTGTTTCAAATATTCTAATATACGTAACCTACCCGGATGCTGAAGCCAAAAGCTACTGTCCTTATCTACAAAAGAACTTCGGTCCCCAATTACCATGACGGAAAATCCACTGGGTTGTTCTGGATAATAGACGATATTCCATTGGTCTTCGATTTGAAAAGTTCTCTGTTCCATCTAAACTAACTCCTTTTAGGAATATTACTATTAGTTAATTTATGTCGAGATATCAAAAGGGTAAGGGGGGACGCCTATCTTCGAGTCTTAAATTACTTTTCTCCATTAATTTTCAGGAATCATGCCTGCTGGATTCGTGACTGATATCGCCCGTCGTTCAAAAGACATGAAAGGGCAACGATGAATTATTTATCAGTTATTATGAAAAAGCCGTTTTAACTGTATATTAATTATGGTAAGATAAAAAAGACTGTAGTGGAATGAGGTGAAATTCGATGCGTTATGCTTGGACAATTCTTTGGACATTCGTATTAGTGCATATGCTTGTATATGTTGTTTCTTCCATGATCGGAGTTTCATACGATGCTACACAGGGAACAATTTTAGGACTTATTACGGCTGTTCTAGTTTGTATCATCCCTGCTGTTATGCCTGAAGGGCCATCAAAAGACTCACATCAACATTAAGAAGCAAAAGAGGACATCCTTTTAGGATGTCCTCTTTCATATACCGTTTTCAGCTATTTTCTAAACTAACTGCTTACATTTACCTCAAAACCAATCCCTCTTGGTCATAATCTATCGTCATACTTCCATGATCACCAATCGTCCCCGATATAATTTTACGGGCAATCATCGTTTCCAGATGCTTTTGGATAAAACGTTTCAATGGCCTTGCTCCGTATACTGGGTCATACCCTTGTTCAGCAATAAATTCCTTAGCGGCATCCGTCACACCAAGCGTGATATCTTGTTCAGTCAACCTTACTTGCAACTGTTGAATCATCTTTTCAACAATACCGACAATCTCTTGTTTTGTGAGTGGCTTGAACAGAACGATATCATCCACACGATTTAGAAATTCAGGACGGAAATGTCCTCTTAACTCCGTGAAGACCTGCTCTTTTATTCCTTCTTCAATGGCTCCATCTTCTCGATTGGACTGAAGCAAGAAATGTGAACCGATATTGGAAGTCATAATGATCACCGTGTTTTTACAGTTGATCGTTCTACCTTGAGAGTCCGTGATCCTGCCATCGTCGAGCATTTGCAATAAAATATTGAAGACTTCCGGGTGAGCCTTTTCGATTTCATCAAGTAACACGACCGAGTACGGATTTCGCCTAATCGCTTCCGTCAACTGACCGCCTTCCTCAAACCCTACATATCCGGGAGGCGCCCCGACCAAACGGGAAACGGAATGTTTCTCCATGTACTCAGACATATCAATCCGTATCATATGTTCATCACTATCGAATAGCGTCTCTGCCAACGCTTTGACCAATTCTGTTTTACCGACCCCTGTCGGTCCAAGGAAAATAAAGGAACCTATTGGTCTGTTTGGATCCTTGATCCCGGCTCTAGCCCGTAAAACAGCATCCGATACAAGTTCCACCGCTTCCCCTTGACCGATTACCCGTTCATGAAGAATATCCGAAAGACGAAGCAATTTATCCCTTTCGCTTTCCACTAACTTACTTACCGGAATACCCGTCCATCTAGCAACGATTGAGGCAATTTCTTCCTCGGTCACTTCTTGGCGGAGCAAACGGGATTCCTGCTTCCCATTTTCCACCTCTTCTTCCATGGCCTCCAAATCCTTTTGAAGCTGTGGAATCTTCCCATGTCGAAGTTCAGCTGCACGGTTCAGGTCATAGTCATTTTCCGCCTGTTCCAGCTCATGCTTTAACTTTTCAAGTTCTTCCCTCTGATCCTGGACTTTTTGAAGGGACGATTTCTCCATTTGCCATTTGGCTTTCATACTGGTAGCCTGATCCTGCAATTCCGAAAGTTCTTTTTGGAGTACCTCCAATCTTGCTTTGCTTTGAGCATCCTCTTCGTTTTTAAGGGCGGCTTCCTCTATCTCCAACGTCATGACTTTCCGCGTAATCGCATCAAGTTCCGCTGGCATCGAGTCGATTTCCATCCGGATCATTGCACAAGCCTCATCCACAAGGTCTATTGCTTTATCCGGTAAGAAGCGTTCCGTGATATAGCGATTTGATAGAACAGCTGCTGCCACAATGGATCGATCATGTATTCTGACCCCATGATGGACCTCGAACCTTTCCTTCAGACCACGCAAAATGGAAATGGTATCTTCTACGTCTGGCTCTGGAACGAGCACTTGCTGGAAACGCCGTTCAAGAGCGGGATCCTTCTCAATATACTTACGATATTCGTCAAGTGTGGTTGCACCAATGCAATGCAATTCACCACGCGCTAACATTGGCTTCAGCATATTTCCGGCATCCATTGCCCCTTCCGTTTTACCAGCACCGACAATGGTATGCAATTCATCGATGAATAATAGGATGTTCCCATCGCTCTTTTTCACTTCATTCAGAACCGCTTTCAGTCGTTCCTCAAATTCACCGCGAAACTTAGCCCCGGCAACCAACGCACTCATATCAAGCGAAAACACCGTTTTATCTTTAAGCCCTTCCGGTACATCTTTTCGGACAATTCGTTGGGCCAGGCCTTCGACAATGGCCGTTTTACCAACACCAGGTTCCCCAATCAATACGGGGTTATTTTTTGTCTTACGTGACAAAATACGGATGACATTCCGGATCTCCGTATCACGGCCAATGACAGGATCCACATTCCCCGCCTTCACTTCAGCAACAAGATCTCTTCCATATTTTTTTAAAACTTCATATGTGTTTTCCGGATTTTGACTAGTCACTCTCTGATTCCCCCTTATCGTTTGGATAATTTGCTTTGCTTTCCCATAGTCAATCCCATAGTCCGCAAATAGCTTTCTTATGTTCGGTTTATCTTCTTTTAACAAAGCAAGCAAAATATGCTCAACTGATAGATACTCATCCTCCCAGCTCTTCATTTCCTTTTCAGCTGCCAACAGCACATTCTGAAGGGAATTCGACATATAAACTTGAGAGGTGCTTCCGCTCACTTGAGGCAACTTATTTATTTCTTTATTCAGCTCCGTATCGAAATGACTGAGCGATTGATTCGTTTCCGACAAAATTCTAATGAGTAGGCTTTCATCTTGTGTCATCAGGGCTTTTAATAGATGAAGCTCGGTAAGTTCCGGGTTTTCCCTATCCTTGGCCAGCTCCTGCCCACTTATAAATGCCTGCTGGGTTCTTTCCGTCATCGTATTAAAATCCATCTTAAAACCTCCCATTCATTGTTTCCAAAAGAATGCTTATGATGTTTGACCAACTTTGACCTTTATATTTTAATTATACTGCTTATTATTCCCTTGTAAAGAAAAGTTATATGGGACATTGATAATTTCTGCTATTAACCCTTTACAACCCATCCTACCAGAGGGTTTATACAATCTGCTTACTCTAAAAGTTAAAAGTTAAAAGCAAAAAACCTCTCTTCAATCAAGAAGAAAGGCCAAATCATCCCGAAAAGCCTTTAAGTAAATATTTGCGGAAGAGTTTTTTAGAAATCTCGAATATTTTCGGATATACTCAAGAATAATGTTCCAATAATAACGTCCACCCGTGATAATGGGTGGTTTTCTCTGCGGCTGAAAGCCTTTATTACTGACCAGGCCCTAAAGGGCCCCTGATCGTACTACTTTTACTGGCCAGACCTTAAAAGGCCTTCCACTCACTTCCTTTTCTTTTTCTGTATCTCTTCACCTGTGAACGGATCTGCGACTATATCATCTTGTATCTGGTTCCGTATGTATTCTTCTATACCTTTTTGTTTCGTCCAACTGTATCTACAATCCCGTACACCAAAACTTTCGGTTTCCATACCTGTATTTCAAATTCGTATGACAGTCAAATATATTCAAACTACTTTTCCCTTTAAATAACCCACAAATGAAGTTACACTTATTTTTGGTGGGATGCTCACGAGCATATGTACATGGTCTTTACATGCCGTTGCTTCAATGATTTCCACTCCTTTCCTTTCACATAGCGTGCGCCGACCGATATCCTTTTTTATCTTTCTTGTAAATCACTTGTCTTCTGTACTTCGGTGCAAATACGATATGATACTTACAATTCCAGGTAGTGTGTGCTAAACTATTAGTGTCTTTTGACATAAAACTCCTCCGTGATGCTGATATTTTGGTTGGCGAACCAAAAATATTTTAGCACCATGGGAGAGTTTTTTTAATACCATGCTGAAAGCTTTTTAGAACCGTAGGCCTAGCCTAGGGTTTTCTTTTCTACAAAAAAAGCAGGAAAGGGAATGATCATCCTTTTCCTGCTTTTCCATTTCATTATGGCTTTCTTTGATAGGTCCATAGCCGGTTATGATTCGAAGTCTCAGGAAAGGTGTCCCCTGCTTCGAGCTTGACCATTTTCGGATTGACTACCATACTTCCTGTTTCACCGATTTCTACGTATGCCCCATTATTAGGTGCTTTTTGCCCTGGCTTAAATTGACGATTTTGCCCCATGTATTTCACCCCTTTACATGCTTTCCCTATTATTATTGCCACCTTTTTTTCTTTCATGACCGAAAATTTCAAAGGGGAAAAGAGGATGGTGGCAAAAGTAAAAAGCGCCTGCTATAGAGCAGACGCTTAAATTTATTATGATAGTAAATCTACGAGAACCGCCTTTTGGGCATGTAGACGGTTCCCCGCTTGATGGAATACGACCGAATTCGGCCCATCGATGACTTCTGCAGTCACCTCTTCTTCTCTATGAGCAGGTAAGCAATGCATGAATAGATAATCATTCTTTGCATGTTTAACAAGTTCACCGTTGATTTGATAGCCCTTAAACGCTTCTAAACGGATGCTATTCTCAATTTCTTGCCCCATGGAGGTCCATACATCCGAATATACGATATCTGCGTCCTTAATGGCTTCAACCGCTGAGGTCGTAACAGTTACTTCACAATTGTTTTCAGCTGCTACTTCCTTCGCGTAGGCAACGATTTCTTCGTCAGGCTTATACCCCTCCGGACATCCAATCGAGAAATTCATGCCCATTTTAGCGCAACCGACCATCAATGAGTTGGCTACATTATTCCCGTCGCCAATGTAACTCATTTTTAATCCTTTCAATTTCCCTTTCAATTCTATGATGGTCAGGAAGTCCGCCATCACTTGGCTAGGATGTGCAAGGTCAGTCAACCCATTAATAACGGGAATGGTTGCATGATCAGCCAATTCCATGATTTTTTCATGCCCGAAAGTACGAATCATGATACCATCAATGTACTCGGAAAGGACTTTTGCCGTATCGGAAATGGGTTCTCCACGTCCGATTTGCAAGTCATTACTGCTCAAAAATAATGCATGGCCACCTAGCTGTAGCATTCCCACTTCAAAAGAGACCCGGGTACGAGTCGATGATTTTTCAAAAATCATCCCTAATGTCTTACCAGCTAAAGGTTTATATTCCTCGCCCGCTTGTAATTTGGCTTTTATATTTTGCGCCAACTCCAATAAAGCTGCAATTTCCTTTGATGTTGTTTCCTTCATCGTCAAGAAGTCTTTTCCACCCAAGATTTTCGAGTGCGACTGTGCCATCAGTGCATTCATACGTGTGACACCCCTTTCGAATAAGTTAGAAGCCATTCCTGCAATGAGGTAACGCTTGGATCCGCATGCTTCAGTGATTGCAAATACGCTTTAAATGTTTCCTCTTCTGAAAAGGCCAATAGTCTGTATTTGGCTGCTAATAACCGTAACTGCTTATCTTCATCCGTTGCTCCATAAGCCAAGACGACGGCTGCATTGCCTGCCTTTAGCCATTCGTCAAAGTCCGAATGGGTGATTTCCAAGTCGGCATCATGGATTAGCTTAAGTAGTCCTTCGCTTAATTGCGCTGATTTGGCTTGATACACACCTGTCGTATGTTTAGCCTTTTGAGCGTGAAATACTTTCGTTAACGCTTCTATCATGGTTTCCCCGATTGCGATGCCTTCCCCTGTGGACTTCATTTCCGGACCGACTTTTGAATCCAGTCCACTTAAAGCAAAGGTTGAGAATACTGGATATTTAACGACCGAATACGGAATATCTTCCATTAATCCTGTTTTTTCAACCAAATTTGCTAAAGAATATTTCCCAAGCAATATTTTTGTCGCCATTTGCACTAATGGAACGTTCGTGACTTTACTGATGATTGGAATCGTACGGCTAGCACGCGGATTTACTTCCAGTACATATACATCACTGCCATCAATGACGAATTGGATATTCATGAGTCCTTTATATCCAAGCTCTCTCACAAGCTTTTCTGCATAAATGGTCATTTTCCCCTTAATATCATCCGATAAGGACTGTGAAGGCAGTAAAGCCAGGCTATCTCCTGAATGAACCCCTGCTTTTTCAACATGTTCGGCTACGATTGGGATATAAACTTCCTTACCATCCGCAATCAAATCGATTTCTGCTTCCTTACCAGGAATATAAGAATCGATCAATACGGGATACACAAGTTCTGCACCATTTTCGATTCGGTTCAACAAACTTTCCTTTGAACGGATTATTTCCATTCCTTGTCCACCGATGACATAAGACGGACGCAACAGCACAGGGAAGCCGATTGTTTCAGCACTTTCAACGAGCTGTTCCACACTGTCAGCCATTGTTCCTGGGACATGCGGAATGTCCAGCTTTTGTAACAGTTGATAAAAACGATCGCGATCTTCTAACTGATCAAGCATGTCAAATGAAGTACCAAGCAAATTGATTCCGTAGTCTTCCAATCCTTTAGCCAGATTGATAGCCGTCTGACCGCCAAACTGGACAATGACATCCTCAATATTTTCCGCTTCAATGACGTTCAAGACATATTCCAAAGTTAAAGGCTCGAAATACAAACGGTCTGCTGTCGCAAAATCCGTACTGACCGTTTCGGGGTTATTATTGATCATGACCGTTTCCACATTTTCACCTTGAAGGGCATAAACGCCATGAACGGAACAATAATCGAATTCGATGCCTTGACCGATTCGGATTGGCCCGCTGCCAATCATCAGGACTTTTTTCTTATCTGTTTTTTGCTGTTCATTTTCTCCAAAATAAGTCGAATAATGATAGTTCGTATGTGAGTCGAATTCGGCTGCACATGTATCCACCGTCTTGTAAACGGCTGATATGCCCAGTGTTTTACGAAGTGCCCTCACGTCGAATTCACTTATATTCCATACGGAGGCAAGGTAGCGATCTGAAAAGCCCTTCTCCTTGTAAAGCTGCATCTCTTCCTTGTTGACCAATTCAGCAGTCTTGGAAGAGATATCCTTTTCTTTCTCGATTAGCAAAGCGAAAGAGTGAAGGAAATAGTAATCTATAGCGGTTGCTTCATGGATTTCCTCCATCGTCACACCTTTACGAAGCATTTCAAAAATGACAAAGATTCTTTCATCCGATTTCTCGGCAAGCTTTTCCCATAGCTTGGGTACTGACTTATCCTTTAATGACAGGAGCTGAAGCCCGTTTGTCTTTAATTCCAATGAATCAATAGCCTTTTGTACTCCGCCTTCGAAATTGCGATGCAGGGCCATTACTTCTCCTGTCGCTTTCATCTGTGTGCCCAATTTACGGTGTGCCGTCTTGAATTTATCGAATGGCCAACGCGGGAACTTAACTGCTACATAATCCAACGCCGGTTCAAAGCTTGAATACGTGCTCTTCGTTACTGGGTTGATGATTTCCGATAAATGATAGCCCACAGCCAGTTTTGCAGCGATACGGGCAATTGGATACCCGGTCGCTTTGGAAGCCAATGCAGAAGAACGACTGACACGCGGATTCACTTCAATCAAATAATATTGTTTACTGTTAGGATCAAGTGCAAATTGAATATTGCAGCCCCCGATAATCCCTAAAGCGGAAATGATTTTAATAGAGGCAGAACGTAGCATTTGAAACTCATCATCAGACAATGTCTGTGATGGTGCAACCACGATCGAATCACCTGTGTGAATACCGACTGGATCAATATTTTCCATATTACAGATGGTGATGCATGTATTGTTTCCATCACGCATGACCTCGTATTCGACTTCCTTAAAGCCCGCGATGCTTCGTTCAATCAAGCATTGAGTAATCGGGCTTTCCTGAAGACCACCCCGAACAAGTTCTTTGAAAACCTCCATGGATTCTGCGATTCCACCACCGGTTCCGCCTAGTGTGTAGGCTGGTCTGATGATGATGGGAAAGCCAATTTCCTCAGCAAAAGCTACCGCCTCTTCCAAAGTATGGACAATCTTACTGTCCGGCACTGGCTCATCTATTTCAAACATTAGTTGACGGAACAGCTCACGATCTTCTCCCTTTTTGATGGAGTCAATCGGTGTTCCTAGTAATTTGACATTATATTTTTCAAGAATCCCAGCATCATCTAACTGATAGGCAAGATTCAATCCCGTTTGACCGCCTAAAGTGGCAAGCAAGCCATCTGGTTTTTCTTTGGCAATGATTTTTTCCAGTACATCCACCGTCAACGGTTCGAAATAGACGGCGTCCGCGTTCATTTCGTCCGTCATTATGGTTGCCGGATTGTTATTGACAAGAATGACTTTATAGCCTTCCTCTTTTAAGGCGAGGCAGGCTTGTGTTCCTGCATAGTCAAATTCAGCGGCCTGCCCGATGACGATTGGCCCTGAACCAATTACTAATATGGTCTGTATCGTGTTGTCTTTAGGCATATGCTTTTTCTCTCCCGCTATAATCATTTATCATTTGTAAAAAGTCGTGGAACAACAGTGAACTTTCAACCGGTCCTGGATTTGCTTCAGGATGGTATTGAGTTGTGAAAATTGGAAGGTCTTTATGCATAAGGCCCTCAACGGTATGATCATTTACATTACGGAACCGGACTTGAAGCGATGTTCCTTCTAAACTTGGTTCATCCACTTCATAACTATGGTTTTGTGAACTCATATAAACCCTTTTCGTTTTCAAATCGACCACGGGCTGGTTCGCACCTCGGTGCCCAAACAGCATCTTTTTCGTATTGCCCCCAAAAGCAAGTGCGGTCAATTGATGACCTAGGCAAATGCCCATGGTAGGAAAATTCGAAATGATTTTCTTTATATTATCCAACAGATATTCAAGCTGTTTTGGATCCCCAGGCCCATTTGAAAGCAAAATGCCATCCGGTTTCAATTTCACGATCTGTTCGAATTTCGTATCGAAGGGAACGACTGTAACATGGCACCCCTGCTCGATCAATGAAGTTAAAATGGATTTTTTATAGCCAAAGTCCATCAATACAATATGCTTGCCGCCTTCTCCATATTCCTCATATTGTTTCGTGGAAACTACAGCGACATGTGCGGCTATACCATCGAGCTTGGATTCGAAGGTATAGTTTTCATTCATGGAGATCGCCGCTTGCATGGAACCTTCTTGACGGATATTCTTGACGACAGCCCTTGTATCCACATGACTCAATAGAGGAATATTCCATTTATCCAAATACTCAGCAAGTGAATATTCGGCTTGATAATGTGAATGATTCCTAGTGCCTTCATACACAATAACGCCAGCCACATGAGGCTTCTTACTTTCGAAATCGAATGGATTGATTCCGTAATTCCCAATTAAGGGATACGTAAAGATGACGATTTGATCTTTATAGGACGGATCAGTCAATACTTCCTGATATCCGGTCATTCCGGTAAAAAAGACAATCTCTCCAGTAATTGTTTTCTGAGTCGATTTAGTTAACAGATTCCCTTCGAATACAGAACCATTTTCTAAGCATAAATAATTTTTCATGTTTTTCACCTCTTAGGTAGATGATGTATATTTATATACATAGTAGCATAATTATTCATTTCATTCTATAAAAATTCAAATAATTTAGATTATTTGTTTTGTTGCCACTGCACTTTTAATTTTCACGATTGCCTGATCTATTTCTGATTGATTCACCGTAAGCGGTGGAAGCAAGCGAAGTACGTTCGGCCCGGCACTCAATAGAAGTAGACCTGCCTCTTGCATCTCCAATATAAAGCCCTGGACTTCCTGTTTGCATTCAATGCCAATCATCATCCCAAGACCCCGGACTTCTATTACATCGTCAAGATCCTCTAACGCCTTGGTCAATTCACTTTTCAGATACTCAGCTTTTTCCTCTGCTTCTTTTAAGAAATCCGGTTGGAATATTTCAGTTAGAACCGCTTCGGCAGCTGCGACACTCACTGGGTTTCCTCCAAAAGTGGACCCATGGCTTCCAGGACCAAAGAATTCCGCCAATTCCCTTTTACCTATCATTGCCCCGATAGGGAGTCCGTTTCCAAGCCCTTTGGCCGAAGTAAGGATATCTGGCTGGATATCGAAATGAAGGAAAGCGAATGGCTTAGCTGTCCGGCCAATTCCCGTTTGAATTTCATCAACGATAAGAAGGGCTCCATGTTTTTTACATGCGGCAGCAATTGCATCCAAATAAGCTTGCTGAACAACATGAATGCCACCTTCCCCTTGAACGATTTCAATCATGACCGCTGCCGTGTCTCCGTCTACTGCGGCGGCTAAAGCGTCGTTATCATTAAAAGGAACATATTCAAAAGAGTTTAACATCGGGCCGAAACCTTTCTTGATCTTATCTTGCCCGGTTGCTGCCATTGTTGCGAAAGTACGCCCATGAAATGATTGTAAACAAGTGACGATCTTACTTCTCCCTGTCGCTTTACGGGCAAGTTTAATTGCTGCCTCATTTGCTTCCGCACCGCTGTTGGCAAAGAAAACGTGGTCCAATCCCGATGCTTCTGCCAGCATGCCCGCAACCCTTTCCTGTGCAGAGCTCTGGAACATATTCGATACATGCCAATACTTATTCAACTGCTGAGTAACGGCATTCTTCACTTTTTCGTGACAATGACCAAGATTCAGCACTCCAATTCCTGATGTAAAGTCCAGATACTCTTTCCCATTCTTACTCATTAACTTCGTACCGTTCGCTGTTTCTGGTTCTATGTCCCATCTTGCATACGTTGGAAATAAAGAACTCATTTGAATACCCCTTCTTTCTGTAAAAATTTCGTACCGATGAACTGTCCATCCTCGTAGAAGATCTCTTTTCCACTTACAATCATCACTTCTTCGACGCCCTTATTCAACACGGATAATGCAGTCTTTACCTTTGGAATCATTCCTCCATATATACTGCCATCTGTAATTAAATCTTGCGTCTCCGATTCGGTCAGCTTTTCGATGACTTGATGATTCTTCATTACCCCTTTAACATCTGTTACAAATAAACACATGGCCGCCGAAAGGGCTTTCGCCACTGAACCTGCAGCCATATCGGCATTCACATTCAGTTTATTTCCATCTTCTGTAGAGGAGATAGGCGTCAACACTGGGCAGAAGCCTTTGTCGAAAAACAATTCCAATAGTTCTGTATCGACCTGATGAATTTCACCGACAGCCCCTAGTTTTTCTTTATCAATGAACTCACCGGTCAGGATGCCGCCATCCGATCCATTGAGGCCAACTGCTTTGATTCCGTGTTCTTCCAACTTGTGTACAAGGCAACGATTAGATTTACCTGCCAGCATCAGTTCAACCACTTCCAGCACGTCTGATGTCGTTTTTCTTAACCCATCTTCGAATACTGGTTCAATTTCAAATTTCTCAAGCATCGAATTGATATCCGGACCGCCTCCATGAACGAAGACGATTTGATACCCACGGCTTTGTAGTTCTTTTATACTCGTAAAAAATGATTCGGATAACTCATTAATAATGCTGCCGCCGCATTTGATGACTAAAGTGTCCACCCATTCATCCCCCTTATGATCGATAGCTCCCATTAATTTTCACATAATCATAGGTTAAGTCGCAGCCCCATGCCGTACCTGATTCGTTCCCATCTTGTAAATAGACATTAATCGTTATACTCTTATTTTCTAAATAGGCTTTCGCCTCTTCTTCGGAAAACTGTACCGGTTCGCCACCCTTCAGGACTACGATATCACCAAAGGCGATCGTTGTTTGTGTAGGTTGAAAGGCCACTCCGCTTCTTCCCATGGCCGCGATAATGCGACCCCAGTTAGCGTCAGAACCAAACGCTGCGGTTTTCACTAAATTTGAACCCACAATCGTTTTTGCCATCATCTGTGCATCGGTTTTCTCATTCATTCCATGGACATTGACTTCAATTAGCTTCGTAGCCCCTTCTCCATCTTTTGCAATTTGCTTAGCAAGGTTTTCAGATGTCTGTTTCAATAAATTCAAGAAGACGGACCATTCCGGGTGTGCTTTGGATAATGGTTCATTGCCTGCTTCTCCATTTGCCAAAACCAGAACCATATCGTTCGTGGAACTATCACCATCTACCGTGATTTGATTGAAGGTATCGTTGGTTATGCTAGATAACGCCTGCTGTAAATCGGCTGGTTCAATGGCTGCATCCGTCGTAATGAATCCAAGCATCGTAGCCATGTTAGGATGAATCATCCCCGACCCTTTCGCTGCACCGCCCATTTTTACGACCTTGCCGTCAATGACCGCTTCATACCCACAGCTCTTCGTTACGATATCCGTCGTCAAAATAGCGGTACCAAAGTCTTCTGCGGCTTCTGGTGTATCAGCTATCTCGAGTAAATCTATTCCCTTTTTGATTTTTTCCATATCCAAGTACTCACCAATGACTCCCGTTGAAGCAACAGCAAAAGCATGATCTTCCAAGTCAAACTTTTGTGCCGTAAGCTTTCGCATTTCAAGCGCATCCTTTAGCCCTTGCTTTCCAGTGCATGCATTCGCGCAGGCACTATTCACGATGATGCCATGAATTTTGCCGGTGACGGAAATACTGTCTTTCGTCACATCGATTGGGGCCGCCTGAACGACATTCTGTGTATAAACGGCAGCAGCTGAGGCCGTGACGTCCGAAAAAATGACGCCAATATCTTTTTTGGAGTAACGTAAACCTGCATGAACGCCTGACGCTTTAAATCCTTGTGGAATTAAGATGTTTCCTTTTTCAATTTGTTTGATTGTTTCAACTTGCTGTAATGTATTCATTATTTCCCTCCAAGAAATTTTATGGATAAAGCGGGGTGTTCCATAATCCTGTTGTTTCTTCAATCCCCATTAAAAGATTTGCGTTTTGAATGGCCTGCCCAGCAGCGCCTTTCACTAAATTATCAATGACCGAAACAATCGTTGCCCTTCCTGTTCTTTCATCATAAGCAACACCTATATCGCAAAAATTCGAACCATATACTTGTTTTGTAGAAGGAAAGTGATCTAGTGGCTGTATTCGAACAAATGGATGTTTATCATAAATGGTTTCATACAAATCCCTTAATTCGGCCGTTGAAGTTTGCCGGTTTAATTTAACGTACATTGTGGCCATGATCCCTCTCGTCATCGGGACAAGATGGGTATTAAAAGATATCGGCTGTAAATCTTTCGACCAGCGTCCAAGCTGTTGCTCAATTTCCGGTATATGTTGATGCTGGTTCACCTTGTATATTTTGAAATTTTCATTCATTTCACTATAATGCGTTACGACCGAAGGAGACTTCCCTGCCCCGGACACCCCTGATTTTGCATCGATAATTACATCTGAACCTGTAGCCCATCCTTCCGTAAATAAAGGGGCAAGGCCAAGCAATGTAGCGGTGGGGTAACAACCTGGGTTTGCAATAATAGTGGATTGCCTGATTTCCTCGGCATTCCATTCTGCTAGACCGTATATAGCTTTTTCAAGGATGGATTGAGGGGCAGCCTCTTTTTTATACCAACGTTCATATTCTCCTGGAGTTTGAAGCCTGAGGTCCCCTGACAAATCGATTACTTTCAAGTCAAGATCAGAAAATTGCGAAATCAGTTGTGAGGAAACACCTGAAGGCGTAGCGAGAAAAACAATATCAGATTTTTTTGCGATTTTTTCCGGATCAATGGCTTCCAATTTATCTTTCATATGCATTAAATGCGGATTTTCTTCATGGATACTCCGACCAAATTGGGATGAAGTATGCAATGATTCTATTTGTAAATGAGGATGATTAGTCAGGAACCTTATTAGCTCCAATCCACCATATCCTGTAGCTCCGACAATTGAAACGTTCATAAAACCACTCCTATATTCTAGTCCCTGTCATTCTTTGATTCTATTATTATATGATTGAATAAAAATAAAATCAAATGTATTTTTATAAAATTATTAAATTATATACAAAATTCTATCTTTTGCTACTATTCTTTGATATATTTTTTTCCATTCACTGCCCATTTATGAACAACGTCTTTGATTTAACCCTTTCTTGTTGCTAAAATCACCAGTAGTTCATTCATTGCCTTGTTTATTCATTTCACAACCTCCATATCCGTCCCCCGACAACCAGCAATTATATGCCTACAACATGAAAAGGTTGCGGGGATATCGACCGTATCCATCCAATTGTATTGATCCAGGGACCATTTAATATCTTGTTCCATCATATACATGCATAAAACCCGTATAATTTATTCATTAACCAAACGATGCACATACAAAAAAATACGGGATGGCATCTGCCATCCCGTATTTTTAACTTGTCCTTTAAAAATCAACCACCAATAAAGGACATTTCTATTTTTTCTTGTTTTTTCAAAGTGCCCGCTACCCTCTCGTCCGAATAACGGTCATCTCGATGATTCCAAATCGATATGATGTGGTCTGTTAATTCTTCATCCGACATCTCTGAACGAACCAATGACTTCAAGTCATGGCCTTTCCCATTAAATAAGCAAGTATATATGCTACCGTTTGCAGAGAGACGTGCACGCGTGCAACTTGAACAGAATGATTCCGAAACCGACGTGATGAATCCTACTTCAGTTGTTGTTCCTTTATAACGGAAACGCTTAGCAACTTCCCCAAAGTAATCTTCTTCCACAGGTTCCAATTCGAATTCTTGCTGTAGCATCTCGAGCAGTTCCTTTTTCGTTACCACATTTTTTAGTTGCCAACCATTTGTATGGCCAACATCCATATATTCTATATATCGCAGTTGAATGCCTTCCTGTTTGCAAAAACGAGCCATTGGCAGGATTTGAGATTCATTCGTTTCTTTTTTCACCACCATATTGACCTTGACGCCAAGTCCTGCCTTTTTAGCAGCGGCGATGCCTTCCAGAACCGGTTTTATCCCGATATTTCTGCCATTCATCTTTTTAAACAACTCGTCATCCAGACTGTCTAGGCTGATGTTCACTCGTTGTAAACCTGCTGCCTTTAAATCGGCCGCATGCTTCTTCAGGAACACGCCATTGGTGGTCAACCCTATATCTTCTATTCCTTCAATCAAGACAAGTTCGGAAATAAGCGTGGTAAGATTTCTGCGTAACAGCGGTTCCCCGCCCGTCAACCTTAACTTCTTCACACCTAAGTTTGCGAATATTTTAGAGATCCTTATAATTTCTTCATATGATAAAAGCTCGCTCTTCGGGAGGAACTGGAAATTCTCATGAAAAATTTCAGCCGGCATACAATATTGACAACGGAAGTTGCAACGATCGATGACGGAAATTCTCAAATCTCTTAATGGCCTATCTAAAGAATCTTTTATTTGACTGGTCAATTAACCACTCCTAGCCCTCATGTATTAGAAAAAGCCAAGCCAATAAAAAGCTGGTCCACAAAATGCGGATTCACCGTTTTTTGACTGGCTCTCTATTCATTCTTTTACATGGAATTTATTTTATGCCTAATGCGATTTTTGCATATCTGGACATGCGGTCCTTGGACCATGGTGGACTCCACACAATTTGCACGTCCGTTTCTTTCACTTCCGGAATATCTTCAAGCACCAATTTCACTTGATCGACGATTGTACCAGCTAATGGGCAGCCCATAGCCGTCAAGGTCATCTTCACAGTCGTTAGTCCTGCCTCGTCCATATCCACATCATATACCAAGCCCAGATTGACGATATCTATTCCAAGCTCCGGGTCAATAACCTGTTCCAAAGCTCCCATAATAATGTCTTTTGTATCTTGATCCATCCTAATCACTCCTTTTATAATCAATTATCCCCGTCATTCATACCGGGTGCTGATAGTTAAAACGGTTTACACTATCTACATATTAGAATCATAACAGATTTTTCGCGTTCCATTAAGCTTTTTGTATAGTTGGCAATAAATGTTTCTCAAACCAGTTCGCCGTTTGAAGCACACCTTCTCTGCTTACCTTATGAGATGCTTTCTTGTCGAGAATGAAATTAATTCTATTATCCCCTTCATTATAACTTGATTTAACCTCTTCATAAAAGCGATATGCATATTGATAAGGAACCACATGATCTTTTGCTCCATGCCAAAACAATAGTGGCCGATTAGCGAGCCTGTCGGGATTCAAGCTTAGGTCAAATGGTTTAAGTTGTGCAATCGCTTGTGTGATTTCCTCTTCCGATAGGGGAAAGCTAATCTCCCTTTTTTTCATTTCCCCTATTTGAAGCTCGGCAAACGAAACATATGAAGGGTTCCCCATCAAGCTCACGCCCGCCGATAACCAATCATAAGTCGCTAACGCCCCATTGGTCACAATCCCACCCATTGAGCTGCCGGCTATGCCAATCCTTTTAGGATCGATTAATTTACGGGAAAGTAAATCATCTTTAAGTAGGGGCAACTCTTTGATGCTCTGTAATACCATTTCCCAAAAACGAGGCATCAACTCGGATTCGCTTTCCCCTGTTTCCCTCTCTCCATGGTAGACAACATCGGGAAGAATCACGCGAAAGCCCTTTTCAGCCATTAAATACGCATAATGGAGATTGTGTTCCTTTGCACTCTGAAATCCGTGTATAAAAATGACTAGCGGCAGTTCCTTATTGAAAATGGACCGTTCGCTAACATGTAAAACGGGAATGTGCCCTATTACTTCTTTTTCGATGATAACCAATTCGACCCCTCCGAATCATTCATGTTATAATGCTGATTGCCCCTAAATGGAACAACCAAAATTTTATTAAAAAACCTATTTAAGTAAGTCGTATAATCTCGGGATTATTATAACCCTTTCATTTAGTAATATCATACAAGAATGCATAAAGAATGAAAAACATTTACAATTTCAGTACACTAAACTTAACAATATTCGCCTATAATAAAATCAAAAAAGAACAGAAGGTGCCATAGATGAATGACAAGCATTTAATTGTATTGGATCTTGATGGAACATTACTTACTGATAAAAAATCCATTTCCCCCCGCACTAAACAGACCCTTTTAAAACTGAAAGAGGATGGACATGAAGTCATGATTGCGACAGGCCGTCCCTACCGCTCAAGCGAACTCTATTATCGTGAGTTGGGATTGACAACGCCTATCGTCAATTTCAATGGTGCCTTTGTCCACCATCCCTTGCAGACAAGCTGGGGGACGTATCATTCACCTCTCGACATCAAGATTGCAAAAGAGATAGTCGAGGCCTGTGACCAATTTAGCTATCATAACATCATTGCAGAGGTTAGGGATGATTTATATGTCCATTATCATGACGAAAAATTGATGAATATGTTCAATGTAGGGAATCCAAAAATGACTAGCGGGGACCTGCGGAACTACCTAAACGATTCGCCTACTTCGATGCTCATCCATACAGATAGCGAATATGTCGGGCAAATTCGGCAGCATCTATCGGATG
The DNA here is from genome assembly GCF_044762055.1 of Peribacillus sp. NPDC097198. Taxonomy (NCBI): domain Bacteria; kingdom Bacillati; phylum Bacillota; class Bacilli; order Caryophanales; family Bacillaceae; genus Peribacillus; species Peribacillus sp. NPDC097198. The sequence goes on along the minus strand of NZ_JBIWDO010000002.1, from coordinate 329,689 downwards.
TCCATGCTGAATTGGTTGATCACCGACGTTGGTCAGAGCCCTTTCACATCATCGAAATCATAAAAAGTGGATTAAGCAAGGCTGTCGGGCTTCAGCGTGTATCCAATTACCTGGACATTCCAAAAGACCGGATCATCGCATTCGGAGATGAGGACAATGACTTGGAAATGCTTGACTATGCAGGAACAGGTGTCGCCATGGGTAATGCTATAGAATTAGTGAAAAACGTAGCCAACACGACCACCTTGACCAATGAGGAGGACGGCATTGCCATTTTCCTTGAGGAAAAATTCAATCTGAAATAACACATTTATTTCCTTCATAAATTCCATTCATTGAGCCACACTACTAGGGACAACATCAAACATCGTTGTCAAAAAGCTCAGATTCGGAGGAGATAATAATGGGAACAAAATCAAAACGTTTTGTACAGCAAGGCAAAGAAAGTGTTGCCAAACACGCTGAAAAAATCCCTTATCACACTACGTATGCAGAGGCTGAAAAAGACAGATTACGCATTATGTCAGAACAAAGCTATGGTGGCTTCTAATGGGAAACAAATTATTCCAGATCGCTCGGGACTTTGTTGAAGAAGCTCTCCACTCTGAGCCTGGTGGCGACCAGCAAAAAACTGTAGAAATCGCCAAAAATGCTCTTTCTTCGGCTAATGCCAATACGAATAATGCCGAAAAAGAACAGTTGCGTGAACTTCAGGAAAAGTTGGAAAACCATCTAAAGTAAAAAGGAAAAGCCTCCAGGATCCTGGAGGCTTTTCTCTATTTAACCGTTATTTCCTGTTGTTCCGCCTTTTTTACCGATTTCTTTATAAAAACTTTTATCATGAGAATCGGATGTGGCTTCTCCGCCCTTTTGACCAATTTCCTGATAAAACTCTTTGTTGTGATTATCTGAGGTGGCTTCTCCGCCTTTGCGTCCAATCTCTTGGTAGAAGTCCTTATCGTGATTGTTCGAAGTGGCTTCCCCGCCTTTGCGTCCAGCTTCTTCCCTACTCATCTTTTCATTCTTAGCCATTGTTCATCACTCCTTCAACAAGATTTATTGGCGATACGCTAGTACATTAGCCGTTTGGGATAAGCCTCAAACGTAAAACACCAATATTTATCCATTTGTCAATGAAGTGTAACAGTATTGAAAAATATGGTAAAAATCCTACTGTTCATTCCCTTCGGAACGTACCAACGATTCCCGACGTTTCAATAATGTTGGTGAAGGCATGGGGATCGACTTCTTGAATAATCCTCTCCAAATCATACAATTCATACCGAGTAATGACGATCATTAACATTTCCTTACTTTCATTGGTGAAAGCTCCTTTAGCAGGGAGCCTTGTAATGCCGCGAACCAATTTAGCATGGATGGCTTGCTTCAGTTCCTCGCTTTGCTTCGTTATGATCATGGCTGTCAACTTTTCATGGCGAGTATGTATAGCATCCACCACTCGTGTTGAAGTATAAAGCGTAACGAGGGTATACAAGGCCTTTTCAGGTCCATATACCGCTCCGGCTGTGACGATGATGATTCCATTCAAAAGAAATAAGTAAGTTCCTACAGGCTTGTCCTTCTTGCGTGATAAAAGCATGGCGATAATATCCATACCACCTGTCGATGCCCCGAATTTCAATGTAATCCCTACTCCGACCGCAGCGATCACACCACCAAACACAGCATTCAACAAAATGTCTGGGGACCATCGTGTTAGCGGGATGATTTCCATAAATAAACTCATTAATATAACACTGAGGAAGCTATAAAAAGTGAAGGACTTCCCAACCTTCCTCCATGCAAGAATAGTGACTGGAATATTCAATAGAAAGAGTAAGATACCAGTCGATACATTAAATGGTGCAAAGGATCCAATAATACTTGATAATAACTGCGCTACCCCTGTGAATCCACTTGCATAAACATTTGCTGGAATCAGAAAAAAGTTCATTGCAACAGCATTCAGTAATGCACCAATTATGACAATTAGAATTTTCTTTATTTCATTACCATACAACCAAAAAACCTCCAATATATTCTATTTTTAGTGGCCAATTCCCCTTATTTTCTCTTTCTATAGTCGTAGTGATTGAAATTTCACCGTTACATGCTAAACTAAATAGAGTAAAACTCACATTTACTAAAATATGTAAAAAGAAAGCGGGTGTATTATGGCTATCACGATTCTTGCGGATAGTGCATGTGACTTGCCATTGTCTTTCTATCAAGAAAACAATGTAACATTGATCCCCCTACAAGTTCATTTGGATGGGCAAAATTATGAAGACATCGTTACCATTAATTCTAAGGAGATTTTTCAAGCCATGCTTGATGGTAAGGCTCCAAAAACTTCACAAGTTTCTCCGGAACATTTCTTGGAAATATTCACGGAGTTTGCCAAAGAAAAAAAACAGGGCATTTATATTGCCTTTTCCTCTGAACTATCCGGAACGTACCAAACAGCCGTTATGATTCATAACCAGGTGAAGGAAGAATACCCTGATTTGGACATAGAGATCATTAACTCGAAATGCGCATCATTAGGCATTGGCATGGTCGTTGAACAAGCTGCCAAGTTAGCTCAGAGTGGAGCTTCTAAAGAAGAAATTTTAACACATATAAATTTCCTCCTCAAGCACATGGAACACCTATTCACGGTAGGTGACCTTGAATACTTGGCGCGTGGTGGACGTATATCCAAAACATCTGCCCTTGTTGGCGGGTTATTAAACATTAAACCGCTACTAAATGTGGAGGATGGAAAACTCGTTCCTCTTGAGAAGATTCGCGGCAAAAAGAAATTAGTGAAAAGAGCGATGGAATTAATGCATGAGCGTGGCATAAATCTATCTACTCAAACAATTGGTATTGTTCACGGCGATGACGAAGAATCCGCATTGGAATGGAAAGAAGTGATTCAACATGAATTTGGTACGACAAATTTCATGATCCATTCAATCGGTTCAGTAATCGGGGCACATACCGGTCCTGGTACTGTAGGTATCTTCTTCTTAAACGATACCCCTGCGAAATCATAAATATGCATACTCCCTCTTATAATTGCGAACAATACATATTGATCATGATTATGAAGGGAGTTTTTATTATGTCACACACTAAAGATAACAATAAAAGACCCGAAGATAACCAAGCGAGAAACGCCGAAAAAAACATGGCCTATCAGGAAAATCTTAAAGCGGGAAAACATTCCTACTCCAAAAAAACAGATCATAAATAACGGGGGACATCCCCCGTTTTTTCCTGTATCCCCTTGACAAAGTCCACTTGCTTAACAGAATGAATGGTTGTCTTCCTTACCTATCTTCTCTATAATAAAAGAAATAAAACCTGCTGGAGGTAAGTAATGGCAAAGGAAAATTCATTCGATATAGTATCCAAAGTAGATTTTTCGGAAGTGACAAATGCTGTAACCATGGCAATGAAAGAAATACAAACGCGCTATGATTTCAAGGGCAGCTTAAGTACGATTTCCATCGATAAGGAAGACCTCGTTTTGGTTTCTGATGACGAGTATAAACTTGATCAATTAAAAGATGTTTTAATCAGTAAACTTATAAAGCGTGGGGTTCCCGTCAAAAACCTCGATTACGGGAAAATAGAAGGGGCTTCCGGCGGTACTGTCCGTCAACGCGCTAAACTCATTCAAGGTATTGATAAAGAACAAGCAAAGAAAATCAACACCGTCATTAAAAACAGTGGGTTAAAAGTCAAAAGTCAAATTCAGGACGACCAAATTCGCGTTACCGGAAAAAACAGGGATGACCTGCAAGGCATCATCTCTGCCATCCGTGGTGCTGAATTATCAATTGATGTACAATTCCTAAATTACCGCTAAACTAGTAAGCCCACCCTGATAGGTGGGCTTTTTTCATTTAGTTGAAGGCACAAGGTGCCCGTTTCCCCATGCCTATTTCCCCCTCCATTCCTCCCCATACACCCTATCTGGATATCTCACACATAACGCCTTCACATTTCCTGTTATTCAAACCAATGTATCGATTCCAAGGAGTTGTGAGATGCTATTCTTGCTCTTATGTTTAAGCAATTCAAAAATAAGGAATATAAAAAATACAATAAAATATAGGAGGGGTAATCATGACAAACCAAAATAAACAAGGGTTTCCACCACAACATCAACAACATCAACCCGGAGTAGAAACGAAGATGGATCCGAATCCTGAGTCTGTAAAATCGGAATATAAAGGTAGTGGGAAATTAAAAGGAAAAACAGCGATTGTAACCGGCGGAGATAGCGGCATTGGTAAATCGGTCGCCATCTATTATGCGAAAGAAGGAGCCAATGTAGTTGTAGCCTACTTGGATGAACACGAAGATGCAAAGAAAACTAAGGAATTAATCGAACAAGAAGGACAAAAATGCTTGCTACTTGCAGGGGATATCGGTGATGAAACGTTTTGTCAGGATATCGTCAAGCAAACAATTGAAGAATTCGGCGGGTTGGATATCCTTGTCAACAATGCCGGCGAACAGCATGTGCAAGAAAGCCTTCTCGACATATCAGCCGAGCAGTTGGAAAAAACATTCCGAACTAATATCTTTTCCATGTTCCACTTAACGAAAGCCGCCTTGAAGCACTTGAAAAAAGGGAGCAGCATCATCAATACAACCTCAATCACAGCCTACCAGGGTAACCCAAAGCTAATCGATTACTCATCAACTAAAGGCGCCATTTTAGCCTTTACACGCGCTCTTTCGAATTCCATTTCAAAAGATGGCATTCGAGTGAATGGTGTAGCGCCAGGTCCTATCTGGACACCGCTTATTCCTGCTTCATTCGGTGAAGAAGATGTGGCCAAATTCGGACAAAATACACCTATGGGCCGAGCAGGACAGCCGGAGGAATTGGCACCTGCCTATGTATATCTAGCAAGTGATGATTCCTCTTACGTCAGTGGACAAGTCATCCATGTCAATGGCGGTTCAGTGGTAAACGGTTAATAAAGTAAGATCCAGGGCAGCGGATTCCATTTAGGAGATCCGTTGCTTTTTTCGTTCTAAGGAAGGATTTAGAGAGTATCCATTTCCTGATAAAGTGCTTGTAGAAACATAACTTGGACAGACTGGAACCGGTTTCCGTTCAATCAAAAGCGTCCTCAATACCAGGAAATTCATAAAGGAGCATTGTGACACACAATGCTCTTCCCTTTAATAATTCATGACCAACGATTCTTGCTTTAAAGGTCGGCAGGAACTTCTTTCCACAAACTGATGGGGTATGATGATTCCCCCCGGCTCTGCTCCCTTTTGTAACTTTTGGATGATCGATTTGGCTGCCTGATAACCCAGATCAAAAATGTTAATATCGACAGAAGTTAGGGCAGGTAGTGACATTTCAGTGAAAAGAACGTTATTAAAGCTGACAATTGATATCTCTTCAGGAGTGCGTATGCCCATCTCCCTTAGTGAATGGACAAGTCCAAGTGCCATTAAGTCATCACTGACGATTAAAGCGGTCGGAGGTTCCTTAATGGATAGCAACCTATTTGCTACTTCCAGTTCCCCATTATGTACAAAGTTCTCAAGTATCGTATATTCACTTCTTGGAACGATCCCAGCCCTTTTTAATGCCCGTTCGTATCCAGATAGGCGATCGAGTGTCATCACAGACTTTATATCCCCACCGATGAAACCGATTCTTTCATGCCCCAATTGGATTAGATAATCTGAGGCCTGTTCAGCCGCCAAGACGTTATCATTATCCACATATGATATTTCCTCGATAAAATCGTACGGCTTTCCAATCATGACAAATGGAAAATCCCTTGATCGCAAATAAGTAAGGATATGATCATTCATCCTTGAATACATCAGGACGATACCATCTACCATCCCCCCCTGGACCATATTCACGATTCCTTCATAAATCTCATTCTCCGTTTTTCCCGTGCTTAGCAATAGCGAATATTGTTTTTCCTGAGCCCCTTCGCTAAGTCCTTGCAAGATTGTTGAGAAAAATGGATTTTGATATATGACATTCGATGAACTTGGTAAGACCAACCCTATAATTTTCGTTGATTGGTTTGCTAGGCTGCGGGCAATGAAATTTGGGTGATATCCCAATTTCTCCATCGCTTTACGCACGCGCACTTTCGTTTTCTCGCTAATTCGAGGATTATTTGCAATCACTCGAGAAACTGTTGAAGGTGCTACATTCGCCAGTTGAGCTACATCTTTAATCGTAATAGCCATGCATTTCCCGTCTCCCCTCATCGTATTACAGACTTTTTGGACAACTTCGTGTAAAGTCAATAAATACTTTTCCAATATATTAAATAAATATACAATTATATGTATCTATCATACACTCAACTCAATGCTTATATCCATTACTTTTTTTAAATTTTCTATTTTTTTCAGAAAATATCAGTTTTTAGAGTCAGCCTTCACTTTTATCATAAAAAAGAGAGTTGATTTTAAATCAACTCCTTCATTGAAACGTATGATTTGTTTAGAGAAGAGGACAGAAGTCAGACGACTAACTACAGTAGCACCAACGGCTACATAGCTTCAACTAATGATGGTAGACCCTCACCTCGTAAGGACGCAAATGAATCTCACATTCGTCTTCCACATTGTCATAATTGCCCAGTAACAGTTCCATATTCCCCCAATCAGATATATCGATGGAATGGTGATTCGTACTGAAATTGCATATGACTTTCACTGATTCACTATTCATTTTTCTTGTATAAATATAAAGTTCACAATGATTTTCCCATAATAAATCATATTCTCCATAAACTAAAACCTGGTACTTCTTACGGAGATTAATCATCTTTTTGTAAAAATGGTAGATGGATGAAGGATTATTCCTTTGCTCTTCCACATTGATTGCACGGTAATTGGAATTTGCTTTCATCCAGGGTGTTCCTTCTGTAAACCCTCCATGCTCCGTATCATTCCATTGCATGGGTGTACGTGAATTGTCCCGACCGTTATGCCAAATGATCTGCATGATTTCATCATGTGAACGTCCCTTGGAGGTTTCAATATGATAAAAGTTTTTCATGCCAATGTCATCATAATCATCGATAGAGTCGAATTGTACGTTTGTCATCCCAATTTCCTGCCCTTGATAAATGAATGGTGTCCCTTGCATAAAAAAGTACAATGCACCAATCATTTTCGCACTCTCCAACCAATATTGATGATCATTTCCCCAAGTGGACACACTTCTCGGCTGGTCATGGTTTTCAAAAAACAAAGCATTCCAGCCTTTATTCTGAAGTCCCTTTTGCCATTTTGTCATGGTCCTTTTCAGTTCATAGACGTCGACATGATGATCATGTCCCCGATTCCATAGGCCCAGATGTTCGAATTGAAAAATCATATTGAACTTACCGTTTTCTTCCCCGACCCAATCATCCGCTTGTTCAATCCTTACGCCATTGGCTTCACCAACCGTCATGATATCATACTTCGCAAAAGTTTCTTCCTTAAGCTCTTGAAGGTAATCCAATATCCCTTCCTGATTGGTATGCATCTCAAACGCAGGGACATATTGATGCCAATACGGATTGGGCATATCCGGCAACCCCTCACGCTTGTGAATATGGGTGATGGCATCAATCCGGAAACCATCGATGCCCTTATCCAACCACCATGTCACCATGCTGTATAGAGCCTGCCGGACTTCTTTACATTCCCAGTTTAAGTCCGGTTGTTTCTCTGCGAATAAATGTAAGTAGAATTGTTTCGACCTTTCATCGAATTTCCAGGCACTTCCTGAGAATATACTTTCCCAATTGTTAGGTTCCCTACCATCCTTGCCGTCTCTCCAAATATACCAGTCTCGTTTCGGGTTATCCTTTGAAGAACGCGACTCCACGAACCAGGGATGCTCATCACTAGTGTGGTTAAGCACCAAGTCAAGAATCACCCTCATGCCACGTCGGTGTACATCGTCCAGCAATTGTTCCAGGTCCTCCATCGTGCCGAATTCTTCTGAAACCGATTGGTAATCACTGATATCATATCCATTATCTGCGTTGGGGGACTTATAAAACGGGCTAATCCAAATGACATCGATCCCAAGTTCCTGCAAGTAATCCAGTTTGGAGATCAATCCCCTTAAGTCCCCCACTCCATCTCCATTGCTATCCATGAAACTGCGGGGGTAAACTTGATAACAAACAGCCTCTTTCCACCAGGTTTTGCTCATGCTGTAGCCTCCCGTTTCTGTATTCCACAAAGCCAAGGGACATTGTTTTGCAGCCAAAAATCGAGAGGTACATGGTTAGTTTACTTGATTCCTTTTTGAACGTTTAATGACCAAAGCAATGAAAATGGCAAAAATGACAAGGACCAACCCGATAATGATCAAATAGGGAGTATTGATGGTCGATTTAGATGCAAGAGTGTAGACTTCCGTTGACTCCCTGTCGATTACGATCGAGTAGCCATTATCCTTACTACGAACCAAATCTCCATTCAGCATACCTCTCAACTCTTTGTTCTCATCAAGATCCTTTTCACTGAGATTAATCGTTTGCGTTTTGGTTGTATTATTCATGGCCACCACCATTGTTTCGTCGCCATACACACGTTTAAAAACCGCCGTACCGCCCTTTTGGTACAAAGGCTCCATATCCCCTTTTGATAATGCAGGGTACATCTCCCGAAGATCGGAAAGCTTGGTGATATACTCCACTAGCTCTTGCTCTGTCTTAAAATTCATCAATTGATGATTGGTCGGTGCTTCATCACCATTAAGGGCGATTTCCGATCCATACATCACGATGGGTACACCTGGAGTGGTATACATATAGGATAAGGCCATTTTCCATCTTGCCCCAGGGTTTTCATTATGATCGGCAGCATCCTTGGTGAAACGGGGCATATTCTGGGTATCCATGAATAAAGCCTGTGTACCGCTCGTTCCGATAGCATTGAAAACAGGTGCCAGATCCTGATCCGGTGCAGCGAATGCTTTTCTCAGTTCAGCATTTTGTGGGTAATCCATGAAAGCATCGATTCCCGTTTCCTCATATCCTTTTATCAAATCCTCATTGCCTTGGACATCACCAATTGTATAGAAGTTTGATTTTTCAGACTTGACTGTTTCAACAAACTCCTTCCAAAAGTCCTTTGGAACGTGTTGAACTTGATTTAGTCGATACCCATCAATATCCGTTTCTGCAATCCACGACTTGGCAACATCCAACAAATATTCCCGAGTTTCCTGGTTATCTTGATTTAAGTCCGGCAGGCCATTCACCCAGCCGTTTTCCATGTTCTGCTGATTGCTATCCTTGGAAATGTCCTTTTTTTCGTGAAACCAGTCTTTTTTATCAGGTTCGTTTAGCCAAGAATGATTCTTCCCCACCTGATTAACCTGAAAATCAACAATAACTTTCATCTCGCGGCTATGGGCCTCATCCACGAGCTTCTTGAATTCTTGTTTCGTACCATAATGTTCATCCGTTTTATAAAAATCCTTCACCCATTCCCCGTGGTAGCCATTATCTTCATTAGCAAAAATAGGTGATAGGATGATAGCGGTATACCCCATATCTTTAAGGTAATTTAACTTGTTCGTGACTCCTTCGAAATCTCCTCCATTAAAAGCTGAAGGATTCAATACATCTGCATCCCCATTGTTTTTAGGATTTCCATCAAAAAATCTGTCTATCATCAATGAGTATGCGATTTCATCCTTCCATGTTCGTTGTTCTTTTTCAGCTGCTCCTACAGGAATGGCGTAAAAAAGAAGCAACGGAATTAAAGCGAGTGATAACACCCTTTTTTTCATATCCGCTCTCCTCCTAGCTATCTCTTTACGCCTTTAAGATTAGCGTTTTGCCCTCTTGACGTCAAATCCATATTATAAAATTTTTTACACAAAAGAGATAAAATGGAGAGCGGTTGAAAGTGGGGCATATTTGCCGTTTCATTCCTCCTGGTAACTTTTCTCGATCTTCTTTACGGCTTCATCCAAAGCGGCTTTCGGTTTGGCTTTAATCGCCGTTATGTCCTGCATCGCGGAATTCATCGGTCCCCAGACTTTATTCATTTCTGGAATATTCGGTATCGGTTCTGCGTATTGTAATTGTATGGCGATGGCTTGTGCCCTTTCACTATCTTTTATTGCCTCATGCCCTTTGATTGTTTTTATAGGGGAGATTTCTCCCGTTCGTTCAAAACGGAGCACTGCATTTTTTTCATTTGATACATATTCCACAAATTTTGTAGACCAATAGGGATATTTGGTGAATGCGGTAATATGCCAGCCCTGTATTTCCATGATTGTTTTCATTGGCTTTCCATTTGGCAATTGGGGCATCGGAGCGACGCCGACATTCTTCCCATCCATCCATGCAGTTTTTGAACTCATGATGGAGGCTACCTTCCCCTCCCTAAACATTTTTTCCATATCTTCTTTGTCACCCTCTGGGATGGCACTCGCTTTATACCATTTTTGAATGAAATGCGCACCTTTCACTGCACCTTCATTGTTCAATCCTATATCCAAAGGATTTATTTTCTTCTTATCCCGATCGAATACATACCCTCCCATTCCCGTCATAATTCCATATGCATCATAGAAATCGTTCCATTCAGCCGCAAATCCATACTCCTTACCTGCCCTAGCCTTTTTTGCTTTTTTATACAATTCATTCATCGTGTCCGGGACCTTCGGCATCATCTTCTCGTTATACACCAAAACGGAAGTGACAGCAGACTTGGGCAGCCCAAATAGTTTTCCCTGATACATTTCGGCGAATATGGAAGCTTCTAAAAAGGCATCCGTAACTTCATCATTCACCTTGATTTCCTGTATCAGTCCCTCCTCCACTAGCTGACCTATTTTTTCATGGGTAAGTGTCACGATATCCGGGGATGTCCCGATAGGCCCATTTCGGCGTAATTGTGTGTACATCCCATCGTTCACTTTTTGCTCTTTATATTCCACTTTGATTCCATATTCTTTTTCGAATTCCTTCAGGATCGGTTTTAGGGCTTCCCCTTTATTCTCCTCTTCCCAAACAATCAGTTTATCCGGCTTTTTTTCATTCGTGGTTTCTTTTTCTCGCGGCATCCTTTCCTTCACCACTTCATTTTCCTTATCTGTATTGGCATCACAAGCACTTCCGATAGCGATAAAGATGAGGGACATGAGTAAATAGATCATCAACTTCTTCACTTTTATTCTCCTTTTAAAAATGTTTGATTCTATCATGTCCCAAAGCTTCGAATTGTTTACACCACCGTTAGAAAATCGAAAGGAAAGAACGTGGATTCACGATGAAAACGATATCAATCTCTATTGTTATCATTATATGAGAGGACTCAATTTTTACAACATTTTCCTTTATCAATTTTATTTCTTAAATGGAAGCGTTCTATTTCATATTTTTTAAGAACCAGGTGCTTTTTTTATATAAAATGGGTATATAATCAAAATGACTGGATAGTTTTTGAAATATTTAAATTTTTTAACTTTTCATCAGTACATAAGTAATGTCCTCTCAATCTCCAGTCTTAAAGTTCATCCAGCTTTCAAAATTAACCTGACTAGAATTGGAGTGGTTTTCTATGGAACGTTCGTCCATCCAGCACCGGCCTACAGACAATTTTGCTTATAGCATCGATGCAGTAACTCTTCATATCCGCCTTCGTACAAAAAAACAAGATATTTCTTACGTTGGACTCCTCTTTGGAGACCCCAATATACTCGATGAAGGTCATTGGCAGTATGAACAAGCGCCCATGTACCTTTCTGGCAGTGATGGCCATTATGATTACTGGCATATTTATGTGAAGCCACCTTACCGGAGAATAAGGTATGGATTTAAGCTACAATCGGGTGAGGAAGAACTCATTTATACGGAAAAAGGTTTTTTTGATGAGGCTCCTGATGATACAGGCTGTTATTTTGCCATACCTTATCTTCATCGAAATGAAGTGTTTAGCGCGCCTGAATGGGTAAAAGAAACAATCTGGTACCAGATCTTCCCGGAAAGATTCGCGAATGGAAATCCCGATAATGATCCTGAAGGTGCAAAGCCTTGGGGCAGTGAAGAACCGAAAGTGGACAACTTTTTTGGAGGGGATTTCGAGGGGATCCTACAGCATCTTGATTACTTAGAGGACCTCGGCATCAATGGCATCTATTTCACTCCCATTTTCCACGCCCATTCCAACCATAAATATGACACGATCGATTACATGGAAATCGATCCCCAATTCGGGACGAAAGAGGACTTGAAAACCCTTGTGGAAGAATGCCACAAACGGAATATCCGTGTGATGCTCGATGCCGTCTTTAACCATAGCGGCTATTATTTCCCTCCCTTTCAAGACCTCCTTGAAAAAGGTGAGGACTCAGAATACAAAGATTGGTTCCACCCCCACGGCTTCCCTTTAAAAGGAGGAGAACGTCCCAATTATGAAACATTCGGTTTTTTTGAATCGATGCCCAAATTGAATACAGCCAATCCTGACGTCAAAAAATACCTTTTGGAAACCGCCGCTTATTGGATTAAGGAGTTCGATATCGATGGCTGGCGACTTGATGTTGCCAATGAGGTCGATTCACCGTTTTGGCGGGAGTTCCGGAATACGGTGAAAAACATTAAACCTGATCTATATATTCTCGGGGAAATTTGGCATGATTCCATGCCATGGCTAAGAGGCGACCAATTCGATGCAGTCATGAATTATCCATTTACCAATAACGTGTTCCGCCTCATTGCTTCGCAAAAGATCAATTCCCGGCAGTTTATTGAAGAAATGACGGCTGTCTATCACAGCTATCCGACCAATGTATTCGATGTCACCTTCAACCTTCTTGGAAGCCACGATACACCACGGATTTTCACAGACTGCGGGGAAGATGTGAATAGGGCAAAGCTCATTCATGCCGTTCTACTGACGTTCAAGGGCAGTCCCTGCATCTATTATGGAGATGAAATTGGCTTAACTGGCGACCAGGATCCCGGTTGTCGAAAATGTATGGTCTGGGAGGAGGACAAACAGAATCGCGAACTCTATAACGAAATCAAAGAATTGATTGCTTTACGGAAAGAGGAAGGCTTGCTTGCAAATGAAGGCCATTTCGAATTCCTTGAAAAGATTGATAACACAAACATCGTCGCTTATCGAAAGTTCAATGAGGCACGCTCTGTTGTCATCCTTCTCAACCCGACAGACCGGTCACAGTCTTATACACTCCCATTTGACGTAAAGGAGGACTCAATGATTGATATAAGAACGAAGGAAATCGTGAAGGAAGACCATTCTGAATTGGGTGGCTATCAATATAGAATTCTTGCATTTGATCACTGAAGCAAACGAAAAGGGGCAAAGCGTACAATACGCTGAGCCCCTTTTTTTCAATCAATGATTTGGATATCATATTGTTTGAACCACACATCTATTTGAGCCAAGTGGGCGAGTAACTGAGGACCTGACATTAATTGACCGAACCAAGGGACCTTAAAGGCGGCGCCTTTCGAATCAACTATATCGGTCATTTTCTGTTGATCGAATAACTCGTGAAGAACCGAACTTTTGTCAGTCAGGATATCTTTCAACCACGTCTGAACTCGATCAGTGTAGACAGGGTTATGTGTCTTGGGATACGGGCTTTTCTTGCGGTATAACACTTCATCTGGCAACATCCCTTCTAATGCTTTACGTAATATCCCCTTCTCCCGGTTACCGGTCATCTTCATTTCCCAAGGGATGTTCCAAGCATATTCAACAAGTCGGTGATCCGCAAACGGAACGCGCACTTCAAGGCTTGCACCCATACTCATCCGATCTTTCCGATCGAGCAATGTTGTCATGAACCATAATAAATTTACATAGAATAGCTCCCTGCGCTTAGCCTCTTCCCCACTTTCCCCTTCTAATCTAGGAGTTTCCAGAACCGTAGTCAAATACGCATCATTTGCATATTCCTCCAGTTTTAATTTTTCATGCCAGCCCTCTTTCAATAGCGATTGCCTTTCACCAGTCGACCTCATCCAAGGAAAACCAGTGCGATTTAAATCATCGGCACGATGAAACCATGGATAGCCGCCGAAAATTTCATCCGCACATTCCCCTGATAACCCCACCACGAAATCTTGTTTTATTTCTTTGCAGAACCAAAGCAAAGAGGAATCGACATCCGCCATTCCCGGTAGGTCCCGGACTTGGACAGCTTCGATTAAATAGTCGGTCAGCTGCTCTTGAGTAATGACGGCAGAATGATGCACGGTGTTGAATGTATCCGACATCTTTTTGATCCATGGTCCGTCAGAGTTAGGCTGGAATTCATTTGCCTTGAAGTATTTTTCATTATCTTCATAATCAATGGAATACGTATGAAGCCTTCCTTTGCCTTCATCCATATAGGCATTCGCTGCTATGGCCGTAATCGCACTTGAATCCACCCCACCTGACAAAAAGCTACAGAGCGGAACATCGGAGACGAGTTGCCTGGTCACGGCATCTTTTACTAGAAAGCGTACTTTTTCAGATGTCTCATCTAGTGAATCACGATGTTCCTCACTCTGAACATTCCAGTATCTCCATATTCTCATCCCTTTTCTTGATAAAGTAAGGGCATGGGCCGGCCTTAATTCTTTAACATCATGAAAGACACCAGAACCCGGCGTCCTGGATGGGCCCACCCCTAATACTTGGGCTAAACCTTCCCTATCAATTTCTGTTTTGACATCAGGATGGGCTAGAATGGCTTTTATCTCAGAACCAAAAATGAACCCGCCTTTCCTTTCAGCATAGAAGAAAGGCTTAACTCCCATTCGGTCCCTTCCAATGAATAATTTCTGTTCATTTTCATCCCAAATGGCAAAGGCGAAAATCCCATTGAACAATTCGACGCATTTTTCTTTCCATTCTATATAAGAAGTTAGTAAAACTTCTGTATCAGAATGCCCCTTAAAGGAATATCCTTTTAATAATAGCTGTTTTCGAATGTCTTCGGTGTTATACAATTCGCCGTTGTAACAAAGGGTATATCTTCCGTTTCCATGTTCCTTTGTCATCGGCTGTTTTCCACCCTCTGCATCGACAACTGTTAATCTTTTATGACCAAAGGCGACGTGGGTATCACTCCATACATTCTCCTCGTCTGGACCCCTCTTAGCCAAAGTTTTCGTCATCTGTTCGAGTGTTTCAGTTTCCGTCCGTAAATTCTTTTGAAAATGCACCCAACCTGTAATTCCACACATCACACTTCACCCTTTCCATCTGGACGATCAAATCATATAGCCTTCTGCCTTTTAAGCAATTAGGTATCCATATTTATGTTCCGGCTTCGAATCCCAGCATCGTTACAGCACCATTCCGTGGAAGCCCTTTGCCCCCACCCTTGTTGTGACAAAATAGAGTGGGAAAGGAAGGCATCCCTGTTTAACATAGCCTATGCAAAGATGGAAAGTTGGTTATTTGTCCATAATATTTAAAAATATACCGTTATATTTTCATTGGATTTTGACTAAAAAGTAGGTGAGGATTCCCCTATTGGAGGTATAAGCATGAGTCAGCAACATCGAACGAAGTTAATGAACAGACAAACACGAGCGTTTACCGAAGGAACTGTGGAAAATATCAATCAGCAATGGATCTTTTTTGACGATGAAACCGATGAGGCATCATCGATTGAAGATCACGTTCAGAGCATCATTGAAGTTTATAGAGGGGGAAGATGGCAGCAGGGCATATTGGAAGCGGAGGGGAAAATCCACCTTCACAGGGATTTCACTTTCCTGAGGGACAATGAACCCATAAGGATTCGAAAAAAACTATTATATTCGTTTGAACGTTTATTGGAGGAATTGAACGATGATTCTTTTTTCCAGTTTGTCACGACCCTGAATTCGCTGGACTTCTCTATTTATGATTGTATATATAGCTACAATCAGCTCACTTTTTTAAGGGAGCTCACCAATCAATCCGGCGTGAATTTCTTCACTTTTGATAACGAGACCCAAATCTGTCTCGTCCAGCACCATTTTTCCTATGGTAAAAAGGATCATGACCGTTTTGAATTCACCCTTAATACAGGGAAACGGATCATCATCGAAAAAGTGAATTCCCACTAATTCCTTGTAAAGTTTGCATACAAAAAAGGACAAATGAGATGAAACCCATTTGTCCTTTTTCAATCATGATTAAAACAAGTCAAAACCTTGTGGTAGGGATAATCCTAGATAAAGGACGAATATAAAAGCAACGACGAATAATGCCCACATCGCGCTTACAGCTTTTCCTTTTTTCCTACGGACCAATACCATTTCCATCGCGGCAATCACGATGATTCCTACAATCATTTTCACTGCATATGCACCAAAGTCAGTAATTAGCATTCCACCTGTAAGGAAAATCAAAAGGAAGAATACACGTGTGATCATGTGCATCATTTTGGCTTTCGGGCTTCCATTTTTAAGCATGGAATATGTTACAAAGAAAAGAATGATTCCGATAACCCAAGTCGTTATGTGTAAGTGAGTTCCCATTTACTTGCCCCCTCGTTCAATATCAATCTCATCATAACATAGGCTTTTACATAAAAACAAAAGTAAGGTGCCCGTATCTCGCTCAAATAAGGCAGTTTTGCGAACATTCCTCCCCTCACTTATCATTCCGTATCATAACGGGCTTTTTGCCATACGAGACATATCGCCAGACAAATTCCACCGGACCGAACCGGAATCGCTTCATCCACCAGAAGCTTAACAAGACTTGTATAGAAAAGACTACGATCATCAGGAGAAACCCTTCCGTATAAGTCACTTTCCCATACAACCCAAAACCATATGAATAAAAAATGAATGTACAGACAATCGATTGAAATAGGTAATTGCTCATCGACATCCTTCCTACCAAAGCTAAGGGATATAGCAACTTGTAAGCCCACGCCTTTTCAACCAACAGTGTGATTGCAGTAATATAAAACATCGTCAGCAGCGGTCCGCCAAAGTAATCCTGGATGAATGTCGTCCCATAACCGTAATCCGTCACATACGGTAGGACCTTGATCGCCACCCCTGTTAACAGGCTTATAATCGCTATCACCCTTATTGGACGTTTATAACGGGCAGGATTTTGAAGCCATCCCTGCTTGGCTACACCAGCTCCAATTAAAAAGAAAGGAAAAATGGAGAGGAAGAGGAAGATGACATTCGTTGGACCATTAACCATATACCAGTCTGCCATTCTTTGTCCCGTCACTTCCATAAAAGAACCCGCAGAATATATCTCTTGGGATTGTTTGATTAACTCGACCTCATTTTGAATGTCCATCAATCCACTATCCACAAAGCTCATAATAAGGAAAAAAAGCCCGAACACGCCGAATGGAACAATATATAAGAACGATCCAAGCCAAATCAGATACTTCCCTTTCCATTTATAGAATAATAAAAACGCAAACCCGAACACTGCGTAATTAACAAGGATGTCTCCATGCCAAATGAAAAAGGCATGGATGCACCCTACCACTAATAAAAAGCAAAGCCGCTTCGTAAACAGCAAAGGAAACGAGATGCCTTTATCTTCACTCCGTGCAGCCAAGATAACGGCGCCAAATCCAAACAAACATGCAAACAAGGGGTAAAAACTCGCCTGGGCGATAATATCGCTACCTATGTACAAGATACGGTCCCAGCCTTCACCCCAATATTCAACACCACTACTATACAAGATGGGCGTATGAAACGAAGGCATATTCACTAAAAAAATCCCTAAAATGGCCAAACCTCTTAATAAATCAATGCTGGCAATCCTTTTGCTTTCCTGTAAAGGGGCCATTGCAGTTTTCATCATTTCACATCCTCATTCACTAATTACTCCATTATAAATGAGCCTGGGAAATTTAGTTGTATATTTATTCCTTTCCCAATCATAAAGGCTGACAAACGACTAGAAAAAACGCTGCTCATTATAGAGCAGCGCGGACCATCTTTTAATTGACGAATCTTCCCGTTTTCCCTTTAGCTTCCCAATAATCATTGCGAAGATGGATTTTCTGGATTTTCCCCGATGCCGTTTTTGGCAACTCCCTTACGAATGAGACGCTGGTCACAGCCTTGAAATGGGCTAGTTTTTCTCTTGTGAAAGCTAGAATATCGGCTTCCGTTAATTGAACCCCTGGTTTTGGCACGATGAAAGCATGTGGCGTTTCCCCCCATTTTTCATGAGGGACCGCGATGACTGCCGCTTCTAGGATGCCCTCGTGCTCATATAAAGTCCCTTCCACTTCAATGGATGAGATATTCTCCCCACCGCTTATGATAATGTCTTTCTTGCGGTCTACGATATCTATATTCCCATCACTATCCATGGTCGCCATATCCCCTGTATGCAACCACCCATTTTTCAACGCCTGCATCGTGGCCTCTTCATTTTTCCAATATCCCAACATGACTCCATGACTGCGAACAATGACTTCACCGACATCAACCCCGTCACGCGCTACTTCTTCACCATTGTCATGTACCACCCTTACCTCACTGCCTATGGAGGGGTAACCGGCTTTCGCCTTCATTTTGTATTTTTCCCTTTCTGGAAGTCCATCGAATTCAGAGCGGGGTACCGAAAGCAAACTCATTGGAGTGGATTCCGTCATGCCATAGATTTGGATGAACTCCCACCCCAATTCTTTTTCCACCCTTGTGACAAAGGCCGGCGGAGGTGCGGAACCAGCCACGACGATTCGAATTTCCTGTTCTAGCTTCGGTACATTCTTTTCATAATATTGGAACAATGAATTAAGGACGGTTGGCGCCATATGCATGATGGTCACCTTATGTTTCTCAAGCGCCTTGAATATGGAATCAGGTGTTGTTTTTCTCAAGCAAACTTGCGTCGCACCATTGGCCGTATAATAAAAAGGGGCACCCCACCCATTCACATGGAACATCGGCAGGACATGCATATATGTATCGCGATCATTGACCCTGAAATGGTGCATGGCACTAAGGGCATGTAAATAGTTATTGCGATGGGTGAGCATGACCCCTTTAGGGTTACCGGTTGTGCCACTTGTATATAAGAGACTCGATACGTCATTCTCATCCACTTGTTCCCGATGGAAGCCTTCTTTGTCAAACCTCTCCAGCCAGACATTGTAATCGATTTCATTTGTATCGCCTGCTTTATAGTGCACGATGATATGCTCCACTGATTTCAGCTGGTCCTTAACCGATGAGATAAGGTGATACAAATCCTGATCCACAAAAAGGACCCTTGATTCACTATGATTCAAAATGAATACATAATCCGCCGGCGTCAACCGAATGTTCAAAGGCACCATTACAGCCCCAAGCTGGAACGCCCCATAAAAACCTTCAAGCATTTCAATCGAGTTCGGTGCAAGATAAGCCACTTTATCCCCCTTTTTAATCCCAAGGTCACTCAATCCATGGGAAAGCTGGTTGACCCTTCCATTCAGCTCCTGATATGTCAGGACCTTATCGTCCCCGATAATCGCTTTCTTGTCAGCATAAAGTGAAGCTGCCCTGTCCAGAAAATGTGATAGCACTAAAGGCACATTCATCCAATCACCCCTCATTCAATTTGTTTGAAAATTATGAATTTATCATTATATTACCATATTTGTATATCGTTTACCAACACCAAACATCACAGGTTTCTAAGCTGCTAAGGGATAGGCAATTGAATCACATCAATAAAGGAAAATCATAGAATACAGTGAAGCATCCATTCAAAATAGACTTGCTGCTTGTAAATAAGGGATAAACCAGAATAAAAAAGGGTGATTTTCATGCCGGCCATCGTAGGAGTTATTCAAGTGATCAATGTCGGGAGCAGTGGCGTTGTCCATATTGGCGACGTTTTTAAGATCAGCCCATATTCCGCTTCAAAAACGTTTGCAGGTGCTGGCTCTTTTAATACAGGCGAATCCATTTCACTTTACAACGCTTACAGTACCACTAACACAAACGATTCAGATGGTGTCGATCAGCCAGTAGCATTAAACCTCTAGCATTTTTTTGAAAGGAGGACATCATGATCTTCAATATCCACCAAACGATCCAAATCAATATGATAAAAATCGAAAGCATAACCAATTCATCTGTTTTTCAAATAGGGAGTGCCGGAGTGATTAAGCCTTACTCCACCTTAGCCAATACAGGTGGATTCACTGAACCCGCTCCACTTCTTGAAGATGATATGGTCCCTGAGACTAGCTTCGTCCCATTTAGCCCTCCCTAATCCTAATCCATAGGCATTCACCTACATGAGGCAATTTCATATACTGCCATATATGAAGTTATCATTAGGTGAAGGTGAGGTGTTTAATCGTGAATCATGATTTATATTCGTACTCCATACAAATGCAGCGATTTCTTGAAGCCCAGGATAAACGAATTATGAAGCTTGAACACGAACTCAAACGCCTGACAGATGAACTTGCCGAAATGAAGAATAAACCCCCAATCCACGTGGATAAAATTGAATATAAATTTGATCAGTTAAAAGTCGAGTCATTAGACGGAACGTTGAATATCGGTTTGAATCCTAATGATTTAAATAATATTGATGAATTCGCTGTCAACAATCAACCCATCCAACCTGCCCCTTTTCTATTTCCAGGACGTGAAATTGTCGCTCAGGAGATTTATAATGACATTCTTTCAGGATTGGAGGATATGATCCGTGATACGGAAGGCCAGCTCCAGATCACATTGGAACCCTCATATCACGACTTCATGAGACAGGATGTGAAACGCCAGCTTCATCAGCGTATCAATATGTACTTTGACAACCTTTCACATGCTGAACGTGCACCTCAGCAGCGTGATAATGTGAAAGAAAAGATCACGGAAAAAGTAAGATCGGATATTCAAACAGCGTTGATACAATTCATTACCAACTCACATTCCGAGACAGGAGGAAATCCAAATGGAGTTTAATGTAACAAACCACCAGCTATGTGTCGGTGATATTAACGTGACGGGGGTAGCGAGTTCCGCCTTATTCCTCATTGGGGACGTACAAACCATCCAGCTATCATCAGCATTCGATACTCCCCCCGAATCACTCATCATCGGACCATTCGTTCCACTCACTCCAAAAGGATAAATCAGATGTTCACAAGAATATCGAAAGTAAAGTCTTTGTCAGCCAAGACCGTCACATTTTCATCCAACCTGCAAATTGGAGACACTGCTTATATCGACGGGGCCGCCAAAGCATTGGCAGTCCAGAAAAAAAGTGATAGCTTTTCCGAACTGGAACCCGATTTCAGTGATTATGAAGTCTTTACACGTCCTTTCTATATCCCGAGGATTTCTGAACCAATCGCGACAACATTCTCGAATCCCAACCCCTTCATTCGCGTTGGGAATGTCGATATCATCGGGATATCTTCATCTTCTATCGTAGGCGTAGGAAACGTAGGTCATATCCGCATGGAATCAAGGATTAAACACATCCGTCAGATTCCGAGGAAAAACGATGAGGCAGGAACAGGCGATAATACATCAGATGGAACAGAAACTGTATAAAGGAGAAATCATATGCCAGCCATTGTAGGTCCAGTACAAATATTTAATGTCGGCTCAGGAAACCTCTTATTCGGGGATGCGGCCGTCATTTCACCGAAATCCGCCAGCAAGTCCGTCACCGGCTCCGGCTCATCGAACACAGGTGCATTCGTTTTTACCGCCAATGGTCTGAACGGAAGCAACGTCCTTGATGTTAATGGGGTAGATCAGCCTATCGCCGGAAATAATTAATGCATGGAAGCCTCCTATTTCTAGGAGGCTTCAATTTGTTGAATTGATGATTTTATTAATAAAGTTTAATAGTGATGTTTCTGTTATATTAAAAAAATATAGATGATGAATGAATTATGAAATGATACACGTTCAAAGGCATTTATCCCTCAGTGATATCATCTGTATAAGGGTTCCGTTA
Organism: Peribacillus sp. NPDC097198; assembly: GCF_044762055.1. Classification (NCBI taxonomy): domain Bacteria; kingdom Bacillati; phylum Bacillota; class Bacilli; order Caryophanales; family Bacillaceae; genus Peribacillus; species Peribacillus sp. NPDC097198. The sequence continues at coordinate 307,747 of NZ_JBIWDO010000002.1, read as the reverse complement.
TTTTACACGGACAAATCCAAAACCGGATGCATAATCATCACCAGTCGCTGCACCGTATCCACCCTTGATGTCATAAGCTTTTGCTTTTGTTTGTAATTGAGCTCGCACCTGCGCATTAGTCAGGTTCTTATTAGAGGACCAGATTTTAGCCGCCAACCCTGAAACATGTGGTGTTGCCATCGAAGTTCCGCTAATCGTGTTATAGCCGTCGTTTAGCCAAGTTGATTCAATGGCTGAACCCGGAGCTGATACTTCGACATCTTTTTCCTGAATCACATAATCTCCGTCCGTATTCGGATTCCCTCTGGAAGAATAATTAGCCACTCTATATGTCCCGTTAGCCTGAACATTTTCAAGAGCCGCTACAGCCACTGCATTGGGAAGAGCTCCTGGATAACCGATTGTATTCGCTGAATATCCGCTGTTTCCGGCAGCCGCAATGACCAGGACACCTTTGCCATAAGCATAGTCCACTGCACTTGAAATCAAGGAATCTTTCCTGCTTGAACCCAAGGACATCGAGATGATGGTCTTAGACCCTGTGCTCACACTTTGATCGGCTGCATGACGGATAGCTGCCGCAATATCATCGGAATATCCCGAACCATCATCACCCAGTACTTTATATGCCCAAAGTTCGGCTTCAGGAGCCACTCCATATACCCCAAGTCCGTCAGAGCCACCGTTTGCCAAGACAGTTCCGGATACATGTGTTCCATGTCCGTCCCTGTCTGTACAAGAGTTATTGGTGTATGTGGATGAGGTAGTGAAATCTTTGCATTGCTCCACATTTGCTGACAAATCCGTATGCGAAACCGTTGTTCCAGTATCCAACACTGCGATTTTAATACCGTCTCCCCCCGATGTTTTAGTGATGGACGAATCATTGTAGATAGCCTTGATGCCCCATGGCGTTCTCGCGGAAGGAACCGCAGCAGTCGTGGCCTGGCTAGTCGGTTGAACCGTTTGCGCAGTTGTATACTTGTTTACCTTTTCAACTTCTAGATTGCCATTCTTAGTCAACGCATCATATTCTTCGCTGCTTACGTTTGCCGTAAAGCCTTCCTTTCCAAAACTCCGCTCATGCCCAAACTTCTTCTTGGCTTGCGTTATCTCATTCTCAGACCCTTTTAGGTAAACGCGAATATCTTCCTTTTGTACCTTCTCGCTTTGTTTGGCATCCGCTCCATTGGCAAAAATGGAGAAGCTCATCCCGAAACACAGCATAGCCATTCCAATCCTTTTTCCAGTCTTCATCCCGTTTCCCCTCTCTCGCTTTCGCTTTGTATTTGCTATGTATGAAGCTCTCAAGCTGTAAAACTATTTTATTTTAATTTGCCATTAATTAACTATCGGTCGAAACACTCAATTACACTACAGGACAAATATAGGTAAAGCCACCTGCTTTCCGCACAAATAATCGGACTACTAGTCTAGACTCCTCACTTTGAAAGACATGTGATAAGACTAAATACGACAAAATATTCAGAAATCTTATCGTCAAGAATGAAAATAGAATAAATACCTATGTAGATCTTAGCCGAATTATTTTGATAGAGAAAAGACAGGGCAAAAGATTCATCTCATTCATCAACACTAAATAGCTTCTAGACCTTGTTTCAACAACAAATTCGGGTGGCGGCGATGCTTCTTCAAACGATTCATATGTAGGTAAAACTCTTGGACTCTTAATCTTTAAGCAAATTAAAAAGGGTATCAGGACGAATTCATCCCGAAACCCTTTTGTCTCTATACATCATTCACTCAGCATCTTGAATACTTGCTCAACGTCTTTATCGCCGCGTCCTGATAAGTTCACAATCAACACGTCATCCTTTGATAGTTCTTTTGCCAAGACCAGGGCACACGCAACGGCATGCGAACTTTCAAGCGCCGGGATGATTCCCTCCGTTTTGGATAGTACTTGAAAGGCTTCGAGCGCTTCCTCCCCTTTTATGGTTAGATACTCGGCCCTGCCACTTTCCTTCAAGAAACTGTGTTCCGGACCTACGCTAGGATAATCCAAGCCTGCCGCAATGGAAAAAGTCGGCTGTGGTTCCCCTTCCTCATCCAATAACGTCAAACTTTTAAATCCATGCAGCACTGCTGGAACTCCCTGAGATATACTCGGGGCTTCGGCGGGTTCTACACCAATCAAACGAACCTCTGCGTCATCGATATAGTGAGCAAAAGCACCAATGGCATTACTTCCACCACCCGTACACGCAATGATTGCCGTTGGCAGTTTCCCTTCCTTTTCAAGGATTTGTTTTTTCGATTCTTCACTGATGATGGACTGAAAATACTTGACGATTGAAGGATAAGGATGAGGCCCGACAGCAGAACCCAGGAGGTAAAACGTATTTTCATAGTTTTGAACCAAGTCACTCAGCGCCTCATCGACCGCATCCTTTAACCTGCCCTGGCCCTTTTCCACCGGTATGACCTTAGCCCCTAACAATTCCATTCGAAATACATTCAATGCCTGCCGTTCCGTATCCAGCTTGCCCATATAGATGACGCATTCCAAGCCGAACATCGCACAAGCCGTCGCAGTCGCTACACCATGCTGTCCGGCTCCGGTTTCTGCAATGATACGCTTTGCCCCCATCCGTTTAGCGAGCAGTATTTGCCCAATGGCATTATTGATTTTGTGAGCGCCCGTATGATTCAGGTCCTCCCGCTTCAAATAAATTTTTGCACCGCCTATTTTTTTTGTTAGATTTTGTGCAAAGGTCAACGGATTTTCCCTTCCCACATATTCTTTTAAATAGTATTGAAACTCCTCTTTAAATTCAGGATCATCTTTATATTTCATGAAAGCCGCTTCTAAATTATCCATTACTTCTTGAAGTTCTTTAGGTACAAAACTACCACCGAAATCTCCAAAGTATCCTCTGCTCGTCTGTTCTCTCGTCATACTCAACTCTTCTCCTTTACATGCACCATTTTATTTTACAATTCAAGTATACGTGAACGAATCACTTTTTCTCAAATTCTTTTGTTTATATACCTAAAAATGGTCGTTTCCGAAAGACGTAAAGGCTAACTTTACTGTTTTGCCAAAACACGAATTCTTCTCAGATGAAGAGGAAGAAATGAAAGATGCATTTACTGCAAGTGGAGAAACACGCTTCAACGAAGGGTTAGCCTATGTCCATTGTGGCAATTAAATTTCATCATTAACTTTCATTTATTCTTTCATGTATAATTAATTTACTAAATATATCCATATTAACAAAGGGGGAATTAACTTGAAAACACTTCAAAATAAGAATGATAGCTGGAATGCAGATTTATACGATAAAAAGCATTCATTTGTTTCTGAGTATGGTCAAGACTTAGTAGATTTATTAGCACCAAAGCAAGGTGAAAAAATTCTTGACTTAGGCTGCGGGACGGGTGATTTAGCAAATGAATTATCCACTTTCGGTATTGATATCGTTGGTATAGATAACTCTGAAAATATGATTACTCAAGCAAGAATTAAATACCCAAAAATAAAGTTCATGGTTCAAAATGCAGTAGAATTAGACTTCCATAGCGAATTTGATGCTGTATTCTCTAATGCAACTCTTCATTGGGTAAAACCACCAATCCAAGCCCTACAATGTATTTACCACAGCTTAAAAGCAGGGGGAAGATTTGTAGCTGAGTTCGGAGGAAAAGGAAACGTTCAAATCATAACAGATGAAATCATTCAACAAATCGAAAGAGAAGGGATAACGTTTAAGAAAGAAAAATTCCCGTGGTTTTATCCTAGTATTGCTGAATACGCAACTTTAATGGAAGAAGCAGGATTTAGAGTAACCTTTGCTCAACACTACGATAGGCCGACACAATTGGACGGAGATAAAGGGCTGAAAAATTGGATTGCTATGTTTGGTAATCATTTATTTGATGATGTTCCTGAACATAGGATAAAAGATATCATTACAAACATTGAGAATAATTTAAAAGATACTTTGTATAAAGACGGAAATTGGGTAGCTGATTATAAAAGATTACGTGTAATTGGTGTAAAGAAATAAAGAAGGAAGGGAATCAATGGTTCCCTTCCTCCTTCATTTTTTATGAAATTTAAATATCTACCTACGAAAACAGCCATTCAAAAAAGGGGTGTCCCTCAGCTGCAGACCCCCCCTTCTCTTTTACATTTCCAATAAGTGCGAGCCATCAAAGAAAAATAAATAACGGCTTGTCACTTTTTTATTCAAAATCCCTTCAACCGCTCTTGTGTAAAGTTCCAATTGCATACGGTAACGGTCGGCAAGAATGTCTTTCGCACCTTCATATCCACTAGCAAAACGTCCAGTTATCGCATCCGTTTTATAATCCAGCAGAACAAGGCCTTGTTCATCTTCAAAAATACAATCAATGACACCTTGGATCAAGACTTCCTCTTCACCCTTTTCCCAATCACTATAAGCCTCTTTAGCTGGAAGTGACATCGTGAACGGTACTTCACGTCGAATTGTCGGCGCCTTACGCAGCCTCTTTCCAATATCACTTTCAAAGAAATCGATAATCGTTTCCGGATTCACGGCTTCTCTCTGTTCTTCAGTCAACAGCTCGCGCTGAATCAAGTCAACGAGTAATCGCTCAATGGAGGGAATGGTGATGTCCGATGTCAAATCGATATGCTGCATGACTAGATGCGTAATCGTTCCCCTTTCAGCGGGTGTCAGAGATTTTTCTTGCATGAAGACAGGGCGTTTCGTTATCGGGCTCTTGAATTTACGTAATAACTCAGTAGAACTCTGCTCGTCTCTCAGCTCATATTGACGCTTCAACTCTGAAACGGACTGCTTGGATCGATGCACAGTCGCCTCATGTTCCCCATACTCCCAATTCAATTGCTCCTTAACAGCATCGACAAACTCAGATTCCAAGTCCACCTTTTCGGATTTCCGAACATGTTCCAGCAATTGCTCCTGTAAAATAGCTTCTTCCTCATCCAGAACGGTCAATTCCTCCATTGGAATGACAGAGATTGACCAATTTGATGGATGGGATTCCATTTCAAAACCAAACCCAGTAATGCCCTGAAAATCTCGATGACGCACAAGGGAAGGACCAATCCAGTCGAGGTAACTTTTAGCTCCTGCCCGCGCGTGGTCTTTCAGGAGCCATTCCCCATGCATTGCTTGACTTATCCATTTTTGCTGTGTTTTTTCGGCATCACTTATGCTGGCTATCAGATGGAGCTTTTCCTTCGCCCTCGTCAACGCTACATAGAGAACACGCATTTCCTCGGCAATTAACTCCAACTGTTTCTTTTTCTTGAAAGCAAGCTGTGGGAGTGATGGGTACGTTATCCGTAACTCGGAATTGACATACTTCGCCGCAAATCCATAATCCTTATCCAATAAATACGGCTTCCGCAAATCCATCATATTGAATTGTCTCGCAAGGCCTGCAATGAATACAATCGGAAACTCCAACCCCTTTGAGGAATGGATCGTCATCAGGCGTACGACATCTTCCTGTTCACCTAAAGCCCGTGCCGCACCTAAATCATCTCCACGCTCCTGCATTCTTTCGATGAAACGCAAGAAACGGAAGAGCCCACGGAATGAACTCGCTTCATATTGTCTGGCCCGATCATATAATGCCCTTAAATTGGCCTGACGCTGTTTGCCGCCTGGCATTCCACCAGCAAAATCGTAAAATTGGGTTTCGCGGTACAAAAGCCAAATTAAATCCGACAACGCTTCCTGTCTAGCCAGTTTCCGCCACTTCACCAGCTTTTTATAAAAGGTAGAAGCTTTACGATATAGGTCCGGATGCTCATCCGGATCACCCTTCCTATAGAAATCGGCTAGCGCCTCATAATACGTACCTGTGTGGTATAAACGAATTTGAGACATTTCCTCCTCATCCATTCCTACAATCGGAGAGCGGAGAACGGATGCCAATGGGATATCCTGCTGCGGATTATCTATTACTTTCAATAAAGAAATCATGATAGCAACTTCGGTAGCTTCAAAGTATCCAGAGGACAAGTTGGCATAGACAGGAATCCCTTGCTTCTTGAATTCCTCCATAATTTGCGGAGCCCATGGCATAGAACGAAGAAGAATGACCATATCACGGTATGTTGCAGAACGGTATTGCTTGGTTTTCGTATCATAGATTTGCTGTTTCTCGTTTATGGCCTGTTTTATGAGCCTCGCCATCATCCTAGCTTCCAGTTGCGCTTTTTCCAATTCCTCGGCTTCAAAACCTACCTCTGAATCCTCGTTATCCTGTCCGGCTTCACTTGTATCTGCTGCTCCATCAATTAAATGAAGTTCAATGGGATATTCCTTATCTTCGGGATATGGCGCACCTTTTTTCAATTGCGCATCCTCATCATAATCAATCTCACCGACAGTCAGCCCCATTAGTTGCTGAAACAAGAAATTCGTCCCATCAAGCACTTCTCTCCGGCTCCGGAAATTACGGTTTAGATCAATTAGCAATCCCGAATCAGCGCCATCATGGGTAAAGCGCGAATACTTTCCAAGGAACAAATTCGGTTCAGCAAGCCTGAAACGGTAAATCGATTGTTTAACATCGCCCACCATGAACAGATTTCCACTATATTCACCATCTGCCGTCACCAATCTTAAAATGGATTCCTGAACTAGATTCGTATCTTGATACTCATCGACAAGCACCTCTTTGAATTGATTCCGATATTCAATGGCGGCCTCTGACGGCGTGCGTTCCCCATCTATGGTTTCACCCGTCAAAATATCAAGGCAATAATGCTCCAAATCGGCAAAATCAACCAAGTTCTTTTCGGACTTTGCAGCAAAGAACCTTTGTTCAAACTGTTTTACGAGCATGATGAGTGTATCGACATACCCCTTCAATTCCCGGATATCACGTAGATAGCTTTCAGGCTTACGTGAAAAAAGCTCTTCTTGCAGAGATTTAATAATTTTCTTCGCTTTATCACGTTGCTTCGTGGCTTCATCCACAATTTCCTTATTAAAATCTTCTCCCGTACAACGCTTTGCCGTTCCAAACTTCACGTTTTGAATTTCTTCATAAAGAGCATTCCAGGAAGAATCTTTCACGCGGGCCAGTTTCGCGACCAAATCAAGATCGGCTAAATAGTTTTCTGCCCTTGGAGCAGGACCACCCGGAACCTTTGTCAATTCTAGAGATCGCTCCAACAAATCCTTTGCCGTATCCAACTGCAAACCAATATCGAATTGTAGGGACTCGATAAATGGAAGATCATCTATCCCTGCCCCTTCCGCCAGATCATACATCTGGGCTGCATGATTTAGCCATTGGTCGGGATCTGGATTCGAACGGGAGAAATCATACAATGACCGGACAATATTTTGCAGTGCATCATCGTTTCGATCGCTTGTAAAGGCATCGACCAATTTAAAGAATGCTTCATTGTCACCTTGGCCATATTGCTCCTCGAAAAGTTCTTCCATCACTTCATCGCGCAGAAGCTGCGCTTCCGTGGAATCGGCAATCCTGAATCCAGGATCAATATCCGTCAAATAGTAATATTTCCTGATCACTTCTAAACAGAAAGAATGAAGCGTGGAAATGGACGCACGGTTAATCAGGCTTAACTGCTTACGCAAATGCTGTGAATGGGGATTTTTACTGATTTCCTTTTCTAATGCTTCACTAACTCGATGGCGCATTTCGGCGGCCGATGCATTCGTGAAGGTCACCACCAATAGCTCATCCACATCGATTGGATTATCTTCCAATATGACCTTTTGGATAATCCGGTTGACAAGCACCGCTGTTTTCCCGGATCCTGCAGCGGCGGCCACCAAAATATCCTGGTCTTTCGCCCAAATTGCTTTCCATTGTTCTTCTGTCCATGTCACGCCTTCAGGAATGGCGGGAATCATCGTTTTACTCATCTTTCACCCTCCCCCCTTAATAAATCGAGAACATCATTTTGCTTTTTCTGTGGCAAATTCCTAAATTGATTCTCTTCGAGCGACTGATCGAATTGGCAGACGGATTTGAATGAACAGAAAGTACATGGCGTTTTTTCTTTCATTTTATATGGGGTTATGCCAACATCCCCGTCGACCATTCGGTCACCTGACTCTTGATAGACCTTTCGAACATGCTGGTTAAGCAAGGAGAAGTCTTCACGGCTGGCCACTTTAGAGGCCGCTAAAAGAGAACCGTCTTTTTTAAATCCGGCAGGTATGACATCCGATTTACTGGAAGTATCTATATCAAGGGACGTGTCCATCATCTTGATTACGTTGGTTTGATCTAATACTAGGCCGTTCATTTTAAAACTCTTATAAATTTCTTCATCGATTTTATCCAAGCTAAGCATGCCTTTTGATTTCACGACCGGATTATGAACATGGAAATAAAGGACACCGGCTGGAATCGCCTCTTTACCGATAAGCGATTGGGATTGTGAAACGACAATATCGAGATAGGTCAGCATTTGCAGGGCAAGCCCATAGTAGACTTCACTCATGTTCAATTCCTTTTCACTCGATTTATAATCAAGGATACGCAAATAGACGCCACCCTCATCCTCATCGGCCTTATCAACACGGTCAATCCGACCAATCAATTCCATTTTCGTCCCATTTTTCAAAGTGAACGAAAGTGGGGGCAGTTCTCCATTTTTTCCGAAGCCCAGTTCCAAACCGATTGGGGCAAACCCACTAACCTTGGCATGTTCACTCAAGACAATCGAAGCCCGGCCAATCACATGCTCCAGCTTTCTGCGCAAGTAATGATGGCGGTTCGTACTTAGCAGGATTTGATTCTGGAGCTTTGGTGCAAGCTGTTCCACCGCTTTCCTAGCCAACTCCAAACATTGCTCCTTGGTCAAAGAAGACCACGGGATATCATGCTCATTTAAATAATCCGAAATCATTTTTAACGCCCCATGGAACATCTCACCGATATCCGGTGCGTCCAAACGGAAAACCTGTCGTTCCCTTAGTTTCAAGCCATGTGCGGCATAATGGGAAAACGGGCAGCTATTGAACATTTCCATTCTCGATACACTAGTCAGAATGGTTTCGCCATATAATTGCTTACTCGTTTCCTCTGATAGTTTCATGGTTTTATTTTGGTAAAAAAGACTCGATAGCACCTTAGTGGCTGTCGGTCCAACCGTCTCGTCCTCCATGATGGAATTATAGACATCCCACCAAAGCGGATGGATTGGGTAGTTCCGTTTTTTCAACTGTAATTGCGCAGCCAGATAAGACAGGGCCACTTCTGAGTTCGCTGCATATTTCACCTGTTCCCCGGCAGGCAGATCAGATGGATCGTTCATATAAAAAGCCTCGTTCACATGCGGCAATACATCCCTCACTCGTTTTAAATAAGAGGACGGGAGAAGGGATTTTCCCTCTTCATCAGCGAGTGGATAAGATAAATAAAGGGATTCCGAAGGTGTAGTGAAGGCTTTATAGGCCGTGAATTCCTCATCCAAAAGACGAACTTTTGAACTTGGAGCAACATCAAGCCCGCTCGCCAAAAGCATGTCGCGGTCACTATCGGAAAACACTCCATCAGAAACGGCTTTTCCTGGTAAGACCCCTTCATTCAGGCCAATGACGAAAGCCGTCTTCACGTCATCCAATCGGGACAGGTCCAGATTAGCGACAAGGACTTGATCGATTGCCTGTGGCACTAAGGAAAATTCCAATGATTCCAGACCTGCTTCTATAATGATTGCAAACTGTTTCATCGAGATTTCCTCTTCACTTAACAGTTCCACGAATTGATCAAGCAAATCAACAACCGCATTCCACGATTGTTCATGTTCCCTGGCTGACACCAGATCGCCATCCTCTTCTGCTTCAAGCTTCATCTTTTCCAATTTTTCCGGTACATGCAATTCTTCCAAATACAAATAAAGGGCCTCGCATAATTCTCTTCCATTCGCCGACTTCTTCACCCGTTTTGATAGCTTAATGATGGGCTCTGTAAATAGGTGTTTCAAATCATTGAGCTCTTGCTCCAGTTGCATTTCCTTACTCGTCTGGGAACGGTCCTCAAGCTCCAATCCACGGAAGCGACGGTAGGTCCAACGATCTTTTGTGGTCCATCCAGCCCCTTTGATTCCCCTGGCAAGCACGTAGTTCTCAAGTTTGTCTACTTGTTCGCGCATTCTGTCATGACTTTGTTGCAGGGGAAATAGAAGTTCGGTCTTAATGGCACGAAAGACCGGTTCATAACGCCAGAACCCATTGATGATCTCAAGTGTTGACCGGATCAGCTCAATCAATGGGTGATTGAGCATCGTCCGTTTGGAATCGACGAAAAGCGGAATTTGATAGTCACGGAAGACCGTCTGGAGGATATCTTCGTACGCATCCCCATTTCGCATTAGAATCGCAATATCGCGAAAACGGCACTGACCTTGTCTGACAAGCGTCAGGATGTTCCGAGCCACCCCTTCAATCTCCGCTCTTCGGTTAACGGCCTGAGCAATCGTTACACCAGATGGCTGATCGTACTTTTGTGCGGGACGAAGCGCAAAATATGTTTCAAGGTGTTTCAGCCCAGGATTTCGATTGAACTTCGCCGTGCTGTTCAGAATGTGGTCCTGTTCGATAAAGACCCCCGTTCTTTGTCCCGCTTGATAAAGCTGGTTATAGAGATTTCCCGTTTGCCTGAACAAATGCAGATCATCCGGCGCAAATTGCCTATAAGGCTGGTCGAGCGTCAATGCGATGGTCACACTCTTACATAGCTTCATCATTTCTTCCACGATCATTAATTCCTGTGGCGTCAGACTGTAAAAACCATCTATATAGATATCTGCATTTTTTATATACGAAGACTCTGCCATTTTTTCTATCAGTAAAGTGAAATAATCCTCTGAATCTAAATATTTTCCGATCATTTCATCCTCAAATGACTGATAAATGAGCTCAAGATCAGATAATTTATCTTGTACTCCACCACCACCCGGTGACTTTTCGTCCAAATACCTCCGAATATCACCCGGCTGGATGCAGTACTGCTTGAATTCGGCAAGCATCTGCTCCATCTGGGAGACGAATCCTTGCTTGTCCGCTGATCGGCGGAACATTTTCAATTCATCTTTTTTATCCTCCATGATTTTCCGTATCAACATATTAACGCCGACACTGTCCAAATGGATTCGGCTCATGCCACCTGTCTCCTGGAGAACTCGCCATGCAAGCCGGCTAAAACTGAATACTTGCGTCCGAATCATTCCTTCGAGTCCCGGCGTCTTAATTAATTTATATTCTGATAAAAATGTCATCTGATCAGGAACCAGATAGATGATCGGATTCCCTTCAGGATTCTCCATTAGCCCGTTGCGGATTTCATCCAATACCTTCGATGTTTTACCTGTGCCCGACCTTCCAATTAAAAACCGGAGTGACATCTGTTTCCCCCCTTTTTATTTCAATATCTCTAGACCTATCATACCAGAAATACTGTCTATTTTTTGACACGATTCTTCTTCCAATTATGTCTCTTTTCCCTATAGTTTACCGCTTTCTAACGACGAAAACCAACCATACGTTCGTATTCCGTTCAAAAAAAAGCCCTTCCTATAGAGGGCTCCCACAGTCATTCACCTATAAAATCCACATTGAAATCTTGTAATGGCCAATATCTTACATCGACTTTGCCTACTACCTTATCCATTGAAATATAACCTAGGTGCCGGCTATCCTCACTTTCGAGTCGATTATCACCCATAACGAAAAGCTTGCCATCAGGAACTATGGATTTGCCCGTCAATTCTTTCAATGTAAAATCACCCGTAAAATCCTGGCCCGGGTATCCTACCTTTAAATGATCAAGGTAAGGCTCAGTCACTTTCTTACCATTTATGTATAGCCAATCATCCTCATAACGAATATCGTCTCCTTGAACACCTATTACCCGTTTTACATAATTCTCCCCGACATGCGCATGGAAAACTATAATATCAAATCGATTGATATCGCTGATTTGGTATTTCACTTTATTTACAATGAGTTTATCGCCTTCACCCAGTGTAGGTTGCATGGACTCCCCTTCTACGGCATAGCTTGAAAAGAAAAAGGTACGGATCAAGATGTAAATGATAAAGGCTAGCACGCCTGATTTTATCCAGTCGGATACTGAATGCTTTTTTGATTTTCTCAGATTCCCCAACCCCTACTAGTTGTATATTCTAAGCTATTTCCCTTCTTCTTTTTTCATGCTTTTATTTAGCCTTACTTCCAATCTTTTTCCGACAACCCAAAGGATGAAAATGATGATTCCGACAATCACGGTACGTAATGGTTTTTGAATCAATGATACAATATCGTATCCGACGAAACTGATCGTAAAGATCATCACTGCCTTTCCGCCGATTACCGCCAGCGCATATTGTAACGTGCTAACCTTCGAGAGCCCTGCAACGATATTAACGAGGGCAGATGGCGTAAAGGGGAAACAAAGCAAGAGAAACAATGGACTGAAACCATGGCTTTCCACCCAGTTCATCAATCTTTGCACCTGTTTATGTTTCTGAAGAAAACGGAAGAATCTCATCTGTCCATATCGTCTAAAAACAAAAAAGACCAGAAACGCTCCACCTACCGCCCCAATCCAAGAAAATAAAAAACCCCACCATAGGCCAAAAGCTGTAGCATTGGCCACGACAAACACAAATAAAGGTAAAAAAGGCAAAAACGCTTCTAACATCGGCAACAAAATTCCTGGAATCGGGCCGAATGAACGATATTGCTGAATAAGCCCTGATATATGTTCAAGAGTAATCCACTCAAATATAGTATCCAAATTCATGACTATCTCCCTTGGCTTGCTTTCTATTCAAGCAGCATCACATAATAAAACCGTTCTAATTTAGATATAACACTTTCTTCTTAAATTGCAAGAATAATTACCCATCTATCATCATACTTTCCCTAACTCAGGAAATCATAATCTTATTAACGAAAATTTCACGTGATTGACAAAAGCGCTTGCATATCAAATCCACTTAAGTTAGGATATTAAACAGAACATACGTTCTATAAATTATCCGACATACATAAAATAAGAGAACGTTAATTAGAAAGGGGCGGTCATGATGACCCGTATTCCAGAGGCTGACCGAAATATGATTGAAAAAGCCATCTACCTTCCCATGGTGATTACAATCTTAAACCGGGATCTCAAGGTCATCGAATCAAGTCCGTTTAAATTAAAAAGGCCCTATTCAAAACTTATTGAGCGTGCTCTAAAGTCAGTCCAGGAGGATCTCGTCGAGGTTCGTCGCTATTTGCGCAAGGGGAATATCAAGGTAAGCAAATTAAACGGCGACGAATCATTCACGATGTATTGCTTTTTATATAAAGGGTATGAAGAGCATCATAACTATTTCAATCCCCGCCTTCGTAATAAAACGGAAGAGATTCTGTGTTATTACTTTTTTGAAAGGGTGCATAAACCTGAAAAAATTTAACACCCCTGCTTTTTTCGGTGAACAAATAAAAAGCCAACAAAAGCTGTTGACTTCCTCTTATAACTTATCGGTAAATTGATTGAGCTCATCAGACATCTTTTTGATTTCTTCTACAAAAGTTGAAATTTCCTGAATGGAAGCAGCCTGCTCTTGACCCACGGAAGCTATTCGATTAATCGAGGTCCCCATCAGTTTGGTCACTTCTTCGATTTGCACAAGTTTTTCACGAATCAATTCCGTGGATGCGACAGTTTCTTTAGAAAACTTCCTGATTTCCTTAGCCACCACTTCAAACCCTTTGCCTTTTTCACCAGCTCGCGCGGCCTCTATGGCGGCATTTAATCCCAATAAATTGGTTTGGGTCGCCACCCTTTTAATCATTGACAAGATCTCATCCGTATTTTTAACGTCCTCTTCGGCTTTTTCGGAAGATGTAAGAAGTTGGTTGGAAACATCCGCTAAGGTATAGGATCCCTTTGCAATATCCGTAATCCGCTCATTGGCCTGGCTCAGCGATACAGAAATTTGATCCGCAATCGTTCTTAATTCACTTTGCCTGCGTAACTGGATAGCTATGCCACCGATGACTTGATTATTTTTATCATGTAGGGGCACGGCCGTTCCAGTAAACTCGAACCCATAAAAATCAGCTGGTACATCAGCCCTTAATGGTTTATCCTCACTCAATGCCACGGCGAGGGGTTCTTCTGGATTTAACGACTGCCCTTTTTGGATATGCATATTTATACTTTCACCTGGAAAATAAGCAATGAATTTCTCTAAATCACATATGGCAATCGACAAATCAGAAGGCACAGCAGCTTTAATTATAGGTACCATATTTACTAAACTTTCTAGCGATTCGACTTTTCCGTACATTCTGTTATACATTGCTGTAACACTCCATCCTTATTCTAAGGCTAAATATTACCAAAGATTCCCCCTTTAGTAAATATTTTTTCACCCCCTATTCTTTATCATGAATCGAAGGAGGTCCTCCTCCCCTTTGAAAATAACCTAAATAAAGACATTGCCTCCACTAGAGAAACAACGCCTTTTCCTGAACACACTGATTATTTTAGCAATGGATATTTCGATGTCATTTCCGAAGTTTTAAGACCATCCGTTTCGGTAAATAAGTAAAAGGATTTCCTTTTCGTTTCCTCGATCCTTTGAATCAATTTGGATTTCAAAAAGGAGGTCCGGTGCAGCTGATTTTCAAATGAACTGCTTGATACATCTATGTCGAATGTTTTTCTGTTCCTGAATGTGACGGTGGTCTGCTTGGAATTGAGTCGGACAAAGGAGACTACATGTTCATGTGCTAACCAGGTGCATTGGGGGCGCAAGGGAGATGTAGTCGGAAAGAAGAAAATGGAACTGGTTGGATCGATTGCTATTGGTGCCTTATGGGTGATATTTATGAGTTGTTTTGTACCATCTTTCCTTCCCCCATAGCTGGAGCCAAAGTACTCACAGCTTTTCTTGATTATATCCAAAGGCTTGAATGGGGAAATGAACTCATCTTCCAATTCAATGATCCGGGAGTAAATTTTACTTCCATAATTAATGGGCATGACCATAAGTGTATACGGGGTGATTTCATATTCCTCGATTAATCCCTGAGTGCTTTCATTCAAATTACATCCACCTCTACCTCATTTATTTTTATGGAATATCAACTTTGCAAAAAAGGATGATGACTTCCACATGAAAGATTTATCCGAAAACGCGTTAAATTCTCCACTATAATAGCATAAATAATACAGGTTACATTTAAGTTCACAAAAAATTAAGAATTATTTAACCAGCCATGTGACCTCGTCATTTTAACGACACATTTATATTTTTTTCTAATTATTTTAAATTTTCTGTTGATTTTACATCCTCAAATCCATATACTAATAAAAAGGGTCAGGGGTGGTTACTTTGAAAAATGATAAATCATATTCAGAGTCAGTGAAGTCTTTATCCATGAGTGAAGTTAAAAATGATGCTGCCGTTCAGGAAATGTTAATCGATATGATTATAATGGAATCCATTCTCACTACTAAAAAAAATATCCTGGCAAAAGAAATCGATCATGCTCTAGATACTAAAGACAAACCTCTATTCCTAAAACTGAGTAATGAAATGAATACTCTATTGAAACAATTTGGAAATTAAGCAGCCATGTGAAATATAAAGTCAAAAAAGCCTCCCTTATATGGGGGGCTTTTATCCGTTTATCATTCTTTATGAAACATTCCCATGACTTCAGTCGTTTCCGTGATATTAACGAAGGCATCCGGATCCACTTCTTTGATCATCGCCTTCACATCGGTTAACTGATAGCGTGTAATGACCGTCATCATCACTTTGCTCTGCTCACCCGAATAGGCACCTTGCCCGTCCATGACCGTAATGCCACGGTATAAATTAGTAAGTAGCCGATCCTTCATCTCATCACCTTTTTTTGTGACGATCATTAACGTCAATTTAATATGATTGGAATGGATCGTATCGATCACTTTGCCTGCCGCGTAAATCGAAATCAATGTGTATAATGCCGCATCCCATCCAAACTTGAATCCAGAAGCAATCACCACAACCGCATTCATCCCTGATAGCAATGTCCCAAGCGGGAAGTCCCTCTTCTTAGCCAGGAGCATGGCAATGATATCAAATCCTCCCGATGACCCTGAAGCACGAAAGATAATGCCGATGCCAACGCCCGAAATGACTCCCCCGAACAAAGAAGATAATATCGGCTCCGTCGAAACGCCATGAATCGGTATAACATACAAACTCACCGATATCACGACAACTGATAATATCGTATAAGTGATAAAACGTCTCCCCAACTTTAAATAGCCCACAATGAGTAGCGGAAGGTTCAATATAAAATTCAATACCCCTGTATTGATTGGGGTGATGATTCCTAACATGATCGCAATTCCACTGAGTCCGCTGCTCAAAATTAAATGGGGAATCAAGAATAAATTATAGGCTAAGGCAACAAGCACTGATCCTAACGTGATTAAAATTATATTATACATAGCTGGTCTCCTTAAAAACGCACTGGGAATTTTCATTTATTATAGTAGAGAACGGTAAATTTATAAAATGATAGTTTTTTCTGAAAATAAACTCAGAATTTTCCTTTTTCCTGAAGTTAGGCAAGAAAAAAAGCCAGCCTGTTAAGCTAGCTTTCAATCACCCGTTGTTTCCTCATTTTCTATCGTAGATATTCTTTCAAGCATCGTGGGATGTGAATAACGAAGCCATTTTACCAGGAGCGGAGGGTTCACCTGGCTAAGCCCTGACCTCGTAAGTTCCTGGAATGAAGTGATGGCAGCCTCATGGTCTTCTGTCATTTCAATCGCATACCGGTCCGCTCTCGTTTCCTGGTAACGGGATACATAGTTCGATAGCGGGCTGGAAACAAACAGCAGTACAGAGATAATCAAGAGAAAAAGAGGCAATGAAGCGATTCGATCAACGGATCGTACCTTAAGTAAATGGCCCCATCGCCTTATGACGTAGTTCATGATTTTTGCTGTCAGCCATAGCCCCACCAATGTCATGCCGATATATCCTGCTATCCCGATATAAATATGCTTCTCCACATAATGAGCCATTTCATGTGCCATAATGAACAAGATTTCATCTTCGTCCAGCCTGTTTAATGTGGTATCCCAAAGAACGATCCTGGAGTTCGAACCTATTCCCGTTACATAGGCGTTGAGAGCATTTGTTTTTTCTGCCATATTCACTTCGTATACATGTTCTGCGGGAATATCTGCTCTCTTTGCAAGTGCTAAGATTTCAGTTTCCAACTCTTTATTTTTCAGTGGATAAAAATCATTATACAAAGGGTCGATTAATACCGGTTGGACAAACATGAGAAATAAGGTAAAGGGAATGGATAGTAACCAGGCATAAAGCCACCATTTCTTTGCACTTTTTTTCATCAGCCAATATAGCACGGAAACGATGATGAACATCGTACCGAAATTTACCCAAAAATCGATGATATCGTCTTTCATCCATGAAGAAAAACTCTGAGTGCTTATATGATACCGTCTACTCATCTGATAGCCCATGAAGCTGATTGGAAACAACGCTACATAGGAAACCAATGAGAGCCAAAATAGATATATGGTCGTTTGAATTCCTTTTCGTTTAGAAATCGTGGTAGCCGATTTTTCAAAACCCCTTGAAAGTCCAAATAAAAGTATGAAAAAATACATTAGCCATTCATAGGGAGTCGCAACAAAAAAGATGAAGTTTCGCAGCCCGGAATACTCCTCACTAAGTTGAAGCTCCCTGGCGCTTAGAAATTCTGCAGGATCGGCCGCCGTACCGCGCAATGCCTGAGGGATTGCCGTATCTGCACCATAGAATATATACCAAAACATAACGGCCACAAAAAGGATATATATAAGAATTGCTCTTCCAGCCCATTTCCTTACCATGAAGCCCCTCCTTTAAAACAATCGTGCCTTTTTTATAGTTTAATCCAAAATGGACAGGTTAGAACCGTATTTCCAATCCCTTTGATAAATAATTGTCCATAAATGTTCATGATTACACCCAATTTCATTCCTTCTATAGGAATTTCATCCTGTATAGTGAAGATAGAATATCAGACTTGAGGTGGAAGATACGATGAAAAAGATTTATATTATTTTCACTACATTATTGGTCATTGGAATTGGATCGGGCATCTACTATTTTACAGAGTACCGCCAGGCAAAAATGGCGTTTCCCGAAGAAATTACGATGAATACCCATGACGGGGGTACATACAGCTTCTCCAATTTAAAGCCCAAAGTTCGCCTATTAGAATTCATATACCTTGATTGTCCAGATTTATGTCCAAACACCACCTATCAAATGCAAAAAATTCGGGATGAACTTGTGAAGCAGGATATTTTTGGGAAGGAAGTGGAGTTTTTGACCGTTACGTTTAATCCGGAAATGGATACCATAGATAAAATGAAATCATATGCCCAAGCGTTTGAAATGAACAAAACGGAAGGGTGGGAGTTCTTACGGGGTACACCCGAGGATACGAAAAAACTCACGGATCAATTCGATTTTCTATTTCGGGATTCGGGGACCGGGGAATTCGTTCATAGTACGGCCACTTATTTACTAGATACTGATAATCGTGTTGTTGAAGTTTTCGGCATGGGGGAATATGATTTTGGTAAAGATGAGGTATATCAAGCCATTATGAAGGAAGTCGAATAAGAACCGAAGATGAAAATGCCCATGACTTCGAACACTTGAATTCATCATAAACTTACATTCTGTAATAGAAAAAGCTATCATCCGTCGATACTTAGGATGATAGCTTTTTCCTTTCCTCTTCATCAATGAGTGTGTCTAATTTAATGATGCTTTCTTTTGCACGCAGGAAATCAATTTTTCGGTAATGGTGTTTTCCGCCTTCTTCTTCATCTTTCTCATCGGCCCATTTGACGACCTGCTGAAGTGGCGTTCGAGTTATATCATTTGAAGGTAAAAACGAATCGGTGTGAAATAGGATCGCGAGGGAAATGGTTTTGGCTTTAATCGGGTTTTCTCCAAGCCGGATTAACAACTTATGGGCTCTCTCAGCCCCTTTGATTGGATGGATGTCGTTCTGTTTATACAGGTCATAGTCCCATTTTCCATTGCTGTACCATGTGAAGTGGCCCATATCATGCAGAAGTCCGGCCTTTGCAGCGATATCAGGATCTACATTGTATTCCTTTGCCATATGAAATGCATGATAGGATACGGCTATTGCATGGGCCATCCCTGAACGGTTCAGGTATTTTTGAGCAATGGGGTGGGTGAATATATCTAAAAGTTTTACATCTCTCATTCTTCCTCTTCTCCTTTCATCTAGGGAAATTTTTAATAACCATAATATCTCTTTTGAAAAAAATAAGCAAGATAAAGGCTCAGTTCATATAATTTATGCATTTACTAGTCAAATCGGCTGTACAAAAAAGAAGACAATAGCACATAAGGCCATTGTCTCCTATCTAATTAGGTATCATTCACACTTGGGTTACATGGGTTTTTAAGCTACGACGCAAGATCTTGCCTGTCGTATTTTTTGGGAGCTCGTCTATAAACTCGATTTTGGCCGGAACTTTATACTTGGCTAAATGCTCTAAACAATAAGCAAGTAATTCTTCCTCACTCAACGCGTCATTTTTCTTCACTACAAAGCATTGGACGACTTCGCCCTGATTCGGATCTGGAACGCCTATCGCTGCCGCTTCCACGACTTCGGGATGGGCATACAGAACCTCCTCTACCTCGCGCGGGTAAACATTGTACCCGCCCACAATAATGAGTTCCTTTTTACGGTCCACAATGAAAAAGTAGCCTTCTTCATCCATACGGGCTAAGTCTCCGGTATAAAGCCAGCCATCTTTTAAAACGGCAGCCGATTCTTCAGGCATTTTATAATACCCCTTCATTACGTTCGGCCCTCTGACAATTAACTCGCCAACTTCATTGACCCCTACTTCTTCTCCTAATTCATTCACGACTTTATTTTCGACATTGACTATATTGGTTCCAATCGAGCCTGCTTTCCTTGGGCGATCCAAGGGGTTGAAGCAGGTTACGGGAGAAGCTTCGGATAAACCATACCCTTCTGAGATATTCACATTGAATTTTTTCTCGAAGGATTCAAGAAGGGATACAGGCAAAGCCGAGCCTCCCGAAATGCAAAAACGTAATGATTCAAGTTCTTCAGCCGTACCATCAGGATATTGAAGCAGGAAATTATACATGGTAGGAACACCAGCAAAGACCGTCGCCTCATATTTTTTGATTAGCCTGAAAATTTCCTTCGGACTGAATTGTGGAACGATTAACAGTGTGCCCCCGCTTAATAATGGGGCATTCACGACGACAGTCAGGCTGAATACATGAAACATGGGCAACGTTGTCACCACACGGTCATCTTCCGTAATGTTTAAGTACTCACCCGTATCGTGTGCATTCGAGTAGATGTTCTTATGGGATAGCATGGCGCCTTTTGGTTTTCCAGTAGTCCCCGACGTGTATAGAATAATGGCTGTGTCTTCCGGATCTAAATCGGGTCCTTTGAACTGGACATCCCCTGATGCTATCATCTGTGTAAACGATTTCATTTTAGGGTAAATGCTAAGTTTACTCATCTCCCCATTATCTGGTTGCGTTTCACAAATGACGTAATTCTCAACACTTGAAAGAATCGGATTCAACTTCTCCAATAATGGTGAAAGCTTGTCTAAAGCCACCACTACCTTGACATCACCGTTATTCAATATATACCCGATTTCATCTGGCGAATAGATTGGATTAACAGGTATGACAGTGGCCCCTGTTCGTAGTGCGCCATACATCGAAATAATGAAATGTGGAGAATTGCCGAGAAGCAAGGCAATATTATCACCTTTTGAGACACCAAGCTTATGTAGTTCGTCTGCAAACTTTGATACGGCCGCATCCAGTTCTCTATATGAAGTGGATTGATCCATAAAGTAATAAGCTGGCTTATCAGCCTTTATTAAAGCTGTTTGATGAAGCTGTTCAGATAAATTCATCGTTCTCCCTCCCCCTGTGTACATAGCATGAATGAGCAGTCATTCATTTTTAACGCAAACTAAATACATTTTTATTATAGTAAAAGAAAGAACCAACATCAACAATTTTATCCATTTTCAAGCAATTATTGTCATAAATAGACACAAAAGCCGTCCCCATTTACGAGGACAGCTTTTTCAATCTTAAAAGATGAGTGCTAAAATTTCTTCTTTTGTTACATTGCCAAAATAATGGTGGACATCAATTTCATCTAAAATACGATTAATTGATTCCTTTTCATACCGGACGCCGATCAGTTTTTGCTCGATATCCGTAACTTCCCCCACTCCGAAAAAGTCACCATAAATTTTGCAGTTCCTAATGATTCCCTTGCTCACTTCTAGACGGATATCCACCGATCCAACGGGGAATCTATGAGAATTCTGCACATTGAATTTAGGGGACTTCCCGTAGTTCCATTCCCAGTTTTGATATCTTTCTTTTGAGATCTCGTGGATTCTTTTCCAGTCGTCCTCTGTTAGAACGTACTCCGGAATGACTTCACTATCTTCAAAAATATTCTTCAAAAGGAAAGAACGGAATTCTTCCACTGACATCGGTTCTTTAAGAAAGTCGGCAATATTTCCAACCCGGCTCCTAATCGATTTAATGCCCTTTGACTCAATTTTATCTTTCTTCACCTTCAAGGCCGAAACGATGTGGTCCATTTCCGAATTAAACAGCAAGGTACCGTGACTGAACATCCTGCCTTTCGTTGAAAACATCGCATTACCGGAAATTTTCTTTCCTTCGGCGAGGATATCATTACGTCCGCTTAGTTCAGCATGTATTCCCAATTTTTCGAGCGTCTGAACGACCGGCTCAGTGAATTTTTTGAAATTATGAAAGCTGTCCCCATCATCTTTCGTGATGAAGCTGAAATTAAGATTCCCCAAATCATGATAAACAGCCCCTCCCCCTGAAAGTCGGCGGACAACGGTAATCCCGTTTTCTTCAACATAATCCGAATTGATTTCCTCTATCGTATTTTGGTTCCTCCCGATAATGATGGACGGACGGTTTATGTAGAATAAAAGAAAAGTTTCATCAATATTCAAGTGTTTGAGCGCATATTCTTCAATAGCTAAATTAATCTGTGGATCTGTCATACCTTTATTATCAATAAAAAGCAACGTAGCTCCCCCTTGTCGGCGTTCTTCATCCATTTGTTCGTTCAAATATTTTTATAATTGAAATTCAAGATTGCTTTTGGCTATTGCAATTTCCCGTTTAAAAACCTCGGAAGCCTCTTTTTTGAGTTGGTTGAGGTCTCCATAATGTGGGAGGTGGGTCAACAACAAAAGTTGGGCGTCGGCCTTATCGGCGAGCATTCCCGCTTCCCTTGCCGTCATATGACCAGCCTTTGTGCCGTCCATGTTGCTGTAAAAATTACTTTCACACAATAAAACATTGGCGTCCTTCGCAAATTCAGCCAATTCATCCATATAGGCACTATCCCCCGTATAAACAAGGGCATGATCTTCAGCTTCGATTCTCATGGCAAAGCATGGCACAGGATGTTTCGTCTTCATAAAAGTAAAAGTGCACGGTCCAATCGTTAAAGGTTCATCAGTGGAATAGGCCACTCCATTTGTAATATCCTTATATGTTAACTTTTCGAATTCCGTAGTATCCAAATCATGGCCATATATAGGAATGGTCCTTTTTTCACTGCCCAAGATTTGCTGTATTAGTGCCGCATGCTGCAAGACGCCAATATCCGCTACATGGTCTGGGTGATAATGTGATAGCACGACCGCATCAAGTTCTTCGGGTTTCATGTGATTTTGTAGCTGCGATAAAACACCGCTTCCACAATCGAGCAGAATGCGAAAATCTTCATATTCAAGCAAATAGCCGGAACTTGCCTCATTTTTAGCTGGGTAGCCGCCCCAGCAGCCAATTACGGTGATTTTCATCTTTGGCACTCCTTTATTCTCTCATGACTTCCCCATAAATATAAACTATTCTCCCCCTCATTTCATCTTTTTCACATATGTTATAAAACATTCATTGACATTATCATGCTGTTATAATACAATAAATCTATAGAAATCAGATTAATAAAAAAATTCAGGAGATGATGTTCATGATTCAAAGTAGCGTAGAGTTCTTTAGAAACTTACCTCCAAAGCAGTGTGTGGATTGTGGAAAGAAAATTGAAGAACAGCACGAATGTTACGGAAACCAATGTGACCATTGCCTTACTGGAGAATGAGAGTTTAAGTGTTTTACCATCCAGTAGGATGATCCATATAGGGTTACACCAACTGACCTATCCCCAGATAAAAAGACGATTCCTTTTTTGGAATCGTCTTTTTATCTGTTCTTTTACAACAGATGAACACAGGTATGAAGGTCAAAAGACAAAAAAAAGAATTATCAAGTAACTGATAACCCTTTGAATAAATATACTTTGAATAACTCGGCAATTTCTTCTTTCCCTAATGGTTCATGATACCGTTCCCAATCAAAAATGAGGGCAAGATACATTTTTAACATGAGGAAAGCGGTTATCTCCGGGTCACAGTCCTGAATGTAACCCTTTTTAATCGCCGCTATTAGTTTTTCTTTAATATACGACACTATAGCTTCTTCCATTTCATTCACCATATCCTGAACAGCCGGCGTCCCAATTTCCCTTTCTTCCTGAAGAAGTTTCAAGGATAATTGATGTTCCTGCCTGAATTCCAGAATACGATACACAGCTCTATGCAGATTCTCGAAGAAGGGTAATTCTTGATCGAAGGATTGTTCAGCTTCATACTTCATTTCCTCTATCATCCGTTGGACAATTTCTTTGAACAGCTCTTCTTTATTCTTATAAAAGGTATAGATCGTACCTTTACCTACATTGGCAATTTTAGCTACTTGATCCATCGTCGTTGCCTTGTATCCAAAGAGAGAAAAGGATTTAGTAGCAGCTTCTAAAATCAATTTTTTACGATCAACAGACATTCCTCACCCCAAATCTGACCAAAATAAAGAAACGGTCAATAAGTTCTATTATATCTTACCAAAACATCTCTTGTAATTCAATCGATTTACCAATATATGATTCACTGGCCTTCCCGTTTATCAATAAAACAGTGACTACCCATCAATGGACAGACACTGTTTTTATGGGAGTGGCATCGACTTGTTGAATGAAGTCAAAGACCTCCTTCACCACTTTCTCGGATTGACCGATGCAGTCTGGCAAACTGAAACCATCATAAGAACTGCCGGCAAGAAAGACACCGGGTAGTTCAGTTCTGATGCTTTTCTTTAACTGTTCAACCTTTTCTTTATGACCGACCGTATACTGCGGCATGGTCTTTTTCCATCGACTGATCAATGCAAAGTCAGGTTCCTTGGTTATCGACATCGTTTTGTTCAGATCATCCAATACAATCCTTATGATTTCTTCATCTGATAAGTCTACCACCGTTTCGTCACCGGAGCGTCCGATGTAACAGCGAAGTAGAATTTTTCCGGCCGGTGTCATATGTGGCCACTTCTTATGAGTGTATGAACAGCAAGTAACTGTATAATCACTGTTTCGGGACACCACAAAACCGCTACCCACTAATTCCACATTAAATGCGTCTTCATCGAATGCCAAAGAGATTGTAGCCACACTGATGGCTGACATTTCCCTTAGCATATCAAAGTAGGGGTAATTCGCAAACATGTTATAGCTAGCCTGATGGGGCGTTGCCACAATGACTGAGGCGGCATGAACCGTAGAATTATTATTCAATTGAATGACGTATTCATCGTTCACTTTGTCAATTTCCCTTACCCTTACGCCCTTAAGGAAAGTTTCAGGGGCCAGTTTTCCTTCTATTGCCTGAATGAACGACTCCATCCCTGCCTTAAACGTTTGCTGGTCACTTCTTGTCGTGGAATGTTCCTTGGAAGCGGTATTTTTCTTCAAGCCCATGATGAGACTACGATGTTTTTGCTGGGTTTCGTAGAAATCAGGAAACGTGGAAATTAGACTGATTCCGTCCAGATCCCCCGCAACAATGTTCGATAACACCGGTTCTGTTAGGTTCTCAAATACCTCATCACCCAGTCGCCTTCTGATGAAACCGCCAAACGACTGATCCTTCTTTTCTTTAGAACGAGGCAGGATTAAATCAGCCACAGCTCTCAACTTTCCGAAAAGACTGATGGATTGGGTCCTTAAAAAGGGAGCAAGTTTCATCGGAATTCCTATTAAAGTACCCTTTGGTAAAGGATAGAGCGTTTCCCGTACTAACACGGAAAGACTGCCATCCTTCATGCTTACAAGCTGTTCCTCCATACCTACTTCTCTCGCTAGGCGGACTACATGTGAATTCTGGGCTGGAAATGATTCTGGTCCTCTTTCGATGATAAAGCCATCCTTTACGGTGGTCTTTATTTTCCCGCCCAAGCGAGGGTCAGCTTCTATTAAAAGCACTTCATGAGGAAGACCTTCCTGCCTCAACCTTTTTTGAAGATAATAAGCTGAAGCAAGTCCGGTTATCCCTCCGCCGATTATGGCAATCGTTTTTATAGGCTGATCCACCATTCATCGCCCTCTTTTTAAAAATTATTTCTCATCCAGCTTATTTAAAACAATGGTAGCCAAGGCATCGATAAATGCCGGTTTTACATTTGGCATATCCGGACGGTAATATCCAGCCCCGATTTCCTCAGTAACCACTTTACACTCATAATCATTATCGTATAGGACTTCAAGATGCTCCGCTACAAATCCTACAGGAATGTAAATGAAAGCCTTAAATCCTTTTTCATGATAAAGGTCTCTTGTAAGATCTTGAACGTCAGGGCCAAGCCAAGGTTCTGGCGTCTGTCCAGCACTTTGCCAACCTACCGCATAATTGGAGACACCTGCACCCTCGGCAATCAATTTTGCCGTTTCTTCAAGCTGCTTCGGATATGGGTCCCCCAATTGTAGAATCTTTTCCGGAAGACTGTGTGCCGAAACGATCAACGCATAATTATCACGTTCTTCTGAAGTCATTTTCCCGATTACGCCTTTTAATTGATCGACCCAATACTGGATGAATTTCGGCTCATCGTACCAGCTTTCAACGGATTGAATGCTCATGCCATATTTGGCCGCTTCATCCTGTGCCCGTCCATTGTAGGACTTCACACTGAAAGTTGAAAAATGGGGTGCCAATACGATACTGACAGCCTCCGTGATGCCGTCATCATGCATTTGTTTAACCGCGTCCTCGACGAATGGCTCGATATGCTTAAGGCCCAAATAAGCCTTGAATTCAATGTCGTCCTGGATGGAGTTCAATTGTTTTTCAAGCGCTTCAGCTTGTCCTGCTGTAATCTTTGCAAGGGGGGACAAACCTCCAATTGCTTTATATCTCCCTTTAAGGTCATCCATTAATTCATCACTCGGTCTTCTTCCGTGACGGATATGCGTATAGTATCTTTCAATATCTTCTTCTGTGTACGGAGTTCCATAAGCCATGACTAAAAGGCCCATTTTTTTCGTTGTCATGAAATTACACCTCTTTAGAAAATTTCGATTAATCTATTTTGCATCTTTTAGCCATTACGTTCAAATGATTCGCTCAGCCTTTTTTCATGCTTGATGAATATTCATGTATAAAAGCGGTCAACTTCTTCAATGTTTCCGGGTTCACATCAGGAAATACTCCATGTCCCAAATTGAAGATATAGCCATCCTGTTGCATGCCTTGATCAAGGATTTGTTTAGCCCGTTCCTCTATGATATCCCATGATGATAATAAAATGGCAGGATCCAGGTTCCCCTGAACCGTTTTTTGAATACCCATTTCCCTTGCTTGTGAAATAGGTAATCTCCAATCCAGTCCTACTACATCGATAGGAAGGTCATTCCATTCCAATGCCAAGTGGCTTGCCCCGACACCGAACATGATTAGCGGTACATTTTCCTCACGTAACGAAGTGAATATACGATTCATGATAGGTTTGATGAACACCCTATAATCCTCGACATTTAAAGCACCTACCCATGAGTCGAAGATTTGCACGGCTTTAACGCCAGCTTTAATCTGTGCCTTCACATAGACAATGATCATTTCCGCTAACTTGTCCATTAACGCAAACCATGCTTTTGGCTCGGAATACATGAATGCTTTCGTCTTATTATAGTTTTTCGATGGGCCGCCCTCAATCATATAGGAAGCGATCGTAAACGGTGCACCAGAAAACCCTATCAATGGGACAGTCAATTGTTCGTTCGTCAATAATTTAATCGTATCCAATACATAAGGAATATCTTCTTCCGGAGTCAATTCCCCTAATTTTTCAACATCTTTCAATGATCGTATCGGATTGGAAATGACTGGACCAATTCCTGACTTGATTTCAACATCCACGCCCAATGCTGGTAGCGGTGTCATAATATCTTTATATAAAATCGCTGCGTCCACATCATATTGTTCAACAGGCAATCTTGTTACAAAAGCGCATAATTCCGGCTGATGTGTAATTTCAAAAAGAGAATACTTTTCCTTCAATTTACGGTATTCCGGCTGTGAACGACCTGCCTGACGCATATACCAAACTGGCACATGATCCGTTTTCTCTCCTCTAGCAGCTTTTAAAAATGTATCATTCTTAATATCCATACTCATTAATATCCACCTTTCACACACTCAACGTTCCTTTTTTTATGTATCACTTACATAGAATATCAGATGGTAGTTGAATTTCAAATTGAATCTCCTTAAACTATAGCTTTTTCTAATATAGAAGTATAGCCAACCTAAGTATTTGTCAGAAATTCGACCTTTTTCGATAAAAACCTGAGCAAACGAAGTGACAAAACCAGTTGAAGGAACATGGTAAAAACATTACCTGTTGGGTAAAATGGGTATAGAGAATACTATTAACTACCGGAGGGGAAAATATGAATATATACATCACATCAGGCACATTCAATTTCATGAAAATAAAAAAAGATAAGCATCCAGCTGAAAAAATATTGCTCATGCAAAATGCGGAAACTACCGTTCTCTTACATGAGACAACAAGTAAAACCATTTTTGCCTCGCCACGTAAATACGAAGTCGTGGGTGGCACGGGCGAACTTCCTGAAAGCGGGTATGTCGTCATGAACAATATCCCTGTCAGCGAAGAGGGCCGTCCTGTATTCGAGCATCGCTTTAAAAATATTTCTGGTTTCATTGAAAAGGAACCTGGCCTTGTCGCCCTTCGTATCCTAAGGCCGATCCATTCCGAAACATACGTCATCTTGACCATTTGGGAAAAACAAACGAATTTTTTAAGTTGGAAGAACTCAAGCTCCTTCAAGCAAGCCTTCCATAATAATGGATCCAATTCCCCGGTAACCAATTCAAGCCAGAAAATGTTCTCAGGCGAAGCCTATCTGACCCAATACACTTTAGTGAAGGATTCCGATGAATAGGCATCAACCATACATGAAAAGGCCACCCATTTTTGGATATCGGCCTTTTCTTTTTTAAAACTGGCAAAAAACGGACGAATCATCCTTGACCCTGCTTTCAAGGCCCATCATTTCCCCTAACCTCTTTCCTCTTCAACCCATGATATATGGATAGACAACCTACGCTATACGCCACACCGAGGGCAAAGCCAGCCAAGACATCGGTAGGAAAATGGACTCTAAGGGCAATCCTGCTCATTCCGATGAGAAGGATTAGTAAAAGAAATCCAATGCCGGCTACCCATTTCAGTGATTTGGACTTTATTGCTTTAATGGTGAAATAAGCAACCATACAATAAAAGATCATCCCTACCATGGAATGCCCGCTTGGAAAACTGAAACCCGGAGCTTCCACCAAGCTATATTCAGGACGATCTCTTTGGATCCATTTCTTTATCAATCTCTTTAAGAGGTCGCCTCCAGCCACTCCTATCGAGACGACTGCCATCGCCGTGTAATCCTTCTTTCCAAACCATAAATATAGAACGAGAACAAGACTGCCACAACCTATAAAAATGGATGAACCGAGATATGTGATTGTTTTTAAAAAAGGAAACCAATATGTAGTTTCCACCCCTGTAAAGATTCTCGAAATAGTACTGTCAAAGGGTAATATGACTCCTTTTTCTACTTCGTTCATGATCATAATGAAAATGAACAAGCATATTAGTATGGCAGCAAGCTTCGAATATTTAATCATGATAAATGCTCCTTTATGTATGACCGATTCCCCTTTTACTCCCTCCAATTATGATATACTATTTACAAATAATCCAATGATTAGGAGTTTTGTGATGATTGAACAATTAGATGTTCTTCTCGAGGAGTCCTACGGGGAGATGGTATCGATCCGACGATACCTTCACCAATATCCTGAGCTCTCCTTTCATGAAACCAAAACAGCTGCCTTTATCGCCGAGTTTTATCGGAAACTAGGGATAGATGTTCGAACCAACGTCGGGGGAAACGGAGTAGTGGCAAAAATCTATGGTAGTAAACCCGGTAAGACCGTTGCATTGCGAGCCGATTTTGACGGACTTCCCATTCAGGATGAAAAGGAAGTTCCTTATAAGTCCACCGTTCCTGGCGTCATGCATGCCTGTGGACATGATGGCCATACCGCGACTCTTCTGGTTCTTGCCAAGACCCTTTATGCACTGAGGGATGAATTGGAAGGTGAATATGTGTTTATCCATCAGCATGCAGAGGAATATGCTCCAGGCGGGGCTAAACCAATGATCGAAGCAGGCTGTTTAAATGGGGTGGACGTGATTTTTGGCACTCATTTATGGGCAACGGCCCCGACAGGAACCATTCAATACGCATATGGTCCGCTAATGGCGGCAGCCGACCGTTTTGAAATCCTGGTACAAGGTCAAGGAGGACATGGTGCACAACCTCATAATACACGGGATGCCATCGTGACTGCCTCCCAGCTCGTGGTCGCTTTACAGCAAATCGTCAGTCGTCGCATTAACCCATTGGATTCAGCCGTCATCACCATCGGTTCCTTCGTCGCGGATAATGCCTTTAACGTCATTGCAGACAAAGCAAAGATAGTTGGGACAGTCCGAACTTTCAAAGAAGGTGTCCGTTCTTTCATTCGTGAAGAAATAGAAAGGGTCGTTAAAGGGATTTGCCTTTCTGCCGATTGCACCTATGACTACCAATTCCATCAAGGCTATCCAGCGGTCGTCACCCATGAAGAGGAGACCAGGTTCCTTATCGATTGCACCAGCTCAATCAAAGAAGTCCAATTCCTAGAGGAAGTTGAGCCAAATATGACAGGTGAAGACTTTTCTTATTATTTACAGAATGTTAAAGGAACATTCTTCTTTACTGGTGCCCAACCACGAAAAGACCCTACTTATCCACACCATCATCCCCTATTCGACTTTGATGAACGGGCCATGCTTATAGCTGCCAAAACATTAGGTAACGCGGCAATCACTTATCATAAGAAAAAACAACCCCACCAAGAACAAGACACCATTATGAATAAAGGATAGGCATTGACTTACCGGGAACAGCAAAAGGGAACCCCATTAATTCCAGGGGTTCCCTTTTGCACGAAATGAAGCACCTACAAGGGTGTTCTTTAAAAAACTGTAACATGGACGGAACATCCAAAAACTATCCCATATAAACACTTTCACATGTTCCAGGTTTTGGTTCATAAAAACAGTGATTTTTAAATTGGCCGGTGAAAGGCTGGTCATACCATGTTGGAGGGCACGCAGCATATGGATTAAAGTACCAAAGAGCATATTTCGCTGGGTGTTCTCTCCAACTTTCCAAATTCCTTTTTGCTAATCTTCTTTCAGCCTCTCTCGATCTTTGATAAAATACATTTCCTTTTTGAACCGCTTCGAAAGAATAATTCCCTCCTTGAACCTGATAGACGACTTCAGGGATTGTTCTAACATTTTTAAAGTCCAAACAATCTGCTACAGCACGATTCACAATGACATTCCCGACATATAACATCCCCTGGAGCCCTTCACCTTCGGCCTCTGCCCTCATCATCCTTGCCATTAAATCTACATCCGAACTTCGGTAAGTTACTCTTGGCATGTTTTCACCTCAATATATAGTATGAAAAATAACTATATTCATGTCTGTTCATAAAAGTGAAACGAAGTTTTAAATAGAAACCGACGGGTACTCTAATCATTCTTTACTGGATAAAAGACGAATCCGATAACAATTGATCGCCGTCTCCCCAAGCTGTTCAAGTAAATGGTGGTTTGCATAGGCACCGACGGCCGCGCCAAACCCCGGAACAAGCTGGAACATTTTGACCACATCAATATAATCGCGATATTCTTGCTGAAAATCCTGCCAATTGATTTCCGGGTGATTTCCCCTATTCCATTCCTGAATGACCCTTAAAGTCTCCATTTTCTTTTTCTCGCTTGAAAAAGCCATTTGGAAGACATGAAGGATGAACAAGCGTTCTTCATATTCGTTTGGGTCGAATCCATATAGGCGGGAAATCTCGAATAACAGCTTCATTTTTATGCTTAACAGCAGGGGGAAATCGACCATCCCAACCAATAGGCCTGCAGCACCCGTCCCCACCCCTTCAATGACCGCCGTTCTTCGATGGCTCGTGACCTTTTCTTTTACCCACTCTTCCTTTTGTTGCAAAGATAACAGCATGACGTTTTTTTCTTTGGATATATACTTAGATCCTGACAACACAGCCCCCACCATGCTTCTAATGCTCTCGGAAATCACTTTATGAACCCTTGACGGAATATAACTGTTCACTTTGAGTTGAACCTGTTTGGAAACCCTCTCAAACTTGCCTGACTTCTTATTGACTTTCTTTATCCATGAGGCGAGTTCAGATAGCGCCTTTTGCTCGTATGCATCCATATTTCCCACCTCCATATTTCATGTATATACCATCCATATAAGTTTTAGCTTTCATTTCACAAAAAAAATGAAGCTGACTTTTCAAAAGAAAAATCAGCTTCGCGTTTAAAAGTTCTTGATTTTTTTGGTGGCGTACTTTTTGAATCCCAGAATGAAGATGATCCCTAGAACCAATACGGCTAAAGTGGAAACCCATTCTCCTTTTATTAAAAGGATGAGGGAAAACAGTACAGCCTCAAATAAAAGGAAATAGGATATAAGTTTAATGACTGCGGCTTCCCTCATTTTTGCGGGCAATGGATATAAGGATACCCAGACTTTCCATTCATGCACCTTCCAAACTGGTAAAAGCTGAAGGGCTGTCATGAATAGGAATAAGAAAGTGACGATTAAATGCGCCCAGATGTTAGTAAACACCATAAGTATGATGCCGCCTATTACCGTTAACCGTAAGCATAGACCTACATAATCATTCGATCTAAGCAATGTGCGGGCATACAGGTAATTATAGGTGGATTTTTCACCGTAAGGGATGAAGGCTAAAAGCCAGTCCATCCATTTCCTGCGTGCTACCTTCCCTTTCAAGTGAGGAACATCCGTGAACATATTCGCGATTCTGTAAAAAGATGTCATCCGCTTGTTTTCGAGTTCCACCAAACGTTCCCACTTCAAAACAAGGCTTTTAGTGGCACTGCGGTAATACAGATATAAGCCAATCAGCAATACGAAGGTGACCAGTACATATAGGATATGGGCTTTTGAACATACAAAGTAAAGTATGACGCCATTAAGTACCAGGCGGAGAATCGAATCCCAGTGGCTCACTGATACATCCTGGTACTTCAGCACATGCCAGCGCATGGACAAATTCAGATACTTCAATACGAGTAACACAACGAGTATGAACCCTAGCTGCTTACCGCTTGCACCCGTAACTTTTGCATACAATGGTACGAATACGATTAACATGATTAATAGCAAAAATCCTTGCATGACCCAACTGACCATCAGAGAATTTTTGAAGTAGCTTTTCATCTTCGTTTCAAGCGGCAGTAAAAACACGGTATCCGGTTCTTTTAAGAATGTATTGATGGGACTTCTAGTTACAAGGATGCCCAACACAAAGGCCATGATCAGTTCAGCCGGAAAATCACCATCCAGTGTTTTCACCCAGTCACTGTAATAATAAGCCAAACCGCCTAAAACCAACACCATCACGAAAACGAGATGGCCGTTAAAAATGTAACGAAGGTATTTTTGCATTTCCTGGATGTAGAGAATATACCGTTCCTTCCAGAGACCTTGACTATTCATGACCGTTCTCTTCCTTCGTTAACTGGATGTATAAATCATCTAGCGTGGCTCCAGGCATGGAGAATTGTTCGCGAAGCTGCTCCAAGTTACCTTTTGCCCGTATTTCTCCGTTGTGCAGGATGATGAAAGAATCGCAATAACGTTCCGCAGTAGCCAGGATATGCGTCGACATTAATATACCTGCCCCACTCTCCTTCATTTTCCTCATCAAATCAAGCAAAGATTGAATGCCTAGTGGATCCAGTCCAACAAATGGCTCATCGATGATATATAATGATGGTTGTATTAAAAAGGCGCACATAATCATGACTTTCTGTTTCATGCCCTTAGAAAAATGGGCCGGAAACCATTTAAGCCTTTTCTCCATGCGGAATTCCTTCAAGAGACCGGTCATTCTCTCTTTATACTCGGATTCTTCCAGACCATGAGCCATGGCCGTTAGCTTCAAATGTTCCTCAAGCGTCAGTTCATCATATAAAATAGGTGTTTCCGGAATATATGTGAATTGCTTCCGATATGTATCAGGATCTTGGGCGAGTGTTTTTCCATGAATCGAGACACTTCCACCTTTAGGCTCCATGAGTCCAATAATGTGTTTTATCGTCGTACTTTTCCCAGCACCGTTGAGTCCGATTAACCCAACAAGCTCATTAGGCTGAATATCGAAACTTATTCCTTTCAGTACGGGTATTTTCGTGTATCCCCCAACTAGTTGCTTAATTTCCAATAAGGACATATAAACGATCCTTTCTATATAAACGTTCTTTTTACCATTTTACCAAATTCTCCTGTTTTTATATAGTCGAGTGCACCTAAATTAAAATTTCCTAAAATAACCAATTATACTTTTCTTACTTCTGGGCCATCATAATTAAGGAAGAAGGGGCTAGTCATTGCAAGTGATTCACATCATATTGTAAATGAGGTGTCAGTTAAAGACGTATAACACTGAAATACCCAGAAGTTTCATTACAATTTATTTACATTCAAATTGTAAATGAGGTGTCAGTCAAAGACGTATAACTGAACGATACCAGAAGCTTCATTATTAAAATCGTTTCGAGCAAGGAGATGGTTCTCTTGCACGTAAAAGCTGAAAAACCATTCATTCATTATCGAATATACTTTGGAAGTTGAAAAAACTTTAAAGATATAGGAGATGGTTGGTTTGAATGCAGAATCTCTAATCAGATGACCAAAATTTTACTCTATTGTAGATGAGGTGTTTGTCGCAGAGAATTTAGATGCTAATGCGAATATATAATCGAAGCCCACTTCCCCTTTTTCAAACCGGCAGGGTGCAACGTTTTCGTTGCATCCTGTTTTTATGTTTTTTCTTTTCCTGGGGAATCATGCTATGGTACGATTAACCAAAATAGTGAATGGAGTGTTTTATATGAGCGATTGCATTTTCTGCAAAATCATCAATGGAGAGATTCCAAGTACGAAAGTATATGAAAATGAACATGTACTTGCCTTTCTTGATATCAGCCAAGTAACAAAAGGACATACACTGGTGATTCCGAAAGTACATAAGGAAAACATTTATGAGTTAACACCTGAGATCGCCAAGAATCTGTTTGAAGTCGTACCGGAAATTGCCCGTGCCATGAAACAGGAATTCGAGCCTGTAGGATTGAATATCCTAAACAACAACGGAGAGGCCGCCGGACAATCCGTCTTCCATTTCCATATGCACTTGATTCCACGCCATGGTGAGCATGATGGATTCGGTGCCGTTTGGAAAACCCATACAAGCGAGTATACTCCTGAAGCTTTAAAAGGAATTGCCGATTCCATTTCGCAACACATCAAATAACATTTCCCTTTTATGTTCATATTAGGAAAAATCAAGACCAAACAGGTCCCTGATTCCTTCAGGGGCCTGTTTTTTACATGTTTTTACATAACGATTTCCCACACTAAAAATTCTAAATTTTCCTCCTATTTAAATTCGTTTTCTGTTAGGATATATATAGTCTTACATACTTTCACACATTACTGTATAGGAGGAACACACATTGAAACGTGCACGTAATTTTAACGCGGGGCCTGCCGCCCTTCCATTGGAAGTTTTACAAAGAGCTCAAAATGAATGGTTGAATATCGAGGATTCTGGCATGTCTGTCATGGAATTAAGTCATAGAAGCGCAGAATTCGAAAAAATTCACAATCATGCAATCAACACGCTGAAAGAAATCATGGAAATTCCGGACAATTACGAAATCTTGCTTTTACAAGGTGGAGCCAGCCTCCAATTTTCCATGATTCCCATGAACATATTGAAAGATGGGAAGCGTGCAGATTACGTCCTGACTGGTTCTTGGTCGGAAAAGGCTTTAAAGGAAGCGAAGAAAGTTGGGGAAACAGCGGTCGTTGCCTCTTCTAAAGATGATACATATACGTTCATTCCCAAAGTTACTGATATCGAAATGAATGAAGATGCTGCCTATTTGCACATTACAAGCAACAATACCATTTACGGCACGCAGTGGAAGGGATTTCCTGAAACAGGGAGCGTCCCACTCGTGGCAGATATGTCGAGCGATATCCTTAGCAGAAAAATTGATGTTAGTAAGTTCGGCATCATTTATGCGGGAGCACAAAAAAACTTGGGACCATCAGGAATCACGGTCGTGATTATCCGTAAAGACTTAATAACTGATAATGACAAGATTCCTTCCATGCTTAATTATTCTATTCATTCAAAAAATAACTCTTTATACAACACACCACCAACATTGGCCATATACTTATTATCCCTTGTATTGGATTGGGCAAAAGAACAAGGCGGTGTAGAAAAACTCGCACAAATCAATGAAGAAAAGGCTAAAGCCATCTACGATACCATTGATAACAGCAATGGCTTCTATAAAGGACACGCCCTTTCTGATAGCCGTTCACATATGAATGTAACGTTCACACTTCCAACAGAAGAAGCTGAAAAGCAGTTCCTTAAGGAAGTAAAAGAAGCTGGATTCGTAGGCCTTAACGGACATCGCTCCATCGGAGGTTGCAGGGCATCCATTTATAATGCCGTTCCACTTTCCCATTGTCTGGAACTTGCTGCGTTCATGAAAAAGTTCCAAGAATCTTACAGCGCAAAAGAAACTCAAGCCCTTTGATATGTAGGTAATTTTGACTTCTAAAAGGCTAGGTCCTATGATATAATATTTAAAACTTCTTGCAACAAGCAATAGTGCATTGTTGAAGAAATTTAGTTGAGATGAGAATAGGAGAGATGAGTAAATGAAAACGAAAACCCTTGTGTCGATGTCCCTATTAATTGGGATTGGAGCAGCCCTCCATTTTATCATTCCTGGATTCTTCTTAGGAATGAAGCCTGACATGATGTTGCTGATGATGTTTTTGGCGATTGTACTGTTTCCCGAGAAAAAGAATGTATTCATCGTCGCCCTGGCTGCTGGAGCCATTTCTGCCATGACAACGACATTCCCTGGAGGACAAATCCCCAATATCATCGATAAGTTGGTCACAGCCTTTTTGTTTTACCTTTTATTCATCGGGATTAGGAAGTTTTCAACTTCCGTTATCAGCGTGAGTATCCTGACTGCCTTAGGAACCATCATATCTGGTGCTGTCTTCCTTGGTTCGGCTTATTACATCGTTTCCTTGCCAGGACCTTTCGTTGCACTATTCGGAGCTGTCGTACTTCCTGCCGTACTGCTTAACACAGTGGCAATCATCGTTATTTATCCAATTGTGAATGGCATTGTAAAAAAAACAAAGATACCCGTTCATGCTTAATCAGCAGGATTAACATACTTTAAAAAGCACCGGATGCCCGGTGCTTTTTTTTACACTCCTATATGGATTCGAACCAACACCCACTAGATCTCGCCAACTCATCCTAAAACCACTCGGGCGCTTAATGAACAAGCACCCATAATAACCAGACCAAAAGCAGAAAGGCACCTGGGACCCCCAGCATGACTGCATTGGACTGAAGCACCCTCTTAGGGGGATAACTCCCTGGATGTTTTGCTCTTGCTAAAAAATACCCCATCCCGCACAGGCATAGTAGACCTAATAAAAATATCATTTTCATTGTAAACCCACCAATGCCATCAACAGAGCCGACAGCATGTTTTTTTATTATCTATATGCTGAACTTCCCTTTATATGTAAACTTCCAGAGTCTTCACGCTTGGTTTCCCTATCATTATTGAAAGAAAGAAGTTTAAAAAAATATTTTTGTGATATAAAGATAAAATGGTAGATCCTCTTCCATAAGGAAGAAAATTATGGTATTTTGTTATCAATAGCATTTATATCCCTATATAACATAATTTCCAATTGATGTTTTTCCTAGCAGGGATTTAGGCCATGTTAAGCGAAATGAATAATTATAAAATGAGGTGATTCTAAATGAAGGCAAAATCATTATTGATCGGCTTTATTACCGGAACAGTTGTAGCGGGTGCAGCCACATTACTTTCTACACCAACTTCAGGGAAAGACCTACGGAGTCGCATTAAAACAAATTCCGATGAAATTAAAACAACGATTGAAGAGTTGAAGGTTAAATTGCTGAATATTAAAGAGGACACGATGGAAGCGACTCAAATTAGCAAAGAAACGGTGAAAACTTTCATTTCGGATGTACAAGTCGTCATAGAGAACTGGAAGCAGGACATCGAACCGAATAAAACGGAGTTATTGAGGAATGTTCAAGAAATAGAGGAATCTTTAAGAGAATTGGAAACAACCATACCCTCTTCTAAAAACTGAAGGCAAAAGGAAGCATATTGTCGAATCTCCATTTTTACCATAAAAATACATCGTATTTTAGGGAAAAATGGAGAATTCATTGGCGATTATTAAATTTTCTAAAAATTTTGCTAATATTCTCTTTATTAATTTTTATTTTATTGTCATAATAATATATACAGAATCTGATAAGTAGGTGAGCCCATAAGATGCAGAATAAAAATTATTCTATGAAAGAAGCAATGATATTCAGTCAGCGAATCGCTCAATTAAGTAAAGCTTTATGGAAATCAATTGAAAAAGACTGGCAACAATGGATTAAGCCTCATGATTTAAACATTAATGAGCACCACATTCTATGGATTGCCTATCATCTTAATGGCTCTTCCATTTCCGATGTGGCCAAGTTTGGGGTCATGCATGTTTCTACTGCCTTTAACTTTTCCAAGAAATTGGAAGAACGTGGATTCTTGACGTTCTCAAAAAAAGAGAATGATAAAAGAAACACGTATATCGAAATCACCGATGAGGGAGAAAAAGTCATACTTGATTTAATGGAGACTTATGAACCAAGTAATAACTCCGCTTTCTCCGGAGCGATGCCCCTTCGTGAACTTTACGGTAAGTTCCCCGAAATGATTGAGATGATGGCTGTCATCCGTAATATCTATGGGGAAGATTTCATGGAAATATTCGAAAAATCCTTTGCTAACATCGATCGGGACTTTACTGACGTGGAGGGCAAAATTACAAAAAAAAAGATAGAGAAAGAAACTGAGGCCGTTTAATCTCACATTTTAGCCATTTCCTTCATGAACGATACATATATACCTTGTGAGAGGCAAGCCTCAATGCATTCTTTTATAGTTGTTTTGGGATTCAAATTTTTCTCCAGTTGACTAAAAAGCGGTCGAAAATTCATGTACCCTTCCGCTTTTTCTATTTCAAAGCGTTTGCTCAATACATCACATAAGGCATGTAATTCTTCGGCTTCCCTCTTCGTGAAATTTTTTTCCACGAAAAGATAATCCAATTTTGCCTGTGGATTATGAATTAACTTTAGTAGCAGTCGCTGGTGAAAACGGAGTATTTCGATTTCCTCATTTACACTTCTCATTCTATAGTCCCCAATCAATCATTATTTAGCATATGCATACAAAATCCATTATTATTTTTTCAGTTAATTTTCGTTACTCCACGAAATGCCCCACCAATCCTGAGCCTGGAAACTCCATCCTTTTTTATCTAAAAACAAAATCCATAAAACCTATTGCTTTTTCCATTCATTCATCGTAATGTATGTAAGTAAATTTAAGGGTCTATGGAGGCTGATTTCAACATGAATTCATGGAAAACAATTGACCTTTCAAAACAGTATGGGAGTTGCCGTCTACTCCTATTTACAGTTTTCACTATAATGATGTCATTTGTTTTAATATATACATTATTAAGCGTATTTTCACCCCATGTCATTTTGTATGACGATCAAACGATGGGATTTTTTAGCTTATTGCTCTTATTATATCCTGTTCACAAATTATTACACTACTTACCTATGAGATTAATATGTAAAAAGGTAAAAACATCATGGTCCCTCAGGTGGCATCTCGTACTTACATGCAAAGTATACGTGCATCATCCGATTCGGAAAAATCTCTATCTTATCACCTTGGTTCTACCCTTTTTCATCATGTCCTTTATTTTTATCGGTTGCGCCGTGGCTTTCCCACACTACACCCATTATTTCACCATTTTACTATCTTTGCATACAGGTTTGTGCGTGTCGGATTTCATTTATGTCAAGAACCTGATAGGATCACCCGGGCGATCCTTCATTGAGGAGCACGGAGAAGGATACGATATCCTAGTCCAAAAATGAATATTGCCTCCTTCCGACGCTACCAAGATTTTTAGGTATCTTTTTTCATTAATATTTGGTATCGTATTTATACATGATGTTATGCAAGGAGGGATTTTTTGATCTCGTTCTGGTTTATTATTTTTGCTATTGTGATTCTTTATAATATTAATAGAATGACAAACTCTTTATGTATTCAAAAGGAAATCTCTGAAGAAAAGCAACCTAAAGTATTCAGGACCATTAATGTGTTGATCACTATTTTGTTATTATCCTCCTATATTGAAGTTTTATATGTGTAAAGGGAAGCCCTTGCGTATATACTGATAATAATCATTACATACCTGCATTAATGTGGTATTCCAACGCTTCTATCCACATAAAGAAAAAGGCGAAGCACACGGCTTCGTCTTTTTTGTCTTTTCTTATAACCAGGATGCGCCAATGATTACTAATAGGATGAAAAGAACGACTATTAGGGCAAAGCCCCCACCAACTCCTCCAGACATTGATCTTCCTCCTTCCCATTCCAGATTAAGATTACTTTCATGCACACTCTTATAACCCGTAAAAAAAATACATTTCATCAGGTTTATTCACCATGTGTAAATTTCATGAGCGGCTACCCTATCCTATTCATCTCCATTCCAAAAGGAGTGGGCACTTATCATATTAATGTTGTGTTCGGCTAACAATATGCGACCGCAGCAATCATTAATAAGACGAATAAAACAACCAATAAAGCAAACCCACTGCCATATCGATTACCCATAAAACTACCTCCATTGTTGTCTTCGATTTATCATATGTAGGGATTCAGGATATGGGTGGGCATACACCCAGTTTTTTTGAAATTCTTAAAGGTACATCAATATATTATTTTTTGTAAAACAGCCAAAATATGTTATAGTTAGTTTTGTGGATAATCGAATAATTACAAAAAAAAGAAACTTAAAAATTAGGAGTTGTTACTAAATGAAGAAGTGGGCATTATCGGTTGCCGTAGCTGCTGGACTGATCGGACTTACAGCATGCAACAGCGACAAAGAAGCAGTAGTGGAATCAAAAGCTGGAGATATATCAAAAGAAGAGTTTTACAATGTGATGAAAGACAGATACGGTGACCAAGTCCTTCAGGAAATGGTATACGAAAAGGTTCTTTCAGATAAATACACGGTAACGGATAAAGAAGTTAAAGCTAAAGTAAAAGAGCTTAAAGATCAAATGGGCGAAAACTTCGACTCGGCTTTAGCTTCATCTGGATATAATAGTGAAGCAGATCTTAAGCGTGCACTTAGAATCGGCATGCTTCAAGAAAAAGCGGCCATCGCGGACATTAACGTGAAGGAAGCGGAAGTGAAAGAAGCTTACGAAAACTACAAACCAGACCTTAAAGCCAGACATATTCTTGTGAAAGACAAGAAAACGGCTGAAGAAGTCAAAGCTAAATTGGACAAGGGTGGAGACTTTGCCGCACTTGCGAAAGAATATTCCACTGATACAGGAACCGCTGCAAAGGGTGGAGATCTTGGTTGGTTCAGTACAGGTGAAATGGTTCCGGAATTCGAAACAGCTGCAGCTAAGCTGAAAAAAGACGAAATCTCCAAGCCAGTAAAATCTGAATTTGGCTACCATATCATCCAATTGCAGGATAAGAAAGAAAAAGAATCGTATAAAGATATGAAAAAGGATCTTGAATATAAACTAAAAGTGGCTAAAATTGACCAAACTAAAGTTCAAAATATTTTAGATTCCGAAATTAAAAAAGCAGACGTGAAGGTCAAGGATAAAGAATTGAAAGATTCCATCACATCCGAAACTGCTACAGAAAAATAATAGTCACACTAAAAAGCGACAGGGACCACCCCCTGTCGCTTTTTACTATTATCTTAGGCCTCTTTTCGTTTCTCTCTTTCCTCTATCATACGGTCTATATATTTCTGCCCTTCCTTTTCAATCCACGCTTCGTCTATCATGCGTTCTTTCCTCGCTGTCCATATTGACATAACGGCACTGACAATGATTCCAATAAACACGAACCAGATCCATATTGGCATGTCCATTCTCCTTTCAAGATCCCCCATTGTTTTACTAGAGCATATGCAGGAGATAAAAAAATATGCTTCTTTCCCGGTTAGGAAAGAAGCATATTCATTATTTAAAGGTTGGTTTATAGAATGAACGATTATCCAGTGCAAAGACTCTTTCGGTGAATTCCCCTGGTTTCACTTTTTCAAGGGCCCGATCCATCATATTGATTTTGGCATCCATGTTATCTATATAATGAAGGACTTCCGCTTCCCTCACCATAGGCGGTTTCGGACTTCCCCATTCCGCTTTTCCATGATGACTCAAAACTAAATGTTTCAAAATCATTATTTCTTCGGTATCGATTCCAAGTTCTTCCGCAGCTTTGCCCACTTCATTCACCATGATCGTGATG
This sequence comes from Peribacillus sp. NPDC097198, assembly GCF_044762055.1. Taxonomy (NCBI): domain Bacteria; kingdom Bacillati; phylum Bacillota; class Bacilli; order Caryophanales; family Bacillaceae; genus Peribacillus; species Peribacillus sp. NPDC097198. The sequence continues at coordinate 265,509 of NZ_JBIWDO010000002.1, read as the reverse complement.
TGGCCCAGCAGGTTCCCTTCAACCGTATAAACAGTTGACACAGGACCCGATAACTCATGGACTTTACCTAAATCATGTAAAATGACCCCGGCATATAGAAGGTCCTTATCAAGGGATGGATATAAGCCTGAAATGGCCTTTGCAAGCCCCAGCATGGACACGACATGGTAAGCTAGGCCCGACATGTACTCATGATGGTTCTTAGTGGCAGCAGGGAATGTTAAGAGTTCTTCCTGATACTTCTTGACCAGATGCCTAGTCACTCTTTGGATATTCGGATTTCTCATTTCAAAGATGAATTGGGTGATGGTCTCCATCATTTCTTCCTGACTTAGAGGTGCCGTTTGAATCAAATCGCCTTTTGTGACGCCATCAGCATCCGTAGTCAGTCTAAGATGACGAATCTTCAATTGACTCCGACCGCGATAATTCTGAACCTCTCCTTGTACCTTCACCGTAGCCTCGGCACTGTACGTTTTTTCATCAGCCTCTGATACATCCCAGAGTTTAGCCTCTATTTCACCCGTTTTATCAGACAAAATCAGCGTCAAAAATGGCTTGCCATTACTCGCAACCGCCTTTGTACTCGTTTTGATGTACATATATATATCTACTACTTCACCAATTCCATAATGAATGATCCCATTGTTCATGCGACTGCCTCCGTTCAATTAAATATCAACATTATAACATACCAATTTGGTTAGTGCGTTTAGTTTCTATTAAAGTGCACATAAGAAAACCAGGCTTTACTTACAGCCTGGTTCCTAGACAAATCATTCAACAGTTACTATTGGGACAATAAGGGCATTTCATTTGACCTTCGATTTGATAATATAAACAGCATGTCACACGCTTATAAGAATTCATGGATTCAGGTACCGTCTTTTCCCCGATGAAGCGTTTGAATGGTGACCGCTTTTCCATCCCCAGCCAGATTTCATCATCCAGCAGATTTTCGATATCGGCTTCCACTCTTTCTTTGATATCACATTGCTTCAACAACTCTGAATACATCCAGACCGTATACCCCCATATATTTTCCCAAAGTATAAGTCTTGATACTTTAGTAGATTTGGAAAGTGGGACAATGACATCAGCGCCAAATTTATTTAATACAGTATGTAATGCTTGTTGGCTTTCCTTCTCCGGAACATCGCTCCAACTATTTTCTTTCAGCCAGAATTTTGGAAACCATTGCACATCTGCAGGATCATCCAGAATGGCCAAATCAGAAAGCGAACCATTCCAAACAAGCCGATGCTTACTGATCATGTACAATTGTGCCGTAATAAAAAATGCATAACGCCTGAACCACATGGAAGCGGCAACCCTAGGAGTATCTGCTCCAGAGCGGATTATTGCATAACCAATCAATTCTTCGATATCCTCCACGTTTCTTGGATTGTTTATCTCCTCTTTAAAGGAAATCCGATACGTTTGCAGCTCTTCTTCGATTGAAGGTGACACCTTATGAGGTTGAGGCATTTCTATATTCATTCCATTTATAATTGATTTTTCAGCATTACCACATGATAAAGACTGGGTTTTAAGAGATGGACTCATTATACTACTCCCCTTTTAGTCTATTAATCCTAGTTTAATGAAAATGATTCTCAATGTCAATTTAAAAAAAGAACGATGCCTTCATTTACGCTCAGATCCTTCAGCTTATATACTGGAAACCGACATACGCGTCCATAGGAATCCCGAAGACCCTTCAACTATCTCCATTCGAAGTCATGAGTCGATGTGAAAACAAAAAACCCTCCAATTCCGGAGGGTTTTCAACCAACAAGTACGTCTTTTGTACAATAGCTCAGCGACTCATCCCTAACTCTACTAAATAAGCCTTGATCGATGAATGGAATCAATTCACCTGCAATGTTCCATGCATTGAGTTCTATTTGATAGAGCGTTTCCCGTTTACTCGGACCAACTAATTCCATGCTCAACATGGAAAGGTCCGGGTCCAATGCATGGCCCATCTCATGGGCAAAGATGATCCATACATATTCCTCAAGCCTTTCGAGGGAACCAAGTAAACGTTGCAATTGGATTTCGATATCTTTTTTATATAACGTGATGGTATGTTTCGAAACCGAATACTTCCCGCCAACACACCGTCTGTCAGGAAATTCATCCTCGATGAGTAACTGTAGCGAAGCATCATATCGATTCAAAAAATCATGCATGTCCAAATTCGTTCACTCTCTTTATTATAGGTTTTTTTCATTTTATGTCGGGGAGGATAAAATATGATCATTTTGGAGTCAAAGCTTGCTTGGACAGATGAATCACGTCATTTCCCTCGAAATGGTGCAAATTATGATCATGACACGTAAAAAATAAAACTTGACGCCTTTGGGATACCTTATTCAACAGCTCAAGCATCCGTTTTGTCCTCTTCCCATCAAAATTAACAAAACTGTCATCGATGATAAGGGGAAAAGGATCTTCCGCAAAAGTATGATCGGCAAGTGCTAGCCTTAAGGACACATAAATCTGCTCAGCCGTTCCCCGGCTGACTTCCTCGGCCTCGAAGTTCAAGCCATCGCTCCGCTCTACACGTAACCCTTCACCTTTTGGCTCCAGGATGATTCTTTGGTAGCGACCATTCGTTAAAAAAACTAAATGTTGCTCCGCTTCCGCGATGACCTTTGGAAGCCGTTCCCTTTTATATCGGTCCAGGGTTTTATTTAATAAGCCTTTAGCCAATGCCAATTTTGCCCATTCCTTTGCTTCCTCGTTAAAAGCGGCTTTTGCTTCATGGAAACGATGCAGCAACTCCTCATAAACGCCATTTGCCTCCAACTGTTTGATCTTATATCGAGTATCAGCTTGGTTCTCCAGTAAAACTGTTTTTTCCTTTACTAGATCCTTCCGTCTTTGTTCCAAGTTTTCAACCGAATACACGTTGATTCCTTGTTCGGAAAATCTTTGGATTCGCTCCGGTTGTATATCCGCTTGCTCCAATTGAATGTTGAGTAACTTCCATTGCTTTTGCAGCATGATTCTTTCATCGGCCAAAATGGCTTTTTCACGATATGCTTCTTCACTATCCACCTTAGCTTTCGTAAGTAGCTTAGCCTTCTCCTTTTCTAGATAGTCTTTTTCCAGCATCAGGCTTTCTTTTTCACTCATTAAATCTCTGAGTACCTGCTGACATTGCACAAACTTGGCTGTTTGATCCGCCATGAGGTGAACTTCCTTTTTCAACGTTAGGATGGCATCCTTCCATGTGGATGGCTCTTTGCCAATCTGTAAGGCATAATCAAATAACGCATCCGATATACTATGGAAATCGGCTTTTAATAAGCGATGGGTCTCGATATATTCATTCTTTCTTTCAACTGCTGCCTTCCACTTCACCAACTCGTCAAAGGCAGACTCTAGATTGACGTCCGAACCTGGATGCGGGAAGCCCCAAGAAGTCATGATGGCATTCACGGTTTCTAGTAGCTGTACCTTTCTCTCCTCCCATGCGGCATATTCCTGGATGGTGGATTCGAAGGAATCCTCCCGTTCTTTATATTTAAACATTTCATGGTCCAGCTGTTTTTGAAAGTCATCATCTTGGTTGATGAGCTGCTTCATAGCCTCTGCACTCATGTCCCTTTGAGATTTATTGACCCGATCCAACGCTGCACGTTTCCTTTTCGCTTGCTCAAGTTGCGCAGACTGTCCAACCAGACTATCGTCACCTTTGGAAAGGAACCGAGAAACAGCCAATACAATGGCTGCACTCAGTAAAATAAATCCGCCTAGGCTCTGGCCTTTGACGAAGCTTCCTATCGCAATCACACATATGAGGATAATCAATCCGCCAGTTAGTAAGTGGAAGCGCTTATGATGATCCTGTCGCTTCTTCCGGGAGTCTAGTTGGCCCTCCAGCTCTGAAATTTGCTCATCAAGAAATTGCCTTTTCACTTCGTCAAAGTTGGAATCCTGTCGTTTGTTGACGATGGCTTCCAACTCGTTTCTTTTTTCCGAAGGCATAAGCTTTGCCTTTAATTCCTTCATCCGTGCTTCCGTCGTGTCCAGACCCACTTTTTGCCGACTGTATTTTTCATCAAGCAGATTTTCATTTTGGTGCAAATGATGCTTTTCCCTTTCCGCTCTCTTTATTTTTTCTTTCATGAACGTACTGGTATCAAGCTTACTGATATGTTGATCAGCAGCATCCCAAAATAAATCCTGCTTAATCCTTTCGATTTTTTTTGCTTCAGCCTGAATTTCATGTTCTACTTTCCTTATTTCCAGCTCTAGCTTATCCAGCATCGCCCCTTGTTCGATGGCAAATTCGACCTTTTCTTTATTCTTCCTAAGGAACGAACCACTTTCATTTTGCATAAGGTCCCTTTCGATTTTACGCACCTTCTCATTCAAGGCCGCCAGTTGAGCATTTAATGGAACTTCAACGGCTTGCAGCTGCTCTAACCGCCTCAAACCATCCGAAGGAAGTTTCATGTCCCCAATGTCATTCAATCTTGCTTCAATTTCCCGGCGTTCCTCGAATAATGGCTTAATTCGTAAAAAAGAACTCGATTCAACAAGTTTTCTCTCCATCTCTTGGATTTGTTCCAGACAGCTGGACAGTTGGCTTTTCAGCTCGATTTCATCTTGGCACAAAACAGTATAAGACTGTTGTTCCACTTCGGCAGCTTTGACTTGTTTCTCCAATTCTTTAAGCTCTTTTATTTTCACGTTTAATAGTGGTTTCTGCCCGGAAGGTTTGAACCGGAGATCCATCTCCTTCTGTAGCTTCGTTTCCGCCTCCAGCAACCGATCATTCCCTATCAGGCCTGCCGAAAGTAAATATTTACTCATGTCCCCTTCACTAAGGGCAGACAAGCCTTGTAACCCCTGAAGGTCAAAAGAAAAGATGGACTGATAATAGTTTTTATCCATGCCATGAAGAATTTCATTAAGCTCTTCTTCGCCTCCGGTTCTCCCATCCTGGAATGTGATTTTCACATCTCCCGTTGCCTTCCCCTTCACCCGTTCAATGATGACTTCACCATCTTTTTTTGTAATAAGCGTGAGTCTCCCGCCATACTTGGCATGAAGTTTAGGCTCATATCGCCGAACATTTTGAACCTTTGTCGGAAAACCAAATAAAAGACTGTGTATGAATGACATGATTGTGGATTTACCTGACTCATTCTCCCCAAAGAAGACCTGCAGCTGCCCCATTTCTAAGAACCTCTGGTTTTCCAGTTTCCCATAGCCATAAACATGGAGGTCTTTAATTTTCAAATCGGGTTCCTCCTTCAATTGACCATTATGATTCAAATACCTGCAACAGCCATCTTTCAGCCTCATTCATGAGCTCTTGCTCCTCTTCCTGACTCAAGGCATCGAGAAATCTCCTTGATTTAGCCTGTTTGTAAAGTGGCGCTAGGACCTTTTCTATATCGGCAAAATCAGCAGTCAATTTGGCTATTTCATTTGTAAAAGGTGTCAGCCTTTTTCCCGCTTTACGTAAGGAAGATGGCTGAAGGGTGATCTTATGTACCCACACGAATGATTGCTCCTGCTCTTCCTCTTCCTGTAAAAGCCGGGTTAAATCTTCTAGTAATTCACGTGAGAAGACAAAAGGATCCTCGACATCCAGCTGGATGTCTATGAGATAACCCTTATCATCCGAACGTATTTGCCCGTTCATCTCCTTGCACTGCTTATAAAGATCATCAAAGCCAGCGGTTGCCGAGACTTTAAAGAGTACACTTTCCCATATCAGTTCGGATGTTTCGATAAAGGAGTGCCTTTTTTCTTCTCCGTCCATTTCGACCAACACACAGCCCTTTACACCCAACTCCTTCCGATTCCTCCCTTGTATATTTCCCGGATAGATGACAAGTGGATATTCTGAAACGACCTGGCGCTTATGTATATGACCTAATGCCCAATAATCAAAGTCCTTTTCAGTAAGCTCATTCAATGAAAAGGGAGCATAGTTTCCATGATCCGAATTTCCTTCTAAATTCCCGTGAAGAAGGCCGATATGATAATCGGCAGCTTCTGATTTTACATACGATTCTATCATTCGTTCCGTTACATGCCGCCGTGGATAACTGAAGCCATATAAATGGACTGTTGTTCCGTCCATCTTTTCAAACCGCTTGACTTCCATTTCGTCTGAAAAAATATGCACATTTTCAGGAAAGTCCACTTTAATCCAAGAGCCACTAAGGTGATCATGGTTCCCATGAACGATGAAAACCGGAATCCCATGTTGCTGAAGTCTTTCCATTTCACTCCGAAAACGGACCTGTGTCCGAAGATTCCGATTTTCCCCATCAAACAAATCACCTGATATCACCATGAAGTCGACATGACGACAGATCGCATTCTTCACAATTCTTTGAAAAGACTTAAATGGACTTTCCCTGATGTCTTTTAATATGGATGCCGGCAAATCCCTCAATCCTGAAAAAGGGCTGTCCAAATGAAGATCTGCCGCATGAATGAACGTAACGGCACTCACCATAACCACCTCGTCCCCTAACATTTATTTACTTTTATTTTATCATATCCAGAACATACTTTCCCATATTAATGACAGGAATGAATCCAGTTAGTTTAGGTGAAAACAGTATAGACCATTTTATAATTAAAAAGACCGAATCGCAGGCACTTTTTAGATGCCCTGCATTCGGTCTTTGTTTTTATTTGAAGATATCCATGCTTAAATATCGCTCGCCATTATCCGGTGCAATACACAGTACGCGTTTTCCTTTTCCAAGGCGGCGTGCTTCCTGAAGGGCACCCCAGACAGCGGCCCCACCGGAAGGCCCAATTAAAATACCTTCCTTCGCAGCCATGTCCTTCATTGTCGATATGGCATTTTCATCCGTTGCTTGAAGGATTTCATCGAAGACATCCGTATTTAAAATGCTTGGAACAAAACCTGGGCTTGTTCCGACAAGCTTATGAGGACCTGGCTTCCCTCCTGAAAGAACAGGTGAGCCTTGAGGCTCAACGACAACAACCTTTAGCTCAGGCAACGCTTCTTTCAAAGCTTCACCTGTTCCTGTAATTGTTCCACCTGTACCGGCAGTTGCGATAAACACATCGAGATTCCGATCCATTTGGTCCAATATCTCGACTGCAGTCGTAACCCGGTGAATATCTGGATTAGCCTTGTTTTCAAATTGCTGTGGGATAAAGCTATTAGGAATCTCTGCGGCTAGCTCCTCCGCTTTTCGAATCGCACCTGGCATCCGGTCTGCCGCTGGAGTAAGGACCACTTCCGCTCCATAGGCTTTCAGTATATTGATTCTCTCTTTTGACATATTATCCGGCATGACCATGATCGCGCGGTAGCCTTTGGCAGCAGCATTCATGGCAAGACCAATCCCCGTATTCCCTGAAGTCGGCTCGATGATCGTTGCCCCAGGTTGGATTAGCCCGTCCAGCTCAGCCTGACGGATCAAATTAAAGGCTGCCCGGTCTTTTACACTTCGGCTTGGATTGAAATATTCCAGTTTGACATATACATCCGCATCGCCTTCCGCGGTTAAACGATTAAGTTTTACGACTGGTGTATCCCCAATCAATTCAGTAACATTATTTACGATTCTTACAGTCATTTCTTAAAAATCCCCTTTCAACTCATTCACATTCATCATTTACTTACTTCTTCATTATTATATCATTTATAAATTTTTGTTTAGTAAAGGAAATACTTCATATTCTATAGGATTAATTTAGTTACCCAAGATATTCACATAAATTGGTACATTTACTTGCCTTCTCGGGAAAGATTCCACGTCCTTATATAATAATAGTCAAAAATGACATAAAATGATAAAATTTTCATTAACAGGTTATATGCTATACAGAAAAATGATTGAACGGTCATTGATGAGAAAAGGGGAGTTTTAACATGAGTAAAGTATATAAATTAACCGTTTTTGAACCGACAGGGGAAAAGCTTTTAGACGAAGCATTCACCGCTGAAACTGATCAACAGGCAAAAGAAATCGGTCAAAAAATTCTAAATGAAAAAAATTATCAAGATCAAACGCACCGCTGCACATCACCTGCAGGGGCACTATTACTCTTTCACCGTTAAACGGTTGAAGAATGGAAGCGCTTTTTTATATTTTGGATAATCTAAGAATGGGATAAAAATAGAGAGACCGTCATCCTGACGGTCTCTCTGATTTCATTTCCCGATAAAAACGGGTTTCCTTTTCTCGACAAAAGCACGGATTCCCTCTTTATGATCTTCTGTTTGACGCATTTTCATTTGGGCCGCTTTTTCAATTTCAAGCATTTTTATTAACAAGGGACGATTTTTTTCACTGAGGATCTTTTTCGTTTTAATCATCGCCTGTACCGGACTTTTCAGCCAGATCTGCACTTTTTTCTCGACCGCCTGTTCCAAGGACCCTTCCACCACTTCATGAATGAGGCCTTTTTCTTTTGCCTCATGGGCGGTAAGGACTTTTCCTTCCCAAATCAATTCCTTCGCCCCCACTTCACCAAGACGGCGTTCAAGGAAGAAGTGTCCTCCGCCATCTGGGATCAGTCCGATACCAATAAAGTTCATGGCCACCTTGCTTTGTGAGTCCGCAATGAGGTAATCCGTTGCAAGGGCAATGCTTAAGCCAAGACCTGCCACTGCACCGTGGATCTCACTGATGGTCAATTTAGGCATGAAATATAAGGTTGTAACCAATTCACTTATTCCATCCATGAGGCTATCAAAACCATTTTCCTCATCGGATCCAAGCATCATCTTGATATCTCCACCTGAAGAGAATGCCTTTCCATTCCCTTTTAAAATGACGACGTCAATATCTTCATTCTCGCCCACTTCCTTAAGGGCATAAATAAAGTCGTTTAGCATGGCTGGATTTATTGCATTCATGGACTCCGGGCGATTCAAAGTGACCGTCGCCGTTCTCTCCGTGCATGTAACTAAAACAGTACCTGTAGATGAAGTCGATTCAATATTCACTAATTTTCCTCCTCTTTTTCATTCCTTCATTTTTTTCCTATCCATGGTTCTCTTAGCGTTCAACTTTGCAGGTATGTATCCTTAAGCTGTTCACGAAGCGCCCTTTTCAAGAACTTTCCTACACCCGTTTTTGGGATTTCATCCATAAAAATGATTTCATCCGGTAGCCACCATTTCGCAAACTGTGGTTTTAAAAATTCAAGGATGTCTTCCTGCGTCACTTGGTCTTTGTACCCGTCTTTTAAAACGACACAGGCGACTGGCCGTTCCTGCCATTTTTCGTGCGGCATGGCAACGACAGCTGCTTCGAAAACCCCTTCATGGGCCATTAAGGTGTTTTCTATATCAACCGAGGAAATCCATTCGCCTCCACTTTTGATTAAGTCCTTCGTCCGATCGACAATTTTGACAAACCCTTCGTCATCGATTGTGACGACATCACCGGTATAGAGCCAGCCATCTTTAAAGGTTTCCTCTGATCGTTCATCCTTAAAATACTCATCGGCAATCCAAGGTCCTCTTATAAGTAACTCACCCATCTCTTTTCCATCGGGCTTCACTTCACCATCTTGGCCTACGACTTTAATTTCAATCATGGGCGCGACAAGTCCCTGTTTGGCCTTCAGGTCATAAAGTTCTTCCTCAGGCAGGTCATCCTGGTAGCTCTTCGGTTTCGCAACGAATACAAGCGGGCTTGTTTCAGTCATTCCATAGGCATGAAGGAATGGGATATTGTATTTTTGCTCGAATGTCCTGATCATGCTTTTCGGGGCAGCCGACCCACCGCATAAAATGGTGCGCATACTACTTGTGTCATGATTTCCCGTCTCAAGCTCCTTCAACAGCCCAAGCCAGATTGTCGGAACGCCGGCCGCAATTGTGACCTTCTGGGTTTCAATGAGCTCCGCCAAAATTTTCGGTGTGAAGTTCGGTCCCGGCAAGACCATCTTCGTTCCGAACCAAACACTTGCAAATGGCATGCCCCACGCATTTACATGAAACATCGGCACGACCGGAAGCGCTACATCCCGCTCGCTTATTGCCGTCGAATCAGCCAGGCCCAATGCAATCGCGTGCAATAAAATCCCTCTATGTGAATAAAGGACTCCTTTTGGGTTCCCTGTTGTGGCCGATGTGTAACACAAACCTGCTGGAGCATTTTCATCCAAATCCTTAATGAATGGCTGTGCTGGATTTCCTTCAGCCAATAATGTTTCATAATGATAGACGGGTGATAAAGTAGTCTCGGGAAGCGCCTCTTCATCGGTCATGATGATGTATCCTTCAACCGTAGTCAGCTCATCCTTGATCATTTCCAGTAATGGAATCACATCTGGATCTATAAGTAAAAGGCGATCTTCCGCACTATTGACGATATAAGAAATATGCTGAGGAGATAGACGCATATTGATTGTATGGAGGACTGCTCCATGACAAGGGATGGCAAAGTAAGCTTCCAGGTGTCGGTGATGATTCCATGCCAGTGTTCCAATTTTGTCACCGGTCTTGATGCCCATTTTTTCGAAAACGCTTGTGAGCCTTCTTGTCCGCTGGGCAGTTTCTGCATACGTAAATGTATGGACCCCGCCGTCCGTACGGGAAACCACTTCTTTTTTCGGAAAATACTTTTCAGCTCTCTCAATGATTTGCGTCATAATCAATGGAGTGTCCATCATAATAATCTCCCCCTTATATAGAAAACGCTTCCATTTATATATTCGACCACATCAAAAATAATCCTTTTTCAATTGATCAGGATTTTACATTTTATTTTATAAATCGACTTCTATTTTGTTTTTTTTATAGAAAATAGAGGTAAAGTATAGATAAATGATATGTAGAGGAGTTAATCCATGGCAAACAATCTTAATGAGGAACTCGATGCTTCCTGTACAAGTGAATACTCTATCCTTTCTCAGGTAATCGTCTGTGAACCAAGGTATATGGAAATACGCGAAGTCATCAATGAAACTCAAAAAGAATTTAAAGAGGAAAACATAGATAGGATACTAGCGATGAAACAGCATGCAAATTTTGTGACGGCACTTAGGAATGAAGGAGTGGACGTCATAAAACTACCACCCCAATCTACATATCCAGAACAGGTCTTCACAAGGGATATCGGCTTTACCATAGGTAATACTGTTTATGTTGCCGAAATGGCAAATGCGATACGTTCAGGAGAAGAACTATTATTGAAACTGTGGCTTGAATTAAATGAAATCCGTTATTTCAATGTAAGTAAAGGGAATATTGAGGGTGGTGATGTTATTCTTGATGGAAAAACGGTATATATAGGAATTAGCGATAGAACCAATGAGAAGGCCATTAATGAACTACAAGGCCTATTACCCGAATACGAGGTCATACCGGTTCCTTTCGTTGAAAAGTATCTCCACTTGGACTGCATATTCAATATTCTTTCACCGACCGAGGCTCTCGTTTTCCCTGATGCCCTTACCAAGAAGGAACTAGACTTTTTAGGTTCACGTTACGATCTGATCGAAGTGAACGGAGATGAACAATTCACAATGGGCACGAATGTTCTTTCCATCGGAAATAAGAAATTGTTCAGTCTTCCTTGCAATAAAAAGGTCAACAATCAGCTTCGAGAACGGGGATATGAAGTAATTGAAGTCGATATAAGTGAAATCATCAAATCCGGTGGCTCTTTCCGCTGCTGTACGATGCCACTTTTACGTTCAAAAAGTAAGGTCACTGAACTCCGTTAAAAACAGGGTGTTTAAACCGGGTCTTCATCAAGGCAGACCCGGTTTATTTTGCATTACGGACCGATTGGGTTACAAAGAAAGCGACGGAACCTAAAAGCAAGATCAGGAAAATGGACAGAGCTAATGTTCCGAGGCCTTCTTCCTTCCCCATCGCCACATGAACCGATTCCCAACTCGTATACAGGAAAAAGAGGATGATCTCCACCTTCAAAAACAAACTCATCATTCGAGCATTTCTATATTGAAATGCAGCATTTTTTTCGGTTATTTCGATTGGGTAATTAAAAAGGTGCGGGACCCTCTCCAACAACGTCAAGCCAACCCATAAAAAAAGGCTGATGGTAGGAAGGAGCCAAATCAACGCTCTTCCTCCCCATCCATCCACTTCTCCTTTTCCATTAAAGTGAATCGGGACTTCGGCGGGTAATGTGTTCCATACACTGATTAAATAAACCAGGTTGATTACGATGAAGAGAAGTGAAACGATATCCATCATTTTCTCAACGCCCGTCTTGGGAAAATGTAAAACCGGATGTTTACTTTTCATGTTTTTCTCCCCCATTTCTTATAAGAATCGGTTATTGTAGTAAGTCCAAGATGACAGCAGAGTCTTCTTCGTTTAATTGCACATACTTGTTTTGATCATCTTTCGTAACTTCCAGCGCATGTTCACCGGAACCCAACCACACAAAGTAAACAGGGATTTCATCCCCAAAGTTGCGATCATTAAAGTAGAAGATGAAGTCTGCTTTCCGGTCATCTTTCTCCATGGGATTTTCCTTCCACGTCACATTTTCCAAAATTTCTTTTGTTTTTACAGTCTTTTTCATATTTATGTTTTCTTTATAGGCTTCAAATCTATATGTATCTTTTCCTATTCGTTTTTGGATTGAAATACGTTCTTCCCTATCAGAACAACCCGAAGCAAACGTTAATGATACTAGGCATAGTGCAAATAACATTAATCTCCACTTCATTACCTCCACCCCCTATGCAAACTACTTTCCCATATAGTCATTATACTCGTTAACTTATGGAAAATAATAGGATCGTTTAAGCTGAAAGAGGAAAAAACCCCCAAGCTGATTGCCTGAAAGTTTCCGACTCGAATATTTGAGTAAATCAACCAAACCAAATCGTAAATAGCTGTTCATTCACACCAAGGTTATACATATAATAAATTCCGAAAACCGTACTGACGACACCCGTCAACCGAAGAAGAGAGCGATTCGTTTTTTTTGAGGAAGCGCTAGTCACAAACGGAATGCTCAATATGGTCGTAAACAAGAGCATGCCTAAACAGGTCCCCACCCCAAAAATAATGATATATAAAGCTCCCTGCCAGGCAAAATCTATCGTGCTCATCGTAAGAAGGACCATCGCGGCACTTCCGGCAAGTCCATGGACGACCCCAATGAACATCGATTTCAGGTAGGTATTTCTTTCAAAATGGTCATGTTCATGAGCATTCTTCCAGGAAAAAATCGTGGTCATTCCTAGATACACCAACATGATTCCCACAAGAAACTCGAGTGACATTGCCCAAGCTTCCGGTATCTCATCTTTCAACAGGATCAGGACGACACCGAAAACCAGGAGTGTCAGTGTATGACCAATTCCCCAAAACACCCCGGCGAGCGACGACTTCCAGATTTTCTTGCTTCGGCTGGCAATGGTCGAAACAGCGATCACGTGATCCGGTTCAAGAGCATGCTTGATGCCTAATAAAAATCCGATTCCTAAAACTAGCAATAAACTCATTTCCATACCACTCAATCCCGTCTATTAATAAGTTAGTATTTACGATAAAACACAACATCTTTCTGCAATGCAAGGCTCCGTAAAAGATTCTCGGAAACGGCGAATATTTTCTCGATTAACTGAGTTTGATTCGCCAATACCCTTACCATCAGTCCTCGTATAGGCAATCTCGAAAAACCGATTCTTGCCTTTTGCCCGAAATCAGATAGCGATTCTTCTAATTGCGTTATCATGTCCTCACTTAGCCCATCATGTATGAACAATAATGAACCAAAATGGCTGTATCCTTCCAATAACAAAATGGATTCCATCTGATCGGATGGTTGCAATAATACATGATCCATAATCAGCCTTTTCCGATCATAAAACACATTCATTTTCGAACGAATCCAATCGTATGTAAAATCCTTGCCGCTCTTGGACCATCCCGGGGTGAAGATATCCGTGAGCAGTAGCCCTGACCCTTTATCCATATGTATGGTCGTATCTTGTATATACCGTGCACCTTCATATGCAATCAACGGGTCCTGAACATAGGTGAGGAAGCTTCCCTTTCTTAATACCATTTCAGTCTCCTGCCTTGCCGGTTCTCCCGTAGTTTTATATACCTTTGTCGCAGACTGGGTCGTCAACGTCAAATGTGCTCCTTCTTCTAAACAGAAAAACTGTTGGTAGCAATCACCTCCGACATAACCACCCCCGACATGAATGAGAAAGTAGGTGGGTGAAGTTTCATCCAGAAAAACAGGACGGGACAGTTTGAAAGCTCCCTCATGATAACTGTCCTTCACAATCGTCCGCCCCTTTTTCAGTACTGACGTCAAGCGGATGCTACCGGTCCAATTCATTGCTCTAACCCTATGAAAAAGGCCTCGGATTTAATCCAGTTCACCACATCCTCTAATCCTTTTTCATCTTTTAAATTCGTAAAAAAGAAGGGCTTATTTCCGCGTGTTGCCAATGTATCGCGTTCCATCACTTCAAGACTAGCTCCAACGTAAGGGGCCAAATCCGTTTTATTAATGATGAACAAATCCGATTTGATCATCCCTTGTCCGCCTTTTCGCGGGATTTTCTCCCCTTGGGCCACATCTATGATATAAATCGAAAAATCCACGAGCTCCGGACTAAATGTGGCTGCTAAATTATCACCGCCGCTTTCAACGAAAATTAAATCAAGATCAGGATGAAGGTCCTCCAATTCATCAATCGCCGCGAAGTTCATCGAAGCATCTTCCCGAATCGCCGTATGCGGACAGCCTCCCGTTTCCACCCCGATGATCCGATTTTCAGGCAACACACCGTTTTTCATGAGAAAAAGAGCATCTTCCTTCGTATAAATATCATTCGTGACGACGGCCATGCTGAAATCATTTGCCATTGCCCTCGTCAACTTTTCGACGAGCATCGTTTTCCCGGCACCAACCGGGCCACCTACACCAATTTTCACAACCTGCTTCATCATAATCGGTTTGTCCCTTCTAAGAGCAAACCTGTCACCTCTTTTCTATTCAACTCATAAATAGCCTTACATGCAATTGCTCATGCCTCATTTGGGAGATTTCCAAACCCGGTAACGTCCTCCCAAGCTCATCCTCTGTCATTTCCTTGATTACTACCACCGCTGTTTGTATGATGCCATGTGTCCATAACAACAGTGATTGTCCAGCGGTCTGTCCTAACGGGATTCCTCTGACTGCATTTTGAATAAGGGAAGAAACGGCCGCATACAGGCAAGCTGTGATGGCCATGTCTACGGAAATGCCAAGCTCCGTACAGACAAGTGCAAAGACGATTGCCGGATGACCGTAACATTTCTTTTCTTTGATTTTGATTAGATAGATTGACAACATATCGGATGGGTACAGTGTCATACAAAGCTTTGCCATCTGCTGCCCAATCCTTCTTGAAGCTTCCCTTGATTCTTTGGCAGAACAGCTCGCAAATAGCTTTTCATCCAAATCCCAAATCCCTTCCTCATCTTGATCCAGAATGAGTGCATATGCGATACGGCACCCCAGGCCATCGGTATAAGATAAGGACTTCAAGATATAGACCTTTAAAAATTCTTTGAAAGAGTGTGCATCATGAATCTTTTCTTCCTGTATATAGGTCTCCATCCCGAAGGAGTGGGAAAACGAACCGGACGGAAAATTCGAATCACAAAGCTGGATGAGCGGAAACAACCGTTCAATCATGGGAATGGCCGATGTGACGGAATGCCTGTTTTACCTTTCTTTTCTCACGGCGAAAGGGAATGCCTTGCTCTGCAAGCAGCTCTTCAACCAGATAATCATATTGAACCAGCATTTCATCCCCTTCAAACTGTGCCGGCAAATGGCGATTTCCCAATTGATGTGCGATATTGCCCATCTGCCCGACGGATGTAGGCGTGATGGTTAAGATATCATCATCGATCGTCTGAACCACGATCATATTCTTTTCATCCATATACAAAATATCGCCATCCATTAAATCTTTGTTTTCCTTGAGCCTTATTCCAATCTCATTGCCATGATCCGTTTTCACACGTTGAATTCTTTTTCTTAAAGCATCGCTTTCTAGAAAAACCCGTTCCATATGTTTCGGTTTATTTTGAATGGACTCAACGTTTCCTATCACCTTTTCGACAATCATGCTATTCACCTCAGAATAAAAAGTATCGCTGTGCCATTGGCAGGTTTTCTGCCGGCTCACACGTAATTAAATCACCGTCGACCGTCACTTCATATGTTTGTGGATCCACTTCGATGACGGGTGTTTCCCCGTTTAACTTCATGTCTTTCTTTGTAAGATTCCGGATATTCGAGACGGTTTTCACAATTTTCTTCAACCCGATTTCCTTGTGGATTCCCGCTTCATAAGCAGCTTTAGATAGAAAGGTGATTGATGTACCCGAAACGGCTTGCCCAAAACTCGCAAACATCGGACGATACAAAACCGGTTGTGGGGTCGGAATGGAGGCATTGGGGTCTCCCATGATGCTGTGGGCAATCATTCCCCCTTTTACGATCATATCCGGTTTCACTCCAAAAAAGGCCGGGTCCCACACGACCAAATCTGCAAATTTCCCTTCTTCCAATGATCCGACAACATCGGAGATTCCATGAGTGATGGCAGGATTAATCGTATACTTGGCGACATATCGCTTCACACGGAAATTATCGCCATCCCCTTTCTCTTCCAACATCTTTCCCCGTTGTTTTTTCATTTTATCCGCCGTCTGCCATGTCCGCAGGATGACTTCTCCCACCCTGCCCATTGCCTGGGAATCCGAGCTGATCATACTGAAGACGCCTAAATCATGGAGAATGTCTTCAGCAGCTATCGTTTCCTTCCTTATCCGGGAATCGGCAAAGGCGATATCCTCCGGTACGGAGGGATCCAAATGATGGCATACCATCAACATGTCTAAATGCTCTTCCAGCGTATTGATGGTATACGGGCGCGTCGGGTTCGTGGAAGAAGGCAAAATATTCGGATAACTCGCGGCCTTAATAATGTCCGGTGCATGTCCGCCACCCGCTCCCTCGGTATGATAGGTATGAATCACACGGCCCTTGATGGCTTCAATCGTATCCTCGACAAAGCCGCCTTCATTAAGGGTATCGGAATGGATGGCTACCTGGACATCATATTCATCCGCTACGGACAAGCTTGTATCGATGGCCGCTGCCGTGGTCCCCCAATCTTCATGCAATTTCAGCCCGATGGCCCCTGCCTTGACCTGCTCGATGAGTGGTTCTTTTGCCGAGGCATTGCCTTTTCCCAAAAAACCGAAATTCATGGGGAAATGTTCAGCCGCCTCAAGCATTTTATGGATATTCCAGGCTCCGGGTGTACACGTCGTGGCATTCGTTCCGGTTGCCGGTCCTGTTCCTCCGCCAATCATCGTCGTGATCCCACTCGATAATGCCGTCTCTATTTGCTGGGGTGCAATGAAATGAATATGTGCGTCAATGCCTCCCGCGGTCACGATCTTTCCTTCGGCAGCGATGATTTCAGTCGCCGCACCAATCGTCATGGTCACCCCATCCATCAATAGGGGATTTCCTGCTTTACCGATTGCCGCAATCTGCCCATCCTTCACCCCGATATCCGCTTTATAGATGCCCGTATAATCGACGATGATTGCATTCGTGAAGACAAGGTCCATGACCCCTTCCCTTTCAGCTGTTGGATGCTGTCCCATCCCATCACGTATGACCTTTCCCCCGCCGAACTTCACTTCATCTCCATATCTAGTGAAATCTTTTTCTATTTCTATGAAAAGCTCTGTATCTGCCAGTCTGACTAAATCCCCGGTCGTCGGACCGAACATGTCGGCATATTGCCTCCGTGACATTTCATGACTCATCCTTCACCCTCCACATCAAGCGGTCCGTTCGTTCGATTGCTTAATCCGTACACTTCCCTTTTGCCGCCAAAAGGAATCAGCTCCACTTCCTTTTCATCGCCTGGTTCAAAGCGGACCGCCGTTCCCGCAGGAATGTTCAACCGTTTCCCATAGGCTTCTTCACGAGTAAATTCCAACCCGTTGTTCACTTCATAAAAATGAAAATGGGAGCCAATCTGAATCGGTCGATCTCCCCGATTGATGACAGAAATGCCTGTCGCAAGCTTCCCTTCATTGCACACAATCGAATCTCTTTTCAAGATATATTCACCTGGTATCATGCCCCAGCCTCCTTACTGAATTGGATTATGGACCGTCACAAGCTTTGTTCCATCCGGAAACGTCGCTTCCACTTGAATATCGTGGATCATCTCCGGGATCCCCTCCATTACATCCTCACTGGATAGAATCATCCGGCCAAATTGCATAAGCTCCGCAACAGAGCGTCCATCCCGTGCCCCTTCCATGATTTCATACGTGATCAAGGCAATGGACTCCGGATAATTCAATTTCACTCCTCTCTCTTTTCTTCTTCTAGCTAAATCCGCTGCAACCACGACCATTAATTTCTCCTGTTCCCTTGCCGTTAAACGCATGACTTCTCTCCTTCTATCATTCTAAAAGAACTGATTTACAAACGAGTCAACCCACATATATAACACAGAAATGTAAGATTTTATAACATATTCTCATTATAAATAATTTTCTGACAATTTCAAGAAGAAAAATGAAAAACGTAAAAACCCTTTCACTCAAACTTGGTGAATATCCATAACCTTGTTATACTTTTATTTAGAAGAAATTTTCTAACAAGATGTGGAGGAATATAAATTGAATTACATAAAAAACCAGTTAAAAGTCACCCGGAGCAGTTTACTAAGTGAAATCAAGGGATTATCGCCAGAGTTTATGGATGTCCAGCCTTCAGGATTCAACAATACGATCCATTGGCACCTTGGTCATGTATTGAGTGCAGCGGAAAAATTCTTATTGGACTCTCCAAATGGCAGTAACCTACCTGACAACTATGGACAACTATTCGGATATGGTTCAAAGCCAGCTGACTGGCCAGAGGATGTCCCATCCACTGATACACTGAAGCTACAGTTAGAGGAGCAACTCGATCGCCTTCTTGCGATTCCAGAAGAAAAATATGCTGATAAAGTGGAAAATCCATTCAAGGGGATGGAAACAGTGGAGGACTTCATTAGCTTTGTCGTCTTACACGAAACGAATCATATCGGACAAATTCATGCGATGAAGCTTCTCGTTCAAGCTTCTAACTGATAACTCAAAAGCCAGGCACACCGATTTTCCAGAAAATCCGGGCGCCTGGCTTTTTTATGTTATGGTCATCAAAGCAAATCGATGGATCGACTCCCTCCGACCATCCCATTCACAATTATTTTCCCCAAGCCCATGTCGATCTTCACGATAAGAAGCCGTTCTATTTTAACCCTTTCTATTATAGAAACCACAAGCACGCGTCATGAGGGAGACTTACTCCTCGTTACGTTTCCTTCATACTCCAGACATAAAGAGCCAAAAGTATACACCAAAACGAAATTTATCCAGCACGTGATGTATAAAAAATGGTGAAACGGTTGAAAAATGTAATTTCTTCCATTATAATGATGAGATTGTTTGTAATAATATTTAATATCAGGATAAAAATGTATGGATTTTCAATTTTCTTCAATCTCCTCTTCCCTCGAATGTAATGTAGATGAACTACTGTCAGTCATGGATCATTCCTAAAAAAACGAGAATCAGAGATTAATACTATTAAGTAGGTAGGTGACCCCCAAAATGTGTGGATTTGTTGGTTGTATGCATCAAAAACCCAATCAAATGAATATAGACATGAAAGATCAAATAAATAAAATGAATACGCTTATTACACATAGAGGTCCGGATGATGAAGGTTATTATAATGATGCGTATGTCAATTTTGGTTTCAGACGACTCAGTATCATAGGAATCGAAAGTGGACACCAGCCCCTTTCTTATGAAAATGATCGGTATTGGATCATCTTCAATGGTGAAATCTATAACTATATAGAATTACGCGAAGAACTAATCCAAAAAGGTTATGAATTTACTACCGAATCGGACACAGAAGTCATCATTGCCCTGTTCAGTGACCAAAAGGAACGTATGGTGAGCAAATTAAGAGGCATGTTTGCTTTTGTCATCTGGGATAAAGTGGAGCAATCGATATTCGGGGCCAGAGATCAGTTTGGCATCAAGCCCTTCTTTTACTCAGAACAAGAGGAACTAACTTATTTTGCTTCAGAAAAGAAGAGTATTCTTCTAGCGATGGAAGGAAAGATAGATTCCGACTCCTTACAGCACTATCTTAGCTTTCAATATGTACCTGAACCCGATACGATGACAAGCCAAATTAAAAAACTAGCGCCAGGCCATTGCTTCACGAAAAAGCCAGGTGGCAAGATGAATATCAGCCGATATTGGGCACCGACTTTCAAACCGATGGGCCTATCCGAAACACAACTTTCCAAGGAAATTCGTGATGTTTTAATAGATTCGGTGAATGTGCATATGCGAAGTGATGTACCGGTGGGATCGTTCCTATCCGGAGGCATTGATTCTTCGATCATCGTTTCCCTTGCCAAGGAGGTCAACCCCAAACTAAAAACGTTCTCTGTCGGTTTTGAACGGGATGGATTCAGTGAAGTCGACGTGGCGAAAGAAACAGCCCACGCCCTTAATCTAGAGAATATCAGCTATATCATTTCGCCTGAGGAATATCTTGCTGAACTCCCTAAAATCATTTGGCACATGGATGACCCACTGGCAGACCCAGCGGCCGTCCCTTTATATTTCGTGGCCCGTGAAGCCAGAAAACATGTAAAAGTGGTATTATCCGGTGAAGGGGCGGACGAGCTTTTCGGTGGTTATAATATCTATAGGGAACCTCAATCATTGAAAATGTTCAACCATATCCCGAATCCGATCAAAAACCTGTTAAAAGTGATGAGTAGGATTTTACCGGATGGAGTGAAGGGGAAAAACTTCATTGAACGTGGTGTCACCCCTTTGCAAGAGAGGTACATCGGTAATGCAAAAATATTTGAAGAACGTGAAAAGAAATCATTGCTTTCGGAATATAAACCAAACTTGGGCTATACGACCGTGACTGATCCCATTTACAATCAATCCAGATCATATGATGCCGTTACGAAAATGCAGCATTTAGATATTCTTACTTGGCTGCAAGGAGACATTCTGTTGAAGGCCGACAAAATGACGATGGCTCACTCTCTTGAACTACGCGTTCCTTTCTTGGATAAAGAAGTGTTTAATGTCGCGACAAAGATTCATTCAGAGCAAAAGATCAAAAACAATACGACTAAATATATACTTCGTAAAGCAGCCGAGGGAATCGTACCTGACCATGTATTAAATCGGAAGAAATTAGGCTTCCCTGTGCCTATCCGCCATTGGTTAAAGGATGAAATGTATGATTGGGCCAACAATTTGATTCGTACTAGCCCCACAGATTACCTTTTAAATAAAAAAGCGATTTTTGACTTAATGCAGGAACATGTCGCTGGCAAAAAGGATAATAGCAGGAAGTTATGGACCATCATTGTATTTATGATTTGGCATCAAATTTATATAGAATATGCTTATGATTTTAACGATTTAGGTGAGAAACAAGAAAACAAAAAACAAGTTGTACTTACTTAATCATTCATTCATAGCTATTCAACCTATCCCTATCAAGGCTTCGTCCGAGCCTTGATAGGGATATTTTCATTTATATTGATGCACGATAACAAAACGCGGCGCCCCACCTTTTATCAGAAATAAGAAAAGCACGCTTATGCATCACTTGATTTAATTCAT
This sequence comes from Peribacillus sp. NPDC097198, assembly GCF_044762055.1. Lineage (NCBI taxonomy): Bacteria > Bacillati > Bacillota > Bacilli > Caryophanales > Bacillaceae > Peribacillus > Peribacillus sp. NPDC097198. The sequence goes on along the minus strand of NZ_JBIWDO010000002.1, from coordinate 243,776 downwards.
AAATAGATTATCATTAGAAAGACTGAAATCTCATTACAAGCTGACAAGCGTACCATTGTCGTTGGCGGTGGACGTTTTTATTGCGACAACTAGAAGGAGCTACTAACATGAACCCATTACAAAAACGTTTTTCCCTAATTAGAGGTAAGTTCTTCGAGAGGGTCATCGACCGGATTACCCCTGAACTGACAGATATTCAACCCGAAGGATTTAATAATAATATTCACTGGCATCTTGGCCATACATTATTTGTAACGGAAAAGTTCTTGCTTGACCATCCGGCAGCAGGTAACTTGCCCGCCAATTACGCTGAATTCTTTGCTCAAGGAACCAGTCCTGCTGATTGGACGGATGAAGTCCCTTCTGTTGAAGTATTAATTGAGCAATTTAAAGAACAGCTTGATCGTCTTCTTGCCATTCCTGAAGAGCGTTTGGCCGAAAAACTCGAAGAACCATTCAAAGGGTTCGAAACATATGGGGAAATGGTGAACCTTGCCCTCTTCCATGAAACTTACCATATGGGCCAAATTCATGCGATGCTACGTGTGATTCACGCTGCAAAATGACATAAACAGAAGCCCCCGCAATCCTAAGCGGGGGCTTCTTACTTTTCTCATGTCAATTGATCATTAATGAAATTACTATAGGCTTGTTCCGCAGCCGCTTCTGATGAAAATAATGCATCATCATCTTCAATCGTATGAAAGGTATCGTTCAGGAATAAAGCGACTGCATTAGGATCTTTCGGATGCTGCACAATTTCTGCAGCCCTTACGTTTGAAACTGAGGGAACGTGCGGATTATTATAAATGACAAACACCTCATCGCCAACTTGTACTTCTTTTGCATTAATAACGTCCATTACATTCTTCCTTTCCTTAGGGATTTACTTAGTTTATGGATAATGAACGAAATTATTTATTGGAAAGATAAACCTGATCAACAAAAAAAGAACCCTCCATGATGGAAGGGAGCAGCATCTTTCACTTGAGCATATTCATCTTCTGTAAGAATCCAATCGGGTGCTGCTTGCGGAAGAACTCTTTCAACATATAGGCAATCCCGTCATCATCGTTCGAGCGGGTGACCCATTTGGCAGCTTTTTTGACTTCAGGGTCCGCATTTCCCATGGCAACACCCAAACCTGATCCCGCGATCATCTCTATATCATCCAGTCCGTCCCCAATCGATACGATTTCGGTCCGCTTCACGCCTAAATGATCCGCTAAATACAAAACGCCACTCCATTTTGAAACACCTCTCGGAACGATTGTCAGCCTGTGCCCAGGATTTGTAGTCACTTCAACTTCCGGAAACATGTCTTTTATCAGTTTGTGCATTTCCACTTGATCTTTCTGCTCAGTAAATATGATATCAACTTTTGTCGGGGACATAGGATGATCCATAAGCTCTTCGCTTATGTCATCCACATAGTTTTGGGCATAAATGTTTTGGTCATTCGTATACATGACCGTTTTACCGAGTAAGTTTTCCGGGAGATTAACTCGATTGCCAAGGGAGTACTTTTCATGATGGAGCATTATTTGGGAATTGGTCTTCTCCAGCATTTGCACGAGTTCCACGGTCAATTCTTCTGACATTCTTTTTACCATGATGGGTTTCTCGATGGATGCACCGACAAAAGCTCCGTGTTGGGCAACGATCATTGGATTTATTTTTAGGGCTTTGGCCACTTTTTTTGCAGAATGGTAGTTTCTTGACGTTACAAGTGCAACATGGACACCCTTATCGTGAACATACTCAATGGCCTCTTTGGTCGATTTATTTAAACGGCCATTGGACTGAAGCAATGTTCCATCAATGTTAACCGCTAATAGACGATATACCATGTAAATCTCCCCCATCTGTAATATCCTCTTTCAAATTTATGACTAAAATTTGTAGAGTAGAACAGGATCAGTTTGTCTTTCTTTTTCAAAAAAACTCCTTCGCCATAAGGCAAAGGAGTTTTTTTTGGTATTATTGCTGTTCAGCTGGGCCGTATAAATCTTCTAGTGGCTTCATGATGATTTTGTTAAGGTCGGCAATGACCATGCTCATCCGTTGTTCCGCTTCCATCAATTGAGAAATCGTTGGGTTCTGTTGAACAAGTTGCACAGTTTTTTGAGCTTGTGCCACTTCTTCGGGATCAATTTCCTGCCCCATCATTTGCTTTTGTTGCAATGTCATCTGCAAGTTACGGAAGTTTTCGAACATCCCTTTCGTAGCTGGGTCTGAATTGACTAAATCATATAACCGTTGCAAGTCTGCATATTCATTGCTTGATCGAATCGCTTTTTCCATTTCATATGCTGCATCATACACGTTACTCATAAAATTTTCCCCTCCCGGTAATCATTGTATTCCTACACCTTTCCCACTATAACAAATCCCTTTACTAATTACACGTCATCCTAATAAAACGGTCACAAATCCTTGGAATAGACCGATGATCCCACCAAGCAGGGCACCTAGATATGTGATCATCGATAATTCCTTCTTAGTGATGGAGACGACCATTTGCTCCAAGCGTGAAACGGAAAAGGAAGATACCTGTTCCTCCACGATATCATCCAAATGCAGTCGTTGGAAGAGTGGCTGGAAATGGACAATTAAATAGTCCGCGGCTTTTTCAACAAAAATCGGAACGCCTTTGTTGACGATGGTATCCGCAAAACTAGCCGTCAGTTCACGAACCGGTTTTTCCATGATGGAAGCGACCGGAATCCATTCTCCCGTTTTTTCTGTAATCAGCGTGCGGATCGTGTCTTTTCCAATTAATCCTTCCACTTTCTCCATATCCCATTTTTCAAGGTTTCTCAACTCTTTTTCCATCATGACCGATAATAAGTCGACCGTCCAGGATTGATCAAAGAATTTAATGATCTCAGGCTGAATCTTATCGATTAACTTTTCATTTCCGATAAACATTTGAATCAAGTTAATCATTTTTCCTCGCTCTTTGAAAAAATCATCAAGCATTTCTTCGAGTCGTCCCTTGCCATCGGCACTGTTGAAGTATTCTTTCCCCTTCGTTACGATATATTTCGAAATGTCCGGGATTGATTTCACCGCTTTTTGCTGGATATTCAAAGGAATGATGTCTTGTAGACTCTTTCCTCGGTTTTCCGCTGCCCATGTTTCGTATTTACCAAGGACGAATGTCTGTAAACGCTGTTCCATTGTCAGGGAAGAATTCTTCATCCCCAATTGGTCCAACAGTTGTGCCATACTTTTTTCCGTGGACAACGCCTTCTTCACTTCTGACTGTACGAAAATCTTCATATTCTTTATAGAGGCATCATTGATAACCTTACTTTGAATGCTCTCGGGTGTGATTAAATGTTCGACGACCAATTTCCCTAACTGCTTGGCTAACTCATCCTGCCGCTTCGGAATTAAACCCGGTGTCAACGGCACCTGCTTTCCAAAAATAAATATGGGCTTATAGGGTCTGAACAGCATGCGGATTGCCAATAAATTGGTGAACCCTCCTATGACTGCACCGACAACGACCATAAACAGTATTTTTACCCACAACTCATCCATGATGTTTTTCTCCTTTTATTGCTTGAAATAGGGGCTATATGACACGTTCTACTTTGAAAAACATAGAATGTGATATCCACTTTTGCCCATCATTTAATTATAAAAGGATATCAAACTTAGTGCAAACGGGGAATTATTATGACCTTGAAATACCAAAAAGTTTTTATTACGGTAAATTCAGCTGCTACAAGAAAGAAGGCACTGTTGTTTGTCGAAGAAAAACTATTTCAGGAATGGGACCTTCAATATGGAGAACCTCTTACGCTCATTGCCGGACGGCGTTCTGTCCCGGTACTTGTCCAAACATTCGCCTCACCGGAATCCACCATAAAGATCTCACATGATACGAACCAATTCTTATCTCTGCCTCCCTTCTCGGGGCCGGTCTCCGTTTCCTTTCATGCAGAGGAGAGAACGTTGCAAATAGCGCCTTTCCTTGCCGTCCTCATTAACCAGGGGCCCTTGCAGAGCGGCACATTCGGTGAAATGGAACCATTTTATCAGGAGATGATAGCCTATTGTAATCAAAAAGGCTTTCCTTTCTTTTTGGCAAAACCACAGCCACTTGCGGACGGGATCCTTACAGGATATTGGCCAGGGGCGAATGGGTGGGAGACCCTTGAGCTCCCCGTTCCTGATGTGTTTTACAATCGGATCCACTCCCGGAAGGTGGAAGGAACACCACTATTCGAAAACTTTTCATCGGAATTGAAATCCCTTGCCATTCCCATGTTCAACGGGCGGTTCCTTTCCAAACATGATGTGCATGAGCTCCTGCTCTCAGATTATAGCCTGCTTCCACATTTACCCGAGACGGTGATGTTTAATGAACAGGAACCCTTCATGACATTTTTAGATAAGTATCCAGTAAGCTATCTAAAGCCCTCGACAGGCAGTCAGGGGCGGAATATCTGCAAGCTGACCGAATCATCGGGCAGATGGGTAATCGAGCATGCCGGAACAGAAAACAATATCCATACTATCGAAACGAAGGAGAAATTATTCTCGGCCTTGAAAAAGTTTTGCCGGAATCAAGCTTACATCCTTCAAAAGGGGATTTCCTTATTCGAGATCAATCAGAAATTAGTGGATTTCCGCATCCTGCTTCATAAAAACGGACAGAATCAATGGAAGGTCACCTCCATGGTTGCACGAATCGGGGATTCGGGAAATATCGTTTCCAACCTCGCACAAGGTGGTGTCATGAAGAACGGTTTCGACTTTTTAAAAGAGATCGTGGATCACCAAGAAGCCAAACGTTTATATCAAAGCCTCATCCGTTTAGCTAAGAAGACGGCAGTTGCGCTTGATGACAACCATCCGGAATTATTTGGGGAGCTGGGTATCGATTTAGCCCTTGATAGTAACAAGCATCCTTGGATCATAGAAGTGAATTCGAAGCCCTCAAAAAAATTCCAAGGTACCTATGAAACATTCCGGCCATCTGTAAAGTCGATTATTGAGTTTATGTATGCGATAAATGAGTGAAGACCATCCATAAAAGGAGTTGCTGGCACGTGTTAATAGGGCTAATGTCCACGAAAGATACACAAGAAAATCATTATTTCACCGAGCTAGCCAAGACGGCTAAAACCCTTGGCATGAATGTTTGTAAGTTCGTACCGGAAAATATGGACGTTGATTCGAAGAAAATCAAGGGCGAGCGCTTTGATGGGGAAAAAGAAGTTTGGCTTCCTGCTTCACTTGACCTTCCTGATTTTGTATATGACCGTTGTTTTCATGGCATTTCCCGTGAGCATAATGATATACGTGAGAAAATAAATTGGTTAAAAGAAAACTCGAATTTTCTTGGGCTTGGCCTCCCTGGCAAATGGGATGTTTACCAAACATTGAAAACCAATCCCCTGCTTCAAGCCTTTTTCCCAGAGACGGAGCGGGTCACGACACCTGAGCAAATAATCGACCACATGGAACGCCTGGAAAAAATCATCATTAAGCCCGAGTTTGGATCAGGCGGTCTTGGCATTTACCTTCTGACGAAAACTAAGGAAGGCACAACCGTCTCCATGACCAAAAAAGGAACGAAATATGACCGCCAATTCGAATCAAAATCGCAACTGAATAAATGGCTACAGCACTTATTAACTCGCTATAGTTACCTATGTCAACCTTATTTAGAATTGAGCAACCAGAAGAACGAACCATTCGACTTACGGATTTTGCTTCAGAAAAACGAAAAAAACCAGTGGCTGGAACGGGGGCGGGGCATTCGTCTTGGGAAACAAGATCATATCACTTCCAATCTGACGACTGGCGGAGAAGCCTTATCGCTTGAAGCCTTCATGAAAAAGAATCCTGATTCCATCCCGGTAACCGTCGAACAAACCATCCAGCATATCCTCCGGACTCTCCCTGTGGAGACGGAAGGCGCTTTTCAAAGGCTATTCGAACTTGGAATCGATTTAGGCATCGATAAGGCGGGGAAAATTTGGATCTTGGACATTAACTCCAAGCCCGGAAGAAAGATCATCCAAACACTCCAACCAGAGTCCATGAAAGAAATTTATCAAGCCCCGTTCAAATATTGCCAATATTTATCCGAACATCTTCTGAAAGCAGGTGAATGACCCATGCGAAAGACATACCCTGCAGAGATTGCCAACATCCCCGGCCACGTCCTTTTTTATCCGTCTGACCTTGGGGAATTGGGGGATATCGAATTAATTTATTTTGGGCAGCATTCCTGCCCTGCAGCCGTCAAGCCAAATCCAGCCATCAAGCAATCAATCGTACTCTCGAATAGTCTTGCAGATTCTTTGATGTTCAACGAGATCGATACTCCCCTTCATTTATTTATATACGGGAAGAGCCTTCATATCGGCCCGCTCATTGGAATTTTCTCATCAGGCTTCACAGGCATTTCCAATAAACCGCTTGGGGAACGTTCCGGCTTTTTTTCGAAATTACTTTCTCTCAGTCAAACAACCGGTTGTATCCCCTTTGTTTTCGGTGAGAATGTCATCAATTGGGATCAAGAAACGATTAAAGGATATGTATATGAGAAGGAAAACTGGCAGATCAACGAATTCCCTTTTCCCAACGTCGTATATGACCGGCTTCCCAACCGAATGACGGAAAACCGTGAGGGGCCAAAGGAAGTGAAGCAAAAGTTCCAAAAGGAATATAAGATTCCTTGGTACAATCCTGGTTTCTTCAATAAATGGGATGTTTACGAACGGTTGAATGCGGATGATCGGGCTTTGCCATTTTTACCGGAGACCTACCCTTTTCAATCTCTATCCGTCGTCGAGACGCTCCTGTCGCATTATCGCCAAGTCTATATCAAACCCATTCATGGTAGCCTTGGCCTCGGCATTCATCAAATTCTGTATGATAAGCATGAAAATGTCTACTATTGCCGGTATAAAAATGAGGAACAGGAAAACAAATTACAAAAGTTCTCCACACTCGAATCCATCCTCAAACATGTATTTCATAATCGACCGCTTGAGAACCTGATCGTTCAACAAGGCATCCCGTTAATCCGCTCTTCAAAGCGGCCAGTGGATTTCAGGGTCCATACGAACAAGGACAGCAATGGGGTTTGGCAAGTGACGGCCATCGCCGCAAAAGTTTCCGGGGCTGGCAGTGTGACGACCCATATTAAAAGCGGCGGGGTCATCAAGACGGTTGCCGAACTATACGGAGATGACGAAGAAGCTAAACGGATCGAGGAAAAGCTATCAGAAGCCGCTCTTATATTAAGTGAAAGCATCGAGGAGCACCTAGATGGCATCATAGGAGAAATCGGCTTCGATTTCGGATTGGATAAAAAAGGGCAAGTATGGATGTTCGAAGCTAATTCTAAACCAGGCCGTTCTATCTTTTCCCATCCAAAGTTAAAGGAATTTGAACTTTTAACCAGGAAGCTCAGCCTTGATTATGCCATTTATCTTACCGAACAGACGATTTCACAAACGATTGGTACACAGAAATGAACATTTTTTATGATGTTCCCTCTGAGAGATGGAGCCATAACGAGGAAGATATGCAGCTATATGCGGGAGCCGCGAATGAGGAAATCCCTTTTAAGCAGGACACCCAGGATCAGGCACTTTTTCCGATTACTTTATTTCCGGGAAACCGGGTGCTAGTCGTTGGTATCTTGACCTCTCTAGATCCAAAGAAGGAATCAGGTATAGGGGGGAATTTGACACTTTTTCAGAATTTATCTCAATATTTATCGAATCATGGGATATTGGCCTATGTATTCACGGTTGAATCCTTGCTTTCCAACTACATGAAAGGCTTCATCTTTTCTTCACAAACGAACACATGGAATGAGGTAAAATTACCACTGCCCGATATCGTTTATAATCGCATTCCCAAAAGGGGATTCGAAGCATCGGAAAGTTTTCAAGAACTCCTTTCCTTTTTTAAAGAACATCGCATCACTTTATTCAACCCTCATTTTTTGGATAAGTACTTGATGTACGAAGCATTGACGGAAGATGGATCTCTAGCCCGCCATCTTCCATCGACCATAGACCTATCCGACCCTACCCAACTAGCGGACTTCTTACATTTCCACAAACATATTTATTTGAAACCATGCAAAGGAAGCCAAGGTAAGGGCATCTACACCCTGCTAGAAAAACCTGATGGCACCCTCCAATTCAATAGCCTGAAACATCAGGAATTGTACCCTGATTTCTCCGCGTTTTGGGAAGCCAATAAGGCGTCGCTCAAAAAGAGGGGGTATCTGGCCCAACGAGCGGTCATTCCAAAGAAACTGAATGGACACCGATACGATTACCGTATTCTTGTTCATTATGAAAATGGGTTTTATAAAGTGACCGGCAAGGGCGTGAGGATGTCGCAAACCCAGGAAATCACAACCCATACGCCAAGGGGGGGAAAGCTTTTTCCCTATCAGCAGCTACAAACGAGGCCGTTAAACAGGAAGTTGGCGAACATTGCGCAAAGATGTGGAATCATCCTCTCCAGGAAGTTTGGCTTTCTTGGGGAATTCTCCATTGATATCGGGGAAGATACATCCGGTGCTCTATTCATTTATGAAGTCAATTCAAAACCCATGCAATTTGATGAAGAGGAAATTGAAGCGAGCCGCCTACTACATTTAAAAAACCTGTTCATTGAATTAACTTTTCCGAATCACATAAGAAAATAACCTCCATCCTGCTTTTTCCATTATAATGAAATGAGAAACAGCGATATGGAGGTTATACATATGATTACGCATTTTCAATGGAAGCCGTTGCACAAGAATTTACCTGGCTGGAAGATTTCCTTTTACTTCAATAAATTGGCCGTCCAAGCCCTCTATCATAAAGATGGGTCCATCGAGTGGTTAACCAATCCGCCTGAAGAATCAGAGGAAGAAAAACTTAAGGGCATGATCCATGATTTAATGGTGTATCACGTGTACGAATAAACAGAATAAAGAATCCCTCTTTGGCTAACACTATTAAAAAGCCAAGGAGGGATTTCATTTGGATAAAGAAAAGATTACATTTCTGAAGGATACCGAGTATGACGGTAAGGATTCTGTATACCTCGATATCGATCGTATCATCAATGAAGGACTTGCTGGCGGAAACGTCTATGAAGCCGCGGACACCTTGAACATTGAGGAAGCCCATGACTTTCATGATGAAACGGAACCGAACATCAATAAAGATTGAAAACAAGGGCTTCCCTTATGGGCGGCTCTTTATTTGATTTCTTGATAGCCGAATATTTCTATATTCACTTGGCTAAAGGCTCTTTCAAGATTTGCTTCGTATTCTTTCCTATCTTCTACGTTTTTGCCATGAACCTGGATTTCCTCAATCAAGCTTGCTCGGCAATCATCTAAAGATATCATTTCTTCCACACAAAAGTTACGCATGATTTGCGCTTTTAAATAGTCCGTAAAATGCTCAACTGTACCAAACAATGATATGGCCCCCTATGATAGCTGTCCTGTCTAATTAACAGGATTCTTTTTGAATATTGTCCAATATGGACTTGTAAAAAACAAAAAACAACTTCCCATTCAGAAGTTGTTAGAGTGCAAACGAAACATAACAAAAATGACCATGATTCCCCATTTTTCTACAAAAATAAGAAAGCATGTTCTTGCTAATTTTTCGCACTTAACACCCCCTATCCTCGTAGGTTTCTGGCGTTGTGCTAAAAACGGGCAGGTCTCCTGGCTCATGATCATCGCTTTTCGAACCTTCCCATCTTTTCTTGCAAAAAAGACAGTGGCATTCCTTCGAATCGCTCTCATTTACAGTTGCGGGACAGCGTCGGATTCTAACCGACTTCCCTTTTAAGCAGATAAGCTACACTTTCTTATCTGCACCCATTTCTAGACGAAATACTATTTTTCAGTTTAACTGTATCAAATTTTCACTAGGATTACAATGAGGCTCCTGCCTTGTTCTTGGGCCCTATCTATCCTCTGTCCTCTGAATACACCCTACTCTCTTTCAGTATCGATGTAATGATATGCTCCGAATCCCATTCATGACCGGATATCTCGATAAGCGGATACCGATTAGGCAACACGTTTTGCTGAATTTCATGGACTTCCAATCCTTGATCATGCAAACGCAGAATTTCACCGCGCAGATTTTCCAAGTAACTGAGCTTTCTTTCAAACATTTCCTTTCCGTTCGGGACATATCCGGCATGGCAGCAAAAGACCTCTTTAAAATCATACTGAAGCAGTTTCTTGATGGATTCCATGATGACCGGGATAGATTCTTCCCTTAAAACGAGCTTCGTTTTCGGCGTTACAAACAGGTCACCCGAAAACAGCATGCCATTACTATGGTTCAGGTAAACCATATGGTCCCTCGAATGCCCTGGCGTAAAGATTGGCTCCCATGTTTGAGTGCGTGAATGGACGACCCCTCCTAATGGTTCTGCCTTGAAGGCATCCCTATCTCCCCAAAAAACTCTACGGTAATCGGGATATTCTGCATCCTTTGCACAAATATCGAGGGACATCGGATGAATATAGATGGGAACGTTCCTATGTTCCTGTATCCATGCGGCCCCACCCGTATGGTCCTCATGATAATGCGTCAGCGCAACCATATCGTAATCAGCGGTTTCAAAGAATGGAGTAAGTTCCTTCAACAAGATTTTTGCCCCCGTATCAACTAACATGCCATCGGTTAAGAACACATTCACGCTCATGCCTGATTTGTTTCCTTCCGGTGTCCCTTTTACGCAAACCACATCGTTTATCGTTTTCATTTCCAGCATGACTTTCCACCCCAATCATTTTTTTGGAAAAACTCATCATCCTTTATTTTCTAATTTACTTACAATAAATGTATTATCTCTCCATACTTTTTACAAGTATAATATTTTTTCTAATGATGGGAGTGATCAAAGTCCATATTCTTACGCAGACAGGCCATGTAAGATCCGGGACGTTCCGTGTAACTTAGCAAATGGCCACTATAATCTGGGCAAGTAGATCGTTTGATTCATAATCTTGATAAAATTCAAAAAATAATTGACATTACTGTATTTAACAAATAATATAGATTATATTAAAAAAATAATAAAATACTAAAATAGTAATTAACTTATCAAGAGTGACTGAGGGACCAGGCCCTATGACGTCCGGCAACCGCCCCACATCGGGAATGGTGCCCCTTCCTGCAGAATGAAATACCATTCTGAAAGATAAGACGGGATATAATTTCGCTGCCTCTTTCTGAATGATAGAGGTAGCTTTTTTATGTATAAGGAGGATAGCATCATGATTGAAATTCGTTCAGTTCGAAAGGAATATATCTCGAAGAATACCCGAGTTATCGGAGTGGATAATGTATCTTTAACCATTCAAACGGGAGAGGTTTATGGGATTGTCGGGTATAGCGGCGCGGGAAAGAGTTCATTGATTCGCTGTCTGAATCTTCTTGAGCGTCCGACCAATGGTAGCATCATCATCGATGGCGTCGACTTAACAACCTTATCAATCCAGGAGCTTCGCAAACAACGCCAGAAAATCGGCATGATATTTCAGCATTTTTCCCTAGTCAGTTCCAAAACGGTTTTTGACAATATCTCCTTCGCCTTGAAAGCCGCCCATCAACCAAAGGAGGTCATTACTAACCGCGTTCTGGAACTTTTGGATATCGTTGGCCTTCGGGATAAAAAAGATGTTTATCCGGCTCAACTCAGTGGCGGACAAAAACAGCGGGTAGGCATTGCACGGGCCTTAGCGAATGACCCTACCGTCCTATTATGTGATGAAGCGACATCAGCCCTTGATCCAACCACTACGAAGTCGATCTTACAGTTGTTGAAAAAGATCAATAAAGAACTGGGCATCACCATCGTGTTGATCACCCATGAAATGGAAGTGGTCAAGGAACTGTGCCATCGTGTCTCCGTCATGCAAGATGGACGAATTATTGAAGATGGCCCTGTTTATGAAATATTTTCCCAACCCAAACAAGAACTGACTAAGCAGTTCATCAGCAGCGTGTTGGATTTTGAACTTCCTCCCCACCTTATAAGGGAAAACAAAGGAACGATTATCAAAATACAATTTGAAGGGCAAACTGCTGGTGAATCGATTCTCTCGGATACTCTACAAAACTATTCTGTCAGAGGGAATATCCTGCACGGGAAAATTGAATATATCCAGGATGTCCCTCTAGGAATCTTGATCATCGAATTGATTGGTGAGCCTGAAGAAGTGCAAGTAGCCCTTGAATACATAAGAAGCCGGACCCAATCTGTGGAGGTGTTAAAGCATGTCACTGCTTGATTCCATCATCAATATTTTGCCTGACCTTAATAAAGCCTTTCTGGAAACGATTTATATGGTCGGAATTTCCCTTGCGGTTGCCCTCCTGATTGGACTGCCTCTAGGAGTATTGCTGTTTACGACGACCAGGAATTTGTTCTTTGAAAATATCACGTTGAATCGATCCCTCGGTTTCGTGGTTAATCTAGTCCGCTCGATTCCGTTTATCATTCTTTTAGTCGCTTTGCTTCCTTTAACCGAATTCCTTACCGGGTCAACGATTGGACCGCTAGCGGCTTCCGTTTCCCTATCAGTCTCCGCCATTCCTTTTTTCGCTAGGATCGTAGAATCTACATTGAGGGAAATAGATAAGGGAGTGATCGAAGCCGCCATTGCAGTGGGCGCTTCCCCATGGATGATCATCAAGGATGTGCTTCTTCCTGAAGCAAGGCCTGGAATCATCCAAGGCGTGACATTAACGACGATATCACTCATCGGCTTCTCGGCTATGGCAGGAACAATCGGCGGAGGAGGAATCGGTGACCTCGCGATTCGTTTCGGCTATTACCGTTATGACAACACGATCATGATCACAACGGTGGTCGTTCTGATCTGTCTTGTCCAAATCATCCAAATGATAGGTGATAAGGCCTCTCACTATGTAAACAAACGATAAGATTCATGAATGTTAACGATGACACTACATTAAACAAGGAGGAATTTTTCATGAAAAAAATCACTTCATTATTATCTATATGTGCATTAGCCCTTGGGTTGTCAGCTTGCGGAAATGACGATGCGACAACTAAAACGGAGGACAAGAAAGAATTAAAAATCGGGGCAACGACTGGCCCTTATGCCGACATGGTCATAGAAGCCATACAACCCGGACTTGAAGACCTTGGCTACAAAGTGGACATCGTCGAATTCAGTGATTATATCCAGCCGAATAAATCACTTGGTAATGGTTCGATCGATGCCAACCTCTTTCAGCATAAAGTGTATATGGATAATTTCGCAAAGGAACATGACTTAGAGCTCTCTGACCTTATTATTGTTCCAACGGCACCGATGGGCATTTACTCCACGGAATACAAATCATTGACCGATATTAAAAATGGTGCGACCATCGCCGTTCCCAATGACCCAGTCAACCTCTCCCGTGCACTTAAAGTTTTATTGGATGAGGGCCTGATTGACGTGGATCCGGATGTTGATCCATTAAGAATATCTGAGAAAGATGTAACAAAGAATCCGAAGAACATTCAATTCGAACCACTGGAATCGGCACAATTACCTCGTGCAACGGACAGTGTTGACCTATCGGCCGTTCCTGGTAACTTTGCGATTGCCGCCAAAATGGACCTTCAAGATGCTCTTGCATTAGAAAACATGCCAGATACGTATCGCAATGTCGTGGCTGTAAACACTAAGGATAAAGACGCCCAATTTGCAAAAGATATCAAATCAGTTGTAGAAAGTGCCGAATTCGAAAAGGTGATTGATGACAAGTTCCAAGGCTTCGGTAAACCCGATTGGATGAAATAAGGAAACAGCAAGTATGGGTCTGCTCCTGTCTGGGGCAGGCCTTTACTGATTAACAATACCTACGAACGCAGTCATTGTTTTCTTTTCCGCTTTGCCCTTTTTGGATATAATGGAATGGAAAGAAGGTGAACATGATGCTTAATAAGCTTAAACATACATTCCCAAACTCCCTTTCAGATAAAAAGGATGCACAGGACATCTCGGCATATTTCTGGTTGGAAGATCCATTCGGCCATACAATTGGCATTCCCCGCTCAGACATATCGGCGGAGGGAATCCGTTTGCTTACGCTACTCTTTGACACTCCATCACTCCAAAGTCCAAACACCTCCACTACCCAAAAAACTACTTGGAATGATTTTTTATTTGGGCCGCGTGCCTCCCAGCCCCTAACGAACTGGGAGAATGTCCGGTTCACCTACTTTAACCTGGCCCATGGGGATTTTTCACACGATCATTTCGAGGAAGCGATTCTCTCATTCGTACCATCCGATTCCATCCTGGTCTGGGAGAATGAAACGGCGGGAACCTTAATTGAATCAGACATGGATGAACCCTTATCGACGCATGATTTTCTCGCCATCTCATCTACACTCGAGAGTGACTTTTACGTGAAGATCAGGGTCTATGCCGGTCGATTTCACCCTGTCGATGCGGACCTTCATCACCATCTGATACAAGAGAGAAAATGTTTCACACTTTCTTTGCTCCATCTATCCGATGTTAAGGTGACGGAATTACCCAATATTATCCCCTACGCACTCATGAATGCCTGTACTGACATGGATAAAAGATGGTACATCAATGAATTGCTTGGCAAGACGCGGCAGGATCATGAATTGATCAAAACGGTTAAAACGTATATCGAATGTAATTCCAACGCCTCATCGGCAGCTAAACAACTTTATATCCATCGGAACAGCCTGCAATACAGGATAGATAAATTCGCTGAAAAAACAGGACTGGATGTACGGAATTTCCCGCATGCTTTGGCTGCCTACCTCCTCATTCTCTTAAATGAGCAAAAAGGATAATTATCCCTTTTGTGCAGTGTGCCCATATTTATTTCAGCATTGATAGAGTAGACTATAAAATATCATTACGAATTTAGGAGTTTAAGAGGAGGAATAGTTCATGGCAGAGTTAGTATTGGATCATATCTTCAAGATTTATGATAATAAGGTGACAGCCGTTAAAGACTTCAACCTTAGCGTGGCCGATAAGGAATTCATTGTTTTCGTCGGACCCTCGGGGTGTGGAAAGTCGACCACTTTAAGGATGATTGCCGGCCTTGAGGACATCTCCCAAGGGGATCTTTTTATAGATGGCAAGCGGGTCAATGACGTGCCTCCAAAAGATCGGGACATTGCGATGGTTTTCCAGAACTACGCTTTATATCCTCATATGACCGTCTATGACAATATGGCTTTTGGACTGAAGCTAAGGAAAACCCCGAAGAAGGAAATCAAGCAACGCGTCCATGATGCTGCCAAGATCCTTGGACTTGAAGACTTCTTACAACGGAAGCCGAAAGCCCTTTCTGGCGGGCAGCGCCAGCGTGTGGCACTTGGAAGGGCCATTGTCCGGGATGCCAAAGTCTTCTTGATGGATGAGCCCCTTTCCAACCTTGATGCAAAACTTCGGGTACAAATGCGCGCAGAAATCGCTAAACTGCACAAACGGATCAATACAACAACCATTTATGTCACCCATGACCAAACAGAAGCCATGACCATGGCCACCCGGCTTGTAGTCATGAAGGATGGCATCATCCAGCAAGTGGGTGCACCGAAAGATGTCTATGAAAAGCCTGTAAATGTTTTCGTAGGCGGATTCATCGGCTCACCTGCCATGAACTTCTTTACGGGTACCTTGCAGGATGGATTCATTCAAATTGGGGAGCAAACACTTGAGGTGCCCCCTTTCAAAATGGATACGCTTCGTAATCAAGGCTATATCGGAAAAGACATCATTCTTGGCATCCGGCCTGAGGATTTCCATAACGAAGAAACGTTCATTTCCGCATCGCCCACTTCAACATTCACGGCTCAAGTCGATGTGGCCGAGCTAATGGGTGCCGAAATCATGCTCTA
Organism: Peribacillus sp. NPDC097198; assembly: GCF_044762055.1. NCBI lineage: Bacteria > Bacillati > Bacillota > Bacilli > Caryophanales > Bacillaceae > Peribacillus > Peribacillus sp. NPDC097198. Next base: position 227,843 of record NZ_JBIWDO010000002.1, on the reverse strand, counting down.
TTCGACATTCGCAGGACAGGACTTTGTTGCCCGGGTGGATGCCAAACATCTCATCCAGGCTGGTGATGCCATTGACCTGGCCCTTGATATGAATAAAACCCATTTCTTCGATAAAGAGTCCGAGCAACGCATTTTTGACGAAGAATCAGAAATGGAAGGCAACCAGCAAACGAAGATGGCTTAAGTAATTACTTTTTGATTTGGATTTGCATACAAATGAGGGAAGCCTTATCGCCCAAGGCTTCCCTCAACTTATTTCTCAAATCGAACCAATGTCTTTTTAGGCATTTCAATCGAATCAACATTCAATGTATCCATTTTTAACGTTAACTCACCTACTCGTTTTTCTTTCTCCTCCCCTACCCAGCAACTATACAATTCGAAATATTCACCTTTTTCAAGATAGTCATTCATCATTTCGCATAATGCTGTAAGCTTCTTTTTTGATTCAAAACACTGGCTTGGACTCATATCTTTTGAAATTTCAATTCCCCAGTCGGATGACACTTCATAAACAAACTGTGCCGTGAATTGATACTTTTTCACATGTTGTTTGTCGTACTTACTTGAAAAACAATCTCCAATCTGAATTAAGGCGTTATGCTCCCCATCTTCACAAGGAAGGAGTTCCACGTTACACCCAATATAGCTCGCTAAACTCACATTACATGCTCCTTTATACTACATATATGGACGATCCGCCGAACTATTCTATTCCAAAAACTTACCTCATCCACTTCTATCGACCCGCTCCACGTTTCTTTTTTCAGCTTCATTATCCTGCGTCTAATCGCCTGCCTACCACGAAGCAATAAGACTTTAAAATATGGCATTCACGTTCATCACTTCATAAAGATTCATGAGGTAGTCCTCCCATCCAAGGTAGGGATCTTAATTAGCCCAACGCTTCTTCAACATTCCATTCAACTTTTCAGATCCGAACAGCATGGCCATCACATAAACCAGAGCAAAGTACGGAAATACATCAAGCGTAGTGTACGAAGCAATTAACCCTAGAAAGGGCGGCAAAAGGGTGGTCCCCGTGTATGCCACAGCCATTTGATATCCTATGATGGACGGTGAATGGGTTTTACCGAACCTGGCGGGGGTCTCATGAATCATGCAAGGATAAATGGGGGCCAAGCCCAATCCGACTATAACAAAACCGACAAGCGACATCGTAACCGGCAAGGGCAGGATAAGGAGTACCGTCCCAATAAGTGCTGCAATCTGTCCCAATCGGATCAGCAGCTGATGGTTGGTGACCTTCAAAAGAATAAATCCTGTTATAAGCCGTCCTAGCATAATACCCGTATAGAAAAAAGAGACCCCTTGAGCGGCCAAAGCAGCTGACATGCCCTTGCTATTCACAAGATAGCTGCTTCCCCACAGTCCTAGCGTTGATTCAACGCCGCAATAGAAAAAGAACGTGAACAATGCATACTTGACTCCTTTGATTTTAAGCGGCCTTTCCTTGGATACCCGTTCTTCCGAGTAATCCGGATTCACTGCGCTACGTTCATCGATTGGCACCCTCCGAGAGACTAGCTTCCATAATGGGAGGGTTAACACGAGTAAAAGGGCTAGGGTGAACTGGATATAGGAAATGGTTACATAACCAGCTCTCCATGTGCCTTGATTAGCCATATAATAAGACATCATGATTGGGCCTATGCTTGCCCCCACTCCCCAAAAGCAATGAAGCCAGTTCATATGATGGGCTTTATAATGCAAAGCCACGTAGTTATTCAGCGCAGCGTCGATAGCTCCTGCACCCAGCCCCAAAGGGATCGCACAGATAATAAGCCAAGCCAGAGAGGGAGAATAGGCAATGCCAAATAAGGCCACCGCTGTCAGGGCCACACTTATACACGTGACCTTTCCCGTCCCCAGTCGTTTATTTAGCCAGCCGCTAGCCAAGCTTGAGAAAATGGTCCCTGCTGCAACAATCATATAAAGTAAGCCTGCAGTCTCCAGTGGCTGGTCATAATCAGACTGCATGACCGGCCAGGCAGCACCCAGTAAGGAATCTGGAAGACCCAGGCTTATGAAAGCCAAGTAAATCATAACCAATAAGAGCATTGCCAAGGATACCACCCTACTTTCCATTCACCACGAATAACTCACTACCATAACATTATACGGCGAGACAAGCCCACTATCCCTCTATTTTTCCACTATGAATTTCCAAATCCAAGTTTAGGTAACCTCCTTTTCATGAAAAAATGATCCACATAAAAAAGAGACTTCTCATTTTTATGAAAAAGTCTCGATCATTAATTATTCTTAGGTCTCACCCTATTATTCAAGAACTCTATTCCTGTACCAAAATCACTTCATCGTGTCCGCAGTTGGGGCACTTCATAATATGCGGGCATTGTCCCTTTTGAAGGGATTCGGGAAAACCGTCATTTTTTTTCAATGTATCAATATCCATATAAGCACTGTAATCATCGGCATAATCCATCAATTTCCCTTGATCTTCAAGGTCACTACTGCATTTAGGGCATTCTAAATGCATTTTTCTAAGACCATTGCATAGTGGACATAAAGACATGACCATTCCTCCTGTTCGATTTATCTAGTTTAAGTATTCGTTTATTCCATCATTTTAACACATCAAAACATCCTCCCTACATGCGAGGAAGGATGCTTACCTGTTGATTATTTATTGACCATGTTAGCAGGGTCAACCCATGCTTTGAATTCATCTTCCGTTAGGAATTCAAGTTTCAACGCCGCTTCTTTCAAAGTGGAGTTGTCTTTGAATGCAGTTTTCGCAATTTTAGCCGCTTTTTCATACCCAATATGTGGGTTCAATGCCGTTACGAGCATAAGAGAACGATCAACATTTTCTTTGATCTTATCTTCATTCGCTGTAATTCCTACCGCACAGTTATCATTGAAGGAATGAATGCCATCTGTCAATAATTTAACGGTTTGCAGGAAGTTGTAAATGATGACCGGTTTGAAAACATTCAATTCAAAGTTCCCTTGGCTTGCTGCAAAACCGATTGTAGCATCATTTCCGACAACTTGTGTCGCAATCATTGTCATTGCTTCACATTGGGTCGGATTCACTTTACCTGGCATGATGGAGCTGCCTGGCTCATTTTCAGGAATGGCGATTTCACCGATTCCGCTTCTTGGGCCACTTGCCAGCCATCTAACATCATTGGCAATCTTCATTAAATCAGCAGCCAACGCTTTAAGAGCACCGTGTGCATAAACAATTTCGTTATGGCTTGTTAAAGCATGGAACTTATTATCCGATGTGACAAATGAATGTCCTGTATCCGCTGCGATTTGTTTAGCAGAAAGTGCCGGGAATTCTTTTTTCGTATTGATTCCAGTCCCTACAGCCGTACCGCCCAATGCAAGGTTCAATAATTTTTGGCTACTTTCTTCGATCATCGCCAAATCTTTACCAAGCATTGCTTTCCAACCGGAGATTTCTTGGCCAAGAGTTAGTGGTGTCGCATCTTGAAGATGGGTCCGTCCAATTTTCACGACATCCCAGAATTCTTTTTCTTTGGCTTCGAATGTGTCACGAAGCACTTTAATGGCCGGTACCAATTTTTCGGCAACTTCCATATAAGCTGCGATATGCATGGCTGTCGGGAATGTATCGTTAGAGCTTTGCGCTTTGTTAACATCATCATTCGGGTGAAGCATCTCAGTTTCGCCTTTTTCCTCTAACCATTTATTCCCTTTGTTTGCGACAACTTCATTCACGTTCATATTACTTTGTGTGCCGCTACCAGTTTGCCAGACGACAAGTGGGAAATGTTCGTCAAGCGTCCCTTCAAGGATTTCACCACAAATTTTAACGATGGCATCCTTCTTCACTTCTGAAAGATCGCCAAGTTCAAAATTCACTTTTGCTGCCGCTTGTTTTACGTAAGCAAATGCATGAACTAATTCAATCGGCATTTTTTCATAACCGATTTTGAAGTTATTACGGCTTCTTTCCGTTTGAGCACCCCAGTACTTATCAGCAGGAACTTTTACTTCCCCCATTGTATCTCGTTCGATTCTATATTCCATGTGTTCTCCTCCTATATTCGCACTATCCACTGAGAAACAATATGTATATGTAATGAATAATGACGTTTTATATGATCCCCTATATATTGTACAAACTTTATTATTGTAAAGCAAAAAAAACGGAACACAAATGACCTTTTCCTTCAGAAAAGTCCGTTTAATCTGAATCCGGTTCTATTACTCTGTTGAATTCGTAATTTTATAATGATAAATCTGATACATGTTCCATAATAGCTAGTCCCAAATAACCGTCTATTAGGAATGTCCTTGACAGAATCCTATATTTATAGTAAATTCAAAAGAAATTGAATAATCAAAACTCTTATCGAGAGAGGTAGAGGGAATGGCCCTATGACACCTCAGCAACCTTCATTTGTTTCAAACCAATGAAAAGGTGCTAATTCCACAAGTTTGTGTAACTTGGAAGATAAGAAGAATGACTCTATCCTACTTATTCAAGTCTTCTTCTTAAAGAAGACTTTTTTTATTTTATTTAACTAAAAGGAGCAGTGAAAATTATGTACAAAACAGAAACCTATCTTGCTCAGCTTGGAAACCGCAGTGAAACGGCGACAGGAACGGTCAATCCGCCCGTTTACTTCTCGACGGCTTTCCGTCACGAAGGAATTGGTCAATCAACAGGATTCGACTATACACGAACAGGAAACCCTACACGCCAGCTATTGGAGCAATCTATCGCCAAACTAGAACATGGCGATCAAGGATATGCATGCAGTTCGGGAATGGCTGCCATTGCCACCATCCTTTCCTTATTCAAATCAGGGGATGCATGGATCAGTAGCGAAGATTTATATGGCGGTACATATCGTTTATTAGAGCATGGCTTTAAAAAATGGGGGCTACAATGCGAATATGTCAATACATGTTGCCTGGAGGAAATTGAAAAAGCAATCACCCCTCAAACAAAGGCCATCTTTATTGAAACTCCCACAAATCCTCTTATGCAGCAAACGGACATTCCAGCCGTCGCCGCTCTTGCCAAACAATACAATTTACTATTGATTGTTGACAATACTTTTTACACGCCGATCATCCAACAGCCCCTCTTACTTGGTGCTGACATCGTGATTCACAGTGCAACGAAATATCTAGGTGGCCATAATGACGTGTTGGCCGGCTTGATTGTGGCAAAAGGCGCCGAGTTATGTGAGTCCCTTGCTTTCCACCATAATGGTATGGGAGCGGTCTTGAGCCCATTTGATTCGTGGCTGTTGATGCGCGGGATGAAAACCTTGGCACTGAGAATGGAGCGTCATGAAAAGAACGCCAAGGTTATCGTTGATTATTTGACGGAACATGAAAGTGTAACGGATGTTCTCTATCCTGGTCGTGGCGGCATGATTTCATTCCGGGTCAATGATGAAGCGGTGGTCAACCCATTTCTACAGTCCCTTTCATTGATTTCATTTGCCGAAAGCCTTGGTGGCGTCGAAAGCTTCATCACGTATCCGGCGACACAGACACATGCCGATATGCCTCTTGAAGTTAGAACGGCAAATGGAGTTTGCAATCGACTCCTTCGATTCTCTGTCGGCATCGAGGACAGCGGAGATTTAATCGAAGACCTGCAGCAGGCATTTGCTCAAGTAAAAAAGGAGGCAATACGATGACAAACCAAGAATTCAGTTTTGAAACCAAATTACTACACAACCAACATAAATTCGATCCAACAACAGGTGGGGTGAGTGTTCCGATCCAGCATGCTTCCACCTTCCATCAAACCGACATTGATCAATTTGGCAAATACGATTACAGCCGGAGCGGGAATCCGACGCGAGAAGCACTGGAAGATATCATTGCGGAACTGGAAGAAGGCACGCGCGGATTCGCTTTTTCATCCGGGATGGCTGCCATTTCAACGGCTTTCCTCCTGCTTTCTGCCGGTGACCATATCGTCATCTCTGAAGATGTATACGGAGGCACATTCCGAATGGTAACAACCGTGCTGACCCGTTTTAACATCGAACATACCTTCGTGGATATGACGGATCTTGAGAGTGTAAAAGCGGCCATCCAGCCAAATACGCGAGCAATCTATATTGAAACGCCTTCCAATCCCTTGCTTAAAGTAACCGATATTAAAGCGGTATGTGATATCGCCAAAAGCATTGGCGCATTAAGCTTTGTAGACAATACATTCCTGACACCTGCCCTGCAAAGACCGTTAAACCTCGGGGCCGATATTGTCCTGCACAGTGCAACGAAATTTTTGTCTGGACATAGTGATGTCGTAGCAGGCCTTGCCGTCGTAAAAGACCCGGACCTTGCCGATAGACTTGGTTCCCTCCAAAACTCTTTTGGAGCGGTGCTCGGTGTTCAGGATGCCTGGCTTGTGATGAGAGGTCTGAAAACCCTATCCGTCCGGATGGAGCACTCTCAAAAAGGTGCTGAGAGAATTGCGGAATATTTAAAACAGCAACCGTTAGTGAAAAACGTGTATTACCCTGGTCTTTCCGACCACCCACAACACGGCATCCAGGAAAATCAAGCCAGGGGAGCGGGAGCTGTTCTATCATTCGAATTGGAAAGCGAAGAAATTTTCCGCTCGTTCGTAAACCATGTCGAGTTACCCGTATTTGCTGTAAGCCTCGGGGCCGTCGAATCGATTCTATCTTACCCGGCTAAAATGTCCCATGCGGCCATGCCTGCAGAAGAAAGGGAAAAACGCGGCATCACGAACAGCTTGCTTCGCTTGTCCGTCGGTTTGGAAAATCCTGATGATTTGATCAGGGACTTTGATTTAGCCCTTAAGAAAAGTGCAGAAAAACAGGCCGTTTCTACTAAATAATCGGATGAGAAGGATAAAAGGAACAAGTAATGTTAGGATTTTAATTCAGGATATTTCAAAGGAGAAAAGGATTTGAAAATCGATCGAACAGACGATTATGAATTAGTTGCTAGATTGAATAAATACGTGCACGATTTACATGCGAATTTATATCCTGATTATTTTAAGCCATATAACTTCCAAGAAGTTAAAGCTTTTTTCCAAGGAATCATCCATCGAGACGAATTCACTTTCCTGAAGTTGGAGGATGAAGGAAAACCTTTGGGATATGCTTGGATTGAGTTAAGAAACCTTCCCGAAAATGCCTTTAAAAAAGCGTATAAATCTGTATATGTTCATCAAATAAGTATAGTGGATAGTCAAAGAAGAAAAGGATATGCTACTACGTTGATGGATAGAATTACTGATTTTGCAAAAGAAAACGGCATTAACAGGATTGAACTGGATTATTGGTTCGATAACGAAATTGCAAGGAACTTTTATAAGAAGAATGAGTTTGTAAAATACCGAGAATTTGTTTACAAGGAAATGTAATCTATATGAGCAAATGAGAAAGAAGAGGAGCAAATGCCCCTCTTCTTTCTCATCCTACATATTATGAATCTATCCAGCCATCCCCTTATTAGGTCCAGCCTGCAGTTCATACATTTGATAGTATTTCCCCTTTTGTTCCATCAACCCTTCGTGTGTCCCCTGTTCCACTATCCGCCCTTTATCCAATACGAGAATCTGGTCGGCATTCTTGATCGTGGATAATCGATGCGCGATGATGAAAGTCGTTCTTCCTTTTTTCAACACTTCCATGCCTTCTTGGATGATGGCCTCTGTTTCCGTATCGATGCTCGCCGTTGCTTCGTCCAAGATCAAAATCGCCGGATCGAAGGCCAGGGCGCGAGCAAAGGAAATCAGCTGTCGTTGTCCCGAGGACAATGTCCCACCTTTTTCAATCACCGGTTCATCAAGCCCTAATGGCAAATGCCGCAACACTTTATCTCCACCAACATCCTTTAACGCTTTTTCTATGGTGGCCCTTGTGATCCTTTCCTGGCCTAGACTGATATTGGAAGCAATCGTTCCCGTGAATAAGTAAGGATCCTGAAGGACGATTCCCATATGTTCCCTTAAGGTTTGATGGGGAATATCCAAAATATCCTTTCCATCAATCTTAATGGATCCCTCATTGCTGTCATAAAAACGGAACAGTAAATTCATGATGGAACTTTTCCCTGAACCAGTATGGCCCACCAATGCGACCGTTTCTCCCTGACTAGCTGAAAAGGATATGTCCTTTAAGACATATTCATTTTCCTTATAGCCAAACGATACATGTTCGAATGCCACATTGCCTTTATATCTGGGAATGTTTCGATCGCTGACTTGAATGCCCGGCTCATCCAACAGACTGAAAGCCCTCTCCCCCGCAACCAATGCCTGTTCCAGGTTCGCGAACTGATTGACGATTCCATGTAACGGATGAAGCAGTCGGCTGATCAAGTCGACGATGGCATACATCATCCCGAGTGAAACGGCTGAGGTCGCTGTAAGAGACATCCCGCCAAAATACCATACAAATGCGATGAGTGCGATAACCTTGATGACTCCAATCAAGTTTCCCCCCGTCAAGGAATTCAAATGAAGCATCTTGTTTTGATAAAAGTAATGATCTCGGTTCAAGGTTTCAAATGACTGTTTCGTTTCCTTTTCACGTCCGAATGCTTGAATGATATTCATTCCTGAAATCGATTCATTGATCATCCCATTGATATCACTGACTCGTTCCCGAATGATATGATTATATTTCGAGGCGAATTTACGATATACCTTCGTCCAGATAATAATGATGGGAACAAGTAGGAGACCCATGAGACCCGCACGTGCATCCAAAATGTATAAGGCAATAAGTACACCGATGATGTTGATCGTACTCGAAAAGAAATTGGCCAGGACGGTTACATATAATTCGCGGATGGCCTCTGTATCATTTGTAACCCTGGCAACGACCTTACCAGCAGGCATATTGTCAAAATAGCGGATTGGCAAACGGGAAATGTGGGTGAAAATATCATTTCTCATCCGCTGGATAATCCGGTTGGCGGCTTTCTGTAAATAAAAGCTCTGTCCGTATTGAAAGACGGAGGAAATGAGGACTAGACCGAAATAAAAAGCGACCAGTCCCAATATCCTTGGAATTTCCGGTTGATAAAACCCCATCAATTCCTGGGTTGATAAGGGTTCAAATGCCGTCCTCGTTTCTTTTCCGCCTTTTTCAATGACTAATGTATTTCCATCTAAACTGCGGCGCCCATCCACCGGGACCGCTTTATCGACGAAGACGAATTGGCTACCGACCTGTAGCACCCGGACCTCTTTCCCTTTCTCTTCCCCTTTTGAAAAATAGGCATCCCTTTTGTACCAGTGATTTTCGTATTCCACGGCATCTTGCCCTTTTTCCGTTTCATGCCAAGATGATTCGATTCCCATTATATGAGAGTCGATGATTTTTTTAGCGACGAATGGACCGCTTAAATCGGCGGCAACGGAAAGGGCCAGCATGATCAGTGCTCCGATGATTATCTTTTTGTAAAGGGAAGCATATTGAACGAGTTTTTTTACAACCTTCATGCCCCGACCTCCGTTCCTTCATTAACTTGTTGCCGTTCATATTGCTCCTTATACCAGCCTTCTTTCTTGAGTAAACTTGCATGTGTTCCCTCTTCGATAATCGTCCCATTGTCGAGGACGATGATATGGTCCGCATGTTGAACGGCCGATAAGCGGTGGGTCGTGATGATTGTCGTTTTCCCCGCCCGTTCATTTTGGATATTTTTGATGATCGTCGTTTCCGTTTTAGCATCCACGGCTGAAAGGGAATCATCCAGGATCAGAATTTCCGGATTTTTAATCAAGGCTCTTGCTATCGATATCCGCTGTTTCTGTCCTCCTGATAGAGCGACCCCCTTTTCACCGACGAGCGTTTCAAGCCGGTTAGGTAGCATCGTTACATCCTTCTCGAAATCTGCAAGCCGGATCGCTTCTGCAAGCTCTTCTTCCGAGGCATCCAGCTTTCCGAAGAGGATATTATCTTTCACGGACCTTGAAAATAAAAAGTGATCCTGTGGGACATACCCGATTTTGCCGCGGACATCCCCGAGTTCAAGCCGTTCAATCGGCATTCCCGCAAATACGACTTCCCCGCTTCCCAGTGGGTATTCCCTCAGCAATTGCTTCACGAACGTCGTTTTCCCGCTTCCTGTTTTACCGACAATCCCTAAAGTGCGGCCTTGTTCCAGTTGAACCGATATATCAGACAGATTCACCACTTTTGAAGAAGGGTAGGTAAAACTCACTTGGTGAAACGCGATATCATCCCCGTTCAAAGATTGCCCGGGCTTCAATGGATTTTTCACATCGGCTTCATAGGAAAGGGTATCTTGAACACGGTCTAAAGATGCATTCCCCCTTTGCATGACATTGATCAATTCGCCTACGGCAATCATTGGCCAAATCAACATGCCTAGGTATACGTTGAATGATACAAGGCCTCCAAGCGTGATGGCTTGTTGAAAAACAAGGTACGCTCCGTATCCAAGGCCGATTAAGTAACTAATGCCGATGATGATGGTGATCGTCGGATCGAAAAGGGCATCGATCTTTGCCACTGCCAGGTTTTTGCGATAAACATTCTCCGTCATCTCATCGAATCTCTTTTCATCTTCCCTTTCCTGGACGTATGCACGTATGACACGCACGCCGGAAATGGACTCCAACACTTTGTCATTCAGCTCACCAAATGCTGATTGTGCATCCGTAAATCGCTTATAAATTTTCTTCACATAAATCTGCATCATGAGGGCCATGATGGGTAGGGGCAGTATAGCCGCAATCGTTAGCTGCCAACTGACGGTCACGCCCATCATGATGACGACCATGAATGTGAAGACGACCGAGTCGACCAGTGTCAATATTCCGAAACCAGCCGTTTGCGAGATGGCTTTTAAATCATTGGTCGCCCTTGCCATCAGATCACCAGTACGATTTTTCTCGTAAAAGGTCGGTGTCATCTTCAATAAATGCCCCATGAATCCTGACCTGATCTTCCTTTCGACCAAATTCCCGCCACCAAATAAAAGGTAACTCCATAAGTATCCAAATAAATAGCTGACACACATAAGAACAAGCAAATAAGTAACATACCGCACCAAGGCATCTTGGGTCATATTGCCATTGTTCATATCATCGATGGCATTCCCAATGAGCCGTGGGGGGATGACTTCCATTACATTTACCAAACATAAAAAGATAATAGCCCAGGTATACCGCCTCCACTGCTCTTTAAAGAACCAGCTCAGCTTCTTGAATATCGCAAACATGAATTCCTCCTCCTTATGTAGTCACCACCAAGGTTGATTGGCCACTATTTGGCTCTCCCGCTCGAAGCAGTTATCCACAAGCTTTGCCCCCTCTGACCTTCCTCCTCTTACACGTGTATACGGAAAGGATACTGGCCTGCCCACAATGCTCTCTAAACAGGAAAAGCTCCCGCATCATTTAGCAGAAGCTTTCAATATGCGTAAGAAAACGCATCAAAAAGCAGGCCGCGAATATCCACAACCTGCGCACATGCTATCCAAAGAAACATATAAGTCTATTACTTATATAGACAATGTCTCGGGCCAGGCTGACGTATGAAAATATACGATCATTGTTTCTTTTTGCTTATCGAATTTCGTCATGACGTCCTCCTCCTTTTAAAGATACATTGGAAATAATTAACTTGTTTTTAAAGATTACTACGGGTGTATATTTTTGTCAATTGTGACTTTTCTAGATTATTGTTGAATAATCATTTATCCTATAGGGATAACGTAACCTTAAAGGAGGTTCATTCTATGAATTGGAGAAGCTATATACTACTGGCTGTTCCATTTTTATTACTATCCATTTTCATTGCATTTGTCGTTCCCGAAAAATACAGTCCGTTAGCTTTCATTCCTGTTGGGCTTTTCTGGGTCGTCTACTATATCATCATGTATTTGAATAAGAAGAAAAAGAACCGTTGATCTAGTACGATGGCTCTGCAGGAGCAACGCCCCTTTCTTGACTGCTCTGCATATACTAACCGAAAAACATTCGTGGTGATTGTATGTTCTCGCAATATGTGCAGAAGCTGTTAGGTGGAGCTCCACAAAAGATTCAACCCGTCTTGGATGCCGGGAATTTCGATGCATTGAAATCCAGATTGGAACTCGAGCTTAAGCAGCCTGCGGAAGAATCCATCATTTTCTTTCCTGAAGAATCCTCCCTTATAAAAAACATCCGGGCTGAGACTGCGGCCCAGAACCGGAATAACGTGACCAGGACTCAAGCTTACCTTTCCTATTACAAGCGAAACCCCGAGGTGCATTGGTCTTTTTTAGCTCATATGGTTTCTAGGAACGGTGGCTATCATATGACGGACTTGGCCAGTTCTTCCATGACCCATCTTCTCAACAGCGAGGATCGGCAAAAATTCTTCCTTTTCCTTGAACGGGCAAATTCGGCCATTTTTGCCGATGCCTTTCCACAGCTCCTTTTATATGAAAAGGCCAAGCAAAAAAATATTCCCTTAAGTAAATATTTGCGGATCTTCCATATCTCCAACTTCATGGCCCCCATATGGGAATCCTTTATCCATGAGCCCCATTCTCCACTTTTAACAAACGCCCTCATTATCAATGAACAAAGGATGCTGGAAGAACGCGTATTGAAACGCTCCCGTCATGGTGAAATCCTCCGGAGGCTCGATTTCCGGATACAGGAACTTTTAGGCTTTACGACGGTGCTCTTTCCTTATGCATACCAGAAAAAGCGCTATTCATTAACCGGCCTGACCGTTTCGCGATTTGCTGATCCCCTTCAACGAATCAAGACCGGCAAGACCCTATACCAGCTTCTCTTTCAGCACCCCATGATCCTCCAAGGTGTCGAGCAATTCGCAACCAATCATCCCCACACCGCTTCCCGGGCAGACTATTGGGATGATGTGTATACCTCTACATCCATTTCCGGCGTGGAATCGAAGGTATACAGCCCAACCCTCCCCACCGCCTGGAGTGATTGTCCGGTTTTCCCTTTGCCCCGGACTGATTGGTTTACGAAAGAAGCCTTCATTTATGATTTACAAGACTTGCCGCTTGTTCAGAAGGTGGACCTGACAAGCAAGGTGTTAGAAAATGTCCAACACTTAAAGACCATCAATGAACTGAAATCTTTCATTTGAATCCATGCCTCTCATTACGAATACAACTCCCATCATTTGGAAACAATGAGTACCAAAAAGAAGGGGAGAAACCAAATGAGAGGCATTGTACTGATGAATCCGAATCACGCCATAGGAGACTTACATCCGAGTGAGAGTTTTGCAATCCAAAAAATCATGACGGACAAGTATATAGAAGAAAAGAATATTTCCCCGGTCATACTGAACCCATATCAGCTCTATCCGTATTACACCATCCCTCATGTACTTCTCTTTAACCTGCAGAATAAACAAGTAAAGCAAATTGATTGCCTTGTCCTGCATTCAATCGAAACAATGGAACGTTTTATCACGATTTATCCTGAAAAGTGGCTTGAACTTTGCGGATATTTCAATGAAGTAATCAGCGTATCCGACCGTATGAGTTATTCGCTAACACCAAAGGGAAAAGAAGCCAATTAGGCATTGCTCGCATTCCGTATATTCCTTATAATTCCTTAAGAAGGGAAATTCGCAGTTAATTTGGCGGCGTTCCAGCCCCCATCTAAAAGGGTACATACTCCCCCTCATCCTCTGCTTCTTTCTTCTCGTCCTCCCGAATTCTCCTGGTTATCCTCTTATTCTTCCGACCTATTTTTTCTAATTAAATAATTTTATGGAATAACCATAGATATATAGGCTGTTTTTATATATCATTAGATTTAGGAATTTTTTACTTTTGATTAAGAAGGGAATGACCTAAATGAAGAAAGAAAAGAAAAAAAAGAATCCAATTCCTTTCCGACTGAACTTTATGTTCTTTTTCATATTCATATTATTTTCCGCCCTGGTTATAAGGCTGGGTATCGTTCAAATTGTTTATGGAGATAATTATTTACGCGAGGTGGATCGAACCGAAAATGATGTGGTCAACAGCCCCGTTCCCCGTGGTAAAATGTACGACCGGTACTTGAACCCAGTCGTCGATAATGATCCTCTTAATGCGATCACCTATACGAAATATCCAAATACAAAGACAGCAGAAATGCTAGAAACGGCCGAAATCCTCGCTACCTTGATAAAAAAGGATACGAAAAAAATTACGGAGCGGGATAGGAAGGATTTCTGGATCTTAAAAAATCCTAAAAAAGCGGAGGCTTTGATTACAAAAGCGGAACGGAAGAAAGTCGAAGAAAATAAGTGGAAAGAAAAAAAGTTATATGAACTTCAATTAGAGCGAATAACCGAAGAAAACATCAAAGAATTCACCAAGGATGAATTGGAAGTTCTCGCAATTTTTCGAGAGTTTAATAGTGGATACGCACTTACCCCATCCATCGTTAAGAATAAAGGCGTGACCAAAAAAGAATTCGCCAGGGTCAGTGAGCATTTATCCGACCTTCCTGGTGTCGATGTTACGACGGATTGGGATAGGACCTATAAATATGATGAAACGTTGCGGTCGGTACTCGGAAAAGTCTCCTCTTCCGAAGAAGGGCTTCCTAGCGAAAATCTAGACTATTATCTAGCCCGTGACTATACCCGGAATGATCGAGTCGGAAAAAGTTATATTGAGAAACAATATGAAGATGTCCTCCGTGGGAAAAAGGCGAAAGTGGAAAACATCTTAAGTAAAGGCGAAGTGGTTGACACGATTCCCGTGACTGACGGAGAAAGTGGAAAGGACCTGGTCCTGACCATCGATATGGAGCTGCAGCAAATAGTAGACGAAATCATTGAAACGGAGTTAAGAAGAACGAAAGCAAAGGGTAATACATATTTGTTAGATCGTGCCTTCGTCGTTTTAATGGATCCTAATACTGGCGAAGTCCTGGCAATGTCCGGGAAACAATACGGGCACAACGCTAAAACCGGTGCGACCGAGATTAACGATTTTGCCCTTGGAACGATTACCACATCTTATACGATGGGTTCCTCTGTAAAAGGGGCGACGGTTTACACAGGTTTTCAAACAGGGGTCATCTCTCCCGGGACAACCTTGTATGACCAGCCACTTTATCTGGCTGGGGCTAAACCCAAAAAGTCATATAGCAACTTGGGGTATCTATCAGATGTAACTGCATTAAAAAAATCATCGAACGTTTATATGTTCCTAACGGCAATCAAGATTGGCGGCGGTCATTATAGTCCACATCAAAAGTTGGGTCTTAAGAGTGGGTCGTTTACCACACTAAGAAACCATTATGCCCAATTTGGTTTAGGCGTTCGTACGGGCATCGACCTTCCCAATGAATCGGCAGGATTTAAAGGGGTCGATACTTCGACAGATGGATTGCTACTCGATTTATCCATTGGACAGTATGATACCTATACACCGATGCAATTGGCACAGTACGTATCGACGATTGCTAATGGTGGACAAAGACTTGAGCCTCATGTTGTTAAGGAAATCAGGAACCCTTCCGATAAGCATGGGGAATTGGGATCTGTATTTCAATCGGTGAGTCCGAAAGTTTTAAACGATCTGGGCGGGGAAGAAATTTGGATTCAACGTGTCCAAGAAGGCTTTAGACAGGTTGCACAGGAACCTGGTGGAACGGCATATAGTGCTTTTGCCAGCAAGTCATACCGCCCGGCTGCGAAAACAGGGACGGCCCAGGCCTTTTATGACGGGCCTCGAAGAAATGAATATAGCGAACCCGAACCAACTATCAATCTAACGCTTGTAGGTTACGCCCCACACAATAAACCAGAAGTGGCGTTTTCCGTCGTAGCACCATGGGTTTACCAAGGTTCCGCCGCAGATGATATCAACAAGCGGATTGGTGAAAGGGCGATGGATGCTTATTTCAAATTAAAGGAAAAAAGATTAAAAGGAGATACAGAGAAAGACAAGGCGGTTGATTCAAATCCCGAGTGATCCAAATCGGATGAATCGACAAAAATGGCCTGCTCATCCGAGCAGGCCATTTCATTTTCATACTTAATACTATAGCTTTTGGACGAACTCTTTATAAAGGGCCCGTAGCGCATCTCCCCTGCTAATTATCCCGACAACCTTATTATGTTCATCCACCACCGGGATTTTCTTGAAGTGGTGTTTTGATATGACCTTTATCAAATCAGACAATGGATCTTCCGGGGATAACTTCGTGATTTTCTTATTTTTAATAATTTGCGAGACTTTATCATTCATTTTAGAGGCGACCTTTTCATCCAGGTTTTCGCCAGGCAAAATCGTGATGTACGTGTAATATCCCTTGACGGATTCTTCCGCGGGTGCCAGGTAGCGTAAAATATCTCCATCCGATACCATCCCTAGAAGCTTATCCTGATCATCGACCACAGGAACCCCACCAACCTTATTTTCTATAAAGAGCCCCATGATTTCCTTTAATGTAAAATTCGGGCGAGCCACATATACCTCTTTGATCATATAATCCTTGACTAACATCCAACCACCCCTTTTTTAAGTTGATGTTCCATATCCAATATCTATATTTTCACTAACTTTCCATTTAATCATACCATTAAAAAACATTGGTACTTGTGCATTCTTTGTCAATTTTTCTACTTTCATCTGCCCCACCCTCTTATTGGACAATCAGCCCCCTCTTTTTCCGTAAAACAAATCATTGAATAATATTGGAAGATTGGATGAATTTCTTTTACAATGAAAATAAGATCAGAATGGAGGATAAACAATGAATAATCATGAAATAGATTACAAATTACACGGGGATGACATGCAGTTTGTCGAGGTCGAATTGGATCCCAAAGAAACGGTGATTGCCGAAGCAGGCAGTTTAATGATGATGGAAGATCAAATCAAAATGGAAACGATCTTTGGCGATGGGTCATCTAGCAGTGATGGAGGGATGATGGGAAAACTTTTTGGTGCCGGTAAAAGGCTGCTTACGGGCGAGAGCTTATTCATGACCACCTTTACCAATGAAAGTCATGAAAAAAGGCATGTTTCTTTCGCCTCCCCTTATCCAGGTAAGATCATCCCTATAGACTTGAGTGAGCTCGGCGGAAAAATCATTTGTCAAAAAGATGCTTTTTTAGCGGCAGCGAAAGGTGTATCGGTTGGAATCGAATTTCAGAGGAAAATTGGGACAGGCTTTTTCGGTGGTGAAGGGTTCATCATGCAAAAACTCGAAGGGGACGGAATGACTTTTGTCCATGCAGGGGGTACGATCCACCAAAAGGAATTGGCCCCAGGTGAGGTACTCCGTGTGGATACCGGCTGTCTAGTCGCCATGACCAGCGGGGTGGATTATAACATCGAATTCGTCAAAGGTGTAAAAACTGCGCTATTCGGCGGAGAAGGTCTTTTCTTTGCGACATTGAAGGGTCCTGGAACCGTCTGGATTCAATCCCTTCCGTTCAGCCGCCTGGCCAGCCGTGTGTTTGCTGCGATGCCACAAAATGGCGGGTCATCCGATGAAGGAAGCATAGCAAAAGGCTTGTTCGGCTTATTCAACGATAAATAATTGATGCAGTCTGTCGCCGGCAGGCTTTTCGGCCACAGATATCATCTAGCAGAAAAGGGTGGAATCGACATGCAGCTTGTTAAATGGTCCTACATGAGACGATACAATATCAAAGCGATTTTTGACCAATACCCCAACTCCCCCGTCATCTTCAGAAAAATAAGAGAGTACTATTTTGTTTACACCATTCAGTGGACACCTGCCGATGAGCCTGTTGGCAGAAACGAACTCGAACAAATGGAACGACTGCTTAACCGGGAGCTCGGAACCGAATGGCAATACCTCTACCGTAAAAAATGACATTCATTCTTCTTATCTTGTCAGTGGCTTTCATATTGAATGGTTCTCCGTATCAAGTCGATTTCTAACAAATCTTTAGTGCATGTTCACCTTTCACCTTGTAGACACATTCTTCCCATCATTTCGAATACTCTGACCCATAATATTTTAGTAGTGTTCATGATTCATGTATGATAGAAGAAAAGCATGGTTTACTCTTGGAGTTTAAGGTGTAAAAAACTTTATATTGGAGGAATGTAAACATGGACTTAATAAAAAACATATTTTCCTTAGGCATAGGTGCTGCTGCAGCAACGAAAGAGCAGATTGAGAAAACGGTGGATACCCTGGTAAAAAAAGGCGATATCAGTAAAGAAGAATCAAAGGACCTTATTAAACAGTGGGTAGAAAAAGGAGAACAGGCCCAAAAGCAAATCGATGATTCAGTCAAAGTGAAAGTCAACCAGGCTTTGAATGGCCTCAATTTGGCCACAAGAGAAGAAGTTCAGGCATTAGAGCGCCGGATAGCTGCTTTAGAACAAAAAAACCAATCCATACAACCTTGATCTGGAGGAAAATGAATGTTTGGCAAGCGATTGAAACATGCACATCGGTACCAGGAAATCACGAATGCCTTTTTAAAAAACGGCATGGGTTATTTCATCTATCGATTGGGATTATCTGATGGAAAATCCACATCGAAAGTCGCACCTGAAGAAAACCTGAACCTGCGGTCGATCGGGGAACGGCTACATAAGATATTACAAAGTTTAGGCCCGACTTTCATCAAGCTTGGTCAGATTGCCAGTACCAGACGTGACATTGTACCGGAAGAAATTGTCCGCGAGCTAGAGAAACTCCAGGATCAGGTCACACCTTTCCCTTTTGAAAAAGCACGCCAGATTGTTGAAGCTGAATTGGGGGATTCCTTGGAAAGCCTTTTTCTTGAATTTCAAGAAACCCCTCTTGCGACCGCTTCAATCGGTCAGGTCCACGTTGCTCGGCTTCACTCACAGGAAGTGGTCGCCATCAAAGTCCAACGACCCGACATTTTGCCAAACGTGGAAACGGATTTGGAAATCCTCGATGATTTGACCAGGCTTATGGAAGCCCGGATACCTTGGGCAAGGCGATATCAAATCAGAAAAATGATTGATGAGTTCGCTAAGTCCCTGCGAGCTGAACTCGATTATAATTCAGAAGGGCGGAACGGAGAAAGGATAGCCAAGCAATTCATCGACAATCAAGGTATCAAGATACCGAAGATCCACTGGGATTATTCAACCAAAAAGGTCCTGACGATGGACTTCATCAAAGGCATCAAGATCAATCATTACAAACAGCTTGATGAAGAAGGATATGATCGCAGGATAATCGCGGATAGATTAGCCAATTCCATTCTTCAGCAGATTTTGATTGATGGTTTTTATCACGGTGACCCTCATCCAGGGAATATCGTCATCTTACCTGGGAATGTAGTGTCTCTGATGGATTTCGGTATGGTCGGCCGTCTTGAGGAAGAGATGAAGTATCAGTTTGCTTCCCTTGTCATCAATCTAAAGCGAGGAAGCACCACTGGATTGATCAATACGCTTTCCAATATGGGACTTCTCACGGACGAAACGGATATGTCTTCGTTACGATATGATATTGATGAATTGCGGAATAAATATTATGACATCCCCTTGAGCCAGATAAGCTTGGGTGGTGCAGTCAATGATCTGTTTTCCGTGGCCAATGAACACAAGGTCATGATTCCACCCGAATTCACGATGCTTGGTAAGGCTTTGCTCACCATGGAAGCCATCGTCGAAGAATTGGACCCGAACTTCAGTATCATGAAAGCCGCAGAACCTTTTGGTGAAAGGCTATTGAAAGAGCGTTTCCATCCTAAGAACCTGGCAAAGAAAACATGGAATCAATTTATTGAATCCGCAGAAGCAATTTCCGAGCTTCCTAAGGATATAAGGGACGTTTCAGATATCATCAAAAAAGGAAAGTTACGGTTGGACATCAACATCCCCGAACTCCAGGTTTTCTTACATAAACTTGATCAAATCTCGAATCGGCTGTCCTTCAGTATAATCCTGTTGGCCTTTAGCATCATCATGGTCGGTCTAATCGTCGGCTCTGCCATTGCCGGCCAAGCAAACATCCTTTGGAATATACCGGCCATCGAAATCGGGTTTGTCGTCGCAACCCTCATGTTCTTATTGATGATCTATACCATCTTTAGATCGGGGAGAATGTAGTTTCATCATGAAAAAAGAGAAAATCCCTTCTTGGCATTTTCTCTTTTTTTCATGGACATTCACAAATTCGCCTGCCCAATCACTGGTTATGTGTGCGTCGGTCATAAGAAACAGCATAGGCGCTATGACGGAAATTCAAGATGGGATCTTCCGAACACTCAATCCCATCCGTCACATTCGTTGGATCGAACCGGATTGCCTCATTCTGCGAGTCCAATTTACCTGTGATGGATAACTTCCCAACCGTAATGATTTGACTATCTTCCGGCCACACGACGGTAGGATCATCAGTCGGAGCATTTTCCTTACCGATTTGAATGTTTAAATTAAAGCTGGCTGGTCCTCGTTTCAGCCTTTCCTCCATGTCTCCAGTCAAGAAATCTGGTGGAAGCTTGGCCAATTCATCCTTTTCCAGCATACTTAACCCGGCATCCGGCTCCCACTGATATTTGATGGCCTGGCGCTTCCCATTTTCATTCACGAAATAATAGGCGTGTATGGAAAAGTATCGTGCCATTGTATAACTGGCAGGGGAACGCATTTCTTTAATCATCTGTAGACCCGCTTTGCTTTCAGGGTATTTCATCGCAATCGTTGCGAGTTCTTTCAAATTCGGGAAACCATCTTTGGCCGATTTGACAAACTCAAGAATCTCAACAAACGCTTCTGGTTTTTTCGCGAAGAACAACGGAATCGTCACAGCAATAAGATCTGTTTCCTCCCCATCAGGCAAATGGAACTTGACCGCCATCCCTTTTACGGGAGAATGGGCATCCGTATGATTGGGGTTCGGGGAACTATTGGAGAATCGGATGGTGGCATTAACTGCCTGATTCTGAAGATGTGGCGCGTCAGTTAACAATGCGGCTTGACCATTTGGGGTAAACACGCCCTCATAGTAATTCCCCCTCGCATGAGCTCGACGATTACCCGGAAACGTACCCACGACTTTTTCAATGGCATCCACCGCCTGATTAGCTAATTCGGGTTTTGCCTTTTCATTTTCCACGTTCATCACCCTTCTTTCCGCTAAAGTTATCTTTTACCAGTACCCTCATTCTCGATTGTCTATTCCATATAAAACGCAGGATAACACATCGTCCTTCTCTTTATTTCCATATGCAGATATTTTTAACGTGAAAACGACAAAAACGCCTGAAAGAATCCAAGCGCTGCCGTTTTTCCATAAGGGTTTTATAAAAGGGCTTCAATATCCTGTTCCATATCAAATGGGGCTTCCACCGATTCAAAACGCTTCACGACATTTCCTTCGCGGTCGATAAGGAACTTCGTGAAGTTCCACTTAATTGAATCATCTATCAAAAACTCTGGATGCTCCGCTTGCAATTTTGCATGCAGCATTCTTCCGCCTGGCTTGTCGACAAGACCGGTAAATGGCGCATTCATTGTTAAATAGTGAAATAATGGATGTGCCTGACTTCCCCTGACATCCACTTTACTGAATAGTGGGAAATTCACGCCGTAATTCAACTGACAAAATGTTTCCACTTCTTGGTTTTGGCCTGGTTCCTGTTCTCCAAACTGGTTACAAGGAAAACCAAGAATGTTCAATCCTTTATCTTTATATCGGTCATAAAGCTTTTGTAAATCCTCGTATTGCGGGGTAAACCCACATTTACTTGCCGTATTGACGACGATAAGGACCTCACCTTTATACTTCTCTAAAGAAACTTCCTGTCCATTGATTCGCTCTGCAGAAAATTCATAAATCCCCACTCTTCATTCCCCCTTATTTTCTATCTAGAATTATACGATAGGAATAGAAGGAACAAAAGAAATAAGCTTAAATACCTATGACTAATTGCTTACAAAAACCTTCATTCAACATATACGGCAGTTCCATAGGCAATGATTTCACAAGCGTTCTGCATGATAGCGGATGTTTCAAGGCGCATCGCAACGATGGCATTCGCTCCTTTTTCCTTCGCCTCATCCACCATTCTGCCAATGGCCTTTTGCCTAGCTTCCTTCATCATTTCCGTATACTCAGAAATTTCCCCACCGACAATGGTCCGCAAACCCGCCATAATATCTTTCCCGATATGCTTTGATTGGACCGAGTTCCCTTTAACGAGTCCCTTCAGTTCCTTTATTTCTTTACCCGGCACTTCATTAGTAGTCACGATAATCATTGAGCTCATCCTCTTCCCGTTTTCTTATTTTTTTTACGATTAAATAAAAAATTAGCGGAACCGGTGCTTGAATCAAACCAAGAATGCCCCATAACCAATGATTGAAACCATTCTTCTTTGCATCGGTGAATAAATATATGCTTTGGGCCAACAAGATAAGCCCACACATAATCAATACATACATCTGCATTCTATCCATGACTGCTTTCCACCTTCCTTTTTACATAAAACGTATATATGCCGATGAAAATCACGCTCAACACTTGTAATGTGAGAAATACTTCAGGTTGATGAAATAAAGATAGAAACAAGAAGCAGAGAATGAGAGCAGCCGTCACTAGAAACATAAGCACTTCTTTCCGCCATTCCCTTCTGGCTTTTTGACGCTTTCGTTTAATGGTTTGCTCAAAAAAAGATACTTGTGGGACATCGATGGAAATCGTATCGTCAAATTCCTCCAAGCTTTTCTTGATTTGACTAACCGTCTCTTGATCACTCTTGTCTGAGTGGTTTTGATAAACCGGATGGTTCTTTTTCATCGTTACTGACCAACTCCTTTCTAATCTTCTTTAATCCAATATGGACACGTGACTTCACGGTACCTTCTGGTATCTTGATGATTTTCGCAATCTCTTCGTAAGAAAATCCGTAATAATGCTTCAAGATGATTGGAATTCGCAGATCATCCTCTACATTCCCCAATGCTTCCATTACATCATCCCATGCCTGATTGTTGGCCTGCGTCTCCCATTTGAGCTTTCTGACCGATTGTTCTTGCCTTAACCAGGACTCTTCCCGCTTCTCCTTCCGCTTCTGATCCAAGTAAACCCGAGTCGCAATGGAAATCAGCCATGTGGAAAACTTGGAAGTCCCTTTGTACCTTGAAAGATTCTCGATGGCCTTAGAAAAGGTTTCCTGAGCTACATCTTCTGAAGTTTGTAAATCATAAGTCAATTTAAGCAAGTATTTTAGCAGAAAAGGATACGTGTTTTGAAATAGTGAGGCTAACGCCTGATCATCCCCCTTTTTCGCCGCTTTAATCAGCTCCAGTTCTTCCATCTATCATCACCTGCTCCCTGATCCTTAGCTTGTTACTTATATGACGGTTAAGGAAATGAATTCGTTCACTGACTTGTAAAAAAATTTTTCATTCAGAAAGTCTCTCTACTTCAGAAAGAATTACATGCGTCACCGTCGATGCAAAAGGAATGGCGAGATTAATGAATTCTTCCACTCTTTGAAGGCTTTCACAGCGAATCTTGAGCATGAAACAAGCCTTTCCCGCGATTCGATAGCAAAATTCCACATTTTCTTGACCCAAGATAAACTTTCTGAATCGGTCATATTCCCCATTTTTCACCGTCGCTTCAATCATGCATTCTATCGGAAAGCCCATTTTTTTATAATCAATCTCGGCTCCATAACCCTTGATGATACCAAAAGACTCCATTTGCCGGACACGTTCTGTAACGGCGGGTGCTGACATCTCCACTTTCTTTGCCAATTCTCTCATGGAAACCCTGCTATCATTCTTCAGTACGGCTAAAATGCTGCGGTCTTTATCGTCTAATTTCATATGAATACTATTCTCCTTATTTTCCATTCATCTAGTATTTTTTTGTTCCTATCACTTTTCATATGCGATTAATTTTTCATTTCTTCTAGATTATGATTATCTCAAAGGGGAGATATCGATGCCAAGAATTAAAAGTTCACAATTTGGAACAAGTCCATTTCAGCAATTGTTTCATAACGAAGGAATTGCGCATAATTGGAATGACCTCTCAGAAACCATTTCTGCTGATGGAGTGCTTACAAAGCAATTGAAGGAAAATGTCAGAAGAATTCTAGCCTATGGAAATGGCTGTGCATACTGTCAGGCCAAAGGCATTCCAATGGAACCGGCCGATATAAAAGAAAGCTACGCAATCGCCTTTGCAGAGGTATTTTTAGTGCAACGCGAGAAAACAGAAGAACGTTTTTTTGTAGTATTAAAGGAAGTATTCAGCGACGAAGAAATATCAGAATTAATAGCCTTCATTTGTTTTTCCACTGCACAACAATACTTCGGGGCCATGATGGGACTAAAATAACGTTTGCATTCAGTTACAATTTCTAGGACTTGCAGTGGATTCGTACATGTGATGAATATAGTGTAAGAAGGTAAACACCGCTTCTCTATACAAATATTAAAGCAGAGTGAATTCACTCTGCTTTTATACTCATTCTCGTTATATCAATCAATCAATCTTCTAAATGATCAAAAACCTGATTCAATACATCATCCTGTGACGTTTCGTTAGTCCATATCATTTCATTTTTGATACCTAGATAATCATTCGGCTTCCACCAAGCACGTAAAGACTCTTCTCCAAACTCCATCTTTTTTGAACGAGAGTTGTGACGTTTGACGGTTTCTTCAAAGGATAAATCAAAATAACAAATTAAAACCTTTTCGTTATAGAACCGTATTAAGTGATGTAGCATATCACCATAAAGATCTTTATGTAAGATTCCTTCCAAAATGACATATTCACATTTTCCTTTTCCGTATTCCGTAATTTGTCGGATCAAATCAATTGAAAGGTTGCCTTCTCTATCACGAACATTCAACATGTCCCGGCGAACTGTATCCTGAGAAACCAATAGGGTACCTATTCCTAACTGATTTTGAAGGCTCTTTGCTATCGTTGTTTTTCCACTGCCAGAGTTCCCTCGTATGATGATTAGCTTCGATTTCATGGTCTCCCCCCATAACCTAGCACCTCTATATCTAGCATGACATTTTCTCAGATTGAGGCTGAACCTGTTTAGAAATGGAAAAGGTAAATGGAACAAGAAGTTCCTTGTTCCATTCCTTACTTGCTTAATTACTTCGCTTGATCCTTCATCATCACAGTAGCTTCTGGCGCCTTTTCATGGATGAACTTCGGTATAATGGCCATATATAGGAAGCCTACGAAAATCAGACACCCTCCCACTACCCAATATAACGTTTCTACTGCTATGTAGGTGGGGAATCCAACGGCTATCAAGAATAACGTGATTGATTGCGATAACATCACCAAGGGGTTGATCCATCCTTGGACCCTCCCCATCATTTCGGGAGCAACGAGGCTTGGCAGCCACCCGCCAAGGGACACATTAAGTATGGGAAGCGATAGAGCCACGATAGCTAACCCAATCATATATTGCAGGGTTGTTTCAACAAGGCCACTGGCCACCGTGCCCACTCCCGATATCAGCAAGCCTACGACCATCATATGATGAAGCTTCATTTTTTTAGCCAGTACCGAAGCTAAAATGCTTCCCAGCAATACTCCTGTCCCAAAAATGACACCAAAGATGACGGCATACTTTTCATAATCAACAGGTTCAAGTTTGTACTTCAAGATAAAAACCTGCATCACGGAAAATCCACCATTCACAATCCCAAATACTAGAAAACCGCTGATTAACGTGAACAATAGCTTATACTGCCATATATATTGCCAGCCAATTTTAAAATCTGCCCAAACGCCTGTTACACTCAGTTCCTTCAAATTGTAAACTCCATTCGGCTGTCTGACTTCTTTTGAAATCCGACAGGAACGGATCAAGAAACCACTGATTATAAATCCGATCACATCGAAGATAATGGCTCCCTCAATGCCGACTGACCAATAGATAAAAATGCCGATTCCGTTTCCGAAAAGCATGAACAGACTCGATACCATCTGATTTAAACCAGCCGCCATCGTATAATCCTCTTTAGGCAAAATGCCTTGAATCAACGCTGACTCCGCTGGCACAAAGAAATTCCTGATGGCACTTCTCAGAAAAATGACGGCAAACGATACCATAAGAAGATCCAGCTCTAACGAAAGCAAAAATAAAACAGACAACCCTGCGCAAATCCAATCACAATACAAGGCAATCTTTTGCCTGTCCAATCTATCAGCAAAAACCCCCACCAGTAAGAAAACAGCAAGGGTCGGCAAAGAATACATTAATTCCGTAACCGTCGCGTAAATCGGCTGATTGGTGAAACGGTCCAGTAAATAAAACATAAATGCAGTCATGCCGATGGTCCCGCCCATTTGTGATGTTACGTTCGCTAAAAATAACTTCGTGTAATTTTGATTATTAAAAAGTTTTATGATCTCTTTCCTTCCCCCTTCATCCGACTTTCCGGTTAATTTTACCCAAAAATTCCAATTCAAGAAAGAGAAATCAGCGAATTATTTTTCAAATGTGCCTTTCACCATCGCTTTGCCCCCACTGACCATAATTTGTCCCATTGCGATGACGGTATCTATTTCAAAGGTCTCCTTTTTCAAAATCAGTATATCTGCGTCCCTTTCCGTTTCCACCCGTCCTTTATTACTTAGCTTCAAAATATTCGCGGGATTTTCTGTGACCACACGAATGGAATCCTCTATCGAAACTCCATCATCAATAATCGCATCGACAACCGATTCATACAGCGACATGCAGGTCCCCATACTCAGTCCGGATATATTTCCGTTGCCATCAAATTCCGGAAGGCTAGCCTGTCCATCTGATGTAAGCGTGATGTTGCGGATATCAACACCTTCGTCGAGGGCCCTCCTTATTGCCGTGCTTGCTTTTACTTCCCCTTCATCCAGGAATTTTTGAATGGTACTTGTCGTGAAATCGATGTACCCGCCTTTTTTGGCAAACTGTATCCCGGCCTCAAACAAATGCGGGTTCCGGTTCATATGTGTAGGGTAGAACTGGGTAATCGGTATTTCCGTCGTCCCGACGACTTCCTCGATTACCTGTACATGATCCAGGCTATCCCCGACATGTATATTAACGATACCGGCTTTCCCGGACAAAAGTCCTCCATTCCTGGCCTGCGACGCAAGTTTCGCAAGCTCTGCCACGGTTGGCTGTGAAGAACGGTGATCGGCAATGGCAATTTCACCAACTCCAATGATTTTATCCACTAAGATTAGATCATCTTCAATCTTGTCCATTAGGGTCTTAACCGGCACTTGGTACGAACCTGTTTGAACGAAGCAACTAATTCCTTCTTCTTCTAGGGCCCTCGCTTTAGCAAGCAAGTCCGGCATCGTCCTTGTCGTTCCATCCGTTCCAATGACCCCGACTAATGTCGTGATACCGGCTAGCGTCGCGTCGGTCAACTGAATTTCGGGCGTTCTTGTTTTGAATCCCCCTTCACCGCCACCCCCGATGATATGAACATGGGCATCGATAAAACCTGGTACAATGATTCGACCGTTCGCGTCAATCACTTGCATTTCAACGAAATTGGCAGGGACGTCGATATTATCCTCGATGAAGCCAATCTGTTTTCCAACCAACAAAATGTCTTTCTTACCTATGTATTCCGGCGTATAAACCTCACCATTCTTTATCAGTGTCAGCATAGGGCCAAACTCCCTCCAAGTTTAAAAATTCTAATAGGTTTCAAAACAATATACGCGGGTAAATATACACCATAACCCAATTACATGAATTCAAAAGAACTTAACTTAGTTTTTCTATCTTATAAGTATTACGGCACAAACATTTAATTATATAAAAATTAAAGGAGTAAACAACCATGAACAAAGTAATTTCTGCTGATATTAAAACAAATACACGATTATCCATGCGTCAAATCATGAACTTATATCAAGTGACAAAAGAATTCAAAGGAAACATCTACTTTATCTGCAATCATAAAATGGTCGATGCCACAAAACTTTCTACATTTGTATCATTCGTTCTCATCCTACAAGAGTGTGTGGATATGAAAGTGATCCTAGAAGGACAAAATGTACATGCAATGCTGGAAAAGGTTCAGGCCATTTGTAAAGAAAATGATGAAAAATTAGGATTTCACTCCAACCAAACAGTTGGGATTTAATATACGATAAAAAAATTACATATAAATGAGGTGTATAGATATGAGAACCATTTTAATGATTATCGGGGCTATCGTCGTAATCGGTTTAGTTGTAAATTTCATCTTTTAATGAGGGAAAAAAGCTGTCAATCATGACAGCTTTTTTTCGTTTATTGGGAATATGGATATATCCCAATCATCACCAAGGAAAATCCCATGTTTTCCACTTACCAAGCCCCTCCTTGATTTCATTTCCCTTATCAATCCAATATTGCTTCCTTTCCGCTTCTTCTTCCTTTTTCTGCTGTTCTGCTATCAATGGTCCGATGTCTTCTGCATGAAATGATTCAGCCGTTTCGTTCTGTAAGGCCTGAGCCATGATTTTTTGAAAGATGAGTGTACTTCCTTGGCTGCTGTTAGTGGTTAAATAATGTTCTTTATCCGTTTTATCGTAGCCAGCCCATACAGCTCCTACTAAAGAAGGGGTGTATCCCACGAACCATTGATCCTTCACACCTGATATGCCTTCGATCGGGACCTGTGTGGATCCTGTCTTTCCTGCGATTTCATAGCCAGAGACCGCGGCATTTTTAGCCGTTCCATAGTTAACTGTCCCAAGAAGCATCGCATTCATCTTATCGACGACATCCTTCGAAGCCACCTTTGTCTTCTTTTCCTTCCAGGCTGCTATTTCTTTCCCATCCGTGTCTTCTATTTTTATAATGGCATGCGCTTCGTTTCGCTTTCCTTCATTTGCAAACGCCGCATAAGCTCCTGCCATTTGGAGTGGGGACACCCCTTTATCCATCCCGCCTAAGGCTATCGATAGATTTCGGTCATTTTTTTTGTCATAAGGAATCCCAAACCGTTTGAGCGCATCCAGCCCCTTGTCGATTCCAATTTCATTCAGGAGCCAAACGGTTGGCACATTCAAGGAATTCATCACGGCTTCATACATTGGGACCTCCCCTTTATAAGTGCCGCTCAAATTCGATGGTTCATAATTCCCGAACTTCATCTTCTCATCTTTTAAAGAGTCGGTCAGTTCATATCCTTCTTCAATTGCCGGTGTATAGACAGCGAGCGGTTTAATCGACGAACCAGGAGATCTTTTCAGTTGCGTCGCCCGATTATATCCCATGAATTGATGCTCGCCCCTCCCCCCAACAAGGGCCTTAATGCCGCCTGTTTTAGGATGAAGAAGGACAGTTCCACTTTGCACCAATATGTCATTGCTTGTCCCAGAAGGGAAATTGGCATCCTGGCTATAGACTGATTCGGCTGCCTGCTGCATCGATTGATCTAACGTGGTATATATTTTATAGCCCCTAGTGAGTAATTGCTGGAGCTCCAATCCATACATGGTGGAGGCTTCAGATAGGACATGGTCTATATAATAAGGATACTTCCCTTTTAAAGGATCTGTATCTTCACCTAACTGCAGCGATACTTCATCCTTTTTGGCAGAAGCCGCTTCCTCTTCGGTCAAATATCCGTGTTCGGTCATTCTAGACAGTACCAAATCCCGTCGTTTAACCGCCCCTTCTGGATTTTTGTACGGATCGAGCTTGGAAGGCAAGTTAATGACCCCAGCAAGCAAAGCCCCTTCGGCGACGGTTAACTCAGAAACATCTTTTGAAAAATATATGTTCGCTGCCTTTTTGAGTCCCCATGCTCCATGTCCAAAATAAACTTGATTCACATACATTTCCAAAATTTCATCCTTTGTATACGTACGTTCCAATTCTTGAGCGATGAAAAACTCTTCTATCTTTCTTTTCAAGGTCCGATCTGATTCAAGCATGGTGATTTTTACAAGTTGTTGGGTAAGTGTGCTCCCGCCTTCAACAACGCTTTTCGCCTTGACATTTTTCACCATCGCACGCATGATCGCTTGATAATCTATGCCATGATGTTCATAAAAACGGTGATCCTCAATGGATACGACCGCTTGAATGAGATGTTCCGGGATCTCCTCTATCGCGACGCCTTCCGATTTATTAGCCGTGACGGTACTGGCTAAGTTCCCATCCTCGTCATAAATCTTGGTCGGTTGCTGAAGTTGATCCTGGAGATTGCTTATATCCACAGTTTGTTTAAAATATATGAACAAACCGGCTCCCACTACGACAATGATTGATATAATTATAAGACCTATTTTCAATAACGCTCTCATTTGTACCCCCATTTTCCCAGATGCGACATGCTCCATTAAAAATATTTTGCCCTTTTTATGAAAGAAAACTCTTGCAATGGCTAAAAGGGAAAACAAATTCCACAACATTTTTCCCCTTATCCTTTTCCATACAAAGTGCCTACAATATTTCTCCCTTTCATGCCTAGTCTTTTCTTTTTCCATACCCTTTACCCACATTTATAAATCAATATACACCTGAAAAAGGCATGAAACCAATAAAAACGGGTATATAACCTATAATGACAAATTATGGGGAGAGATGATCTTAGATGAAACAATTAAAACGTATCGTCGCCGCTTATGATGGAAATGAAGAGAGCAACCGCGCAGTGGAATATGGAGCTTCATTAAAAAAGGCCTTTCCGGAAGCTGAATTGACCATTGTTCAAGTTCTGAATCCAAAAGGTGAAAGCCGCATCATCGAGAGTGCATCCGCTCCTGGGTTCGTACCGGCAGCAGGATTTTATGTCGACCCTTCACAAACGCATCCCGTAACAGAAGTAGAACAACAAAGTCAAATGCACATGAACGATACTCCCACCGTTCATGAAAACAATGTGAGGATGGCTGAAAGCAATATGATGAGATTGCTCAGTGAATGCCAGGTTAATGGAAATATCGAGATTTTAGAGGGAAATGCCACCGATAGCATATGTGACTATGCAAAGCGGGCGAATGCCGATTTAATCATCGTCGGCAACAGTGCAAAAAGCGGCCTGGAAAAGTTCTTCCTCGGAAGCACCAGCAGTTCCATAGCCAAGCAGGCACCTTGCTCGGTATTTATTGCAAAATAATGGAGAAAAGGGCCGGCTCATAATTGAGCCGGCCCTTTTTATAGGTCTGTCCTTAGATGACTTTCTTCAACAAGACATTCGAAGCAGCCGAATAAAGCACCATTACCACGATTGCTGATAAAATAAAACTAAACAGCATATATGTCCCATTGTAAATCAAGGAATAGAGGACGACTGGTTGCCCGTTTGGCGCATATTCCCCAAAGAAAACGATACCTGCTGTAAAATGGCAAAGAAACCTCAGGAAGCTCCCCACAAACATGCCACAAACCGCATATATATCCCCTCTTAACCGTTTTCCCCCTTTACGGTTATTCACAAATTTATTCATGAACAACCCGGATAATCCCACGGCGGTAAAAGCAAGAAAATATTCGATAAATCCTTGAAGCGGCGTTGCCAGAAATGCCAAACCAGTGGCAATCTGCAAAAGCCCCAATAGTAAACCGGTGGCCATTCCGCCCTTGATTCCCCAACGATAGGCCATTAAGAATATCGGCACCATGGCAATGGAAATCGATCCCCCCTGTGGCCATATCCTTGCAAAAACAAAACCGGAGACTATATCCAGCAGTAATGCCAATGCAGAAAAAATCGCGACCTCTGTCATGAATAATGTTTTATGTTTCATCATCTCTCACCCTTCTCCACGTGCAAAAGTGCCCATGAGTCCCGTGTCGCTTTTTTGGCATGCAAAAAAGCAACACCAGGGCGGTAATGGATGCCCAGTATTGCTATCCAAAACCACATCCCTACGCTAGTACTAACTAACAGGTTCATAGGGTCTGAACTCAACCGTTCACTCTCAGCCATCTTGGCTCCCCTTGTGGAAGTATTTAATTTTTGTTCCTCGGTTAGAATATACTACTAGTTTCTCTAATTGACAAGTAAATAACACGATTATATCCACGAGTATTTTTCCCTATTACTGGTTATATTTTTTCATCCAGCCAACTTCTTTACACGTCCTCAATACACATGCCATATGCCAAGTTAGATGGATAAAGACGACAATTTTTCTATAGACTCACTAGGGTTCAATTTGATATCTTTATAAAGGTTATTTTGCACGAGGGGGAAAAGACATGGATAAACATTCAATTTCTGCAGAAAAGGGCGCCTATATCAGTATAGCCGCATACATATTCTTGTCGGCCCTCAAATTAACGTTTGGTTACTTTGGAGACTCGAAAGGACTTTGGGCAGATGGTTTAAACAACACGACCGATATCATTGCCTCTGTCGCTGTATTAATAGGTTTAAAAATATCAAAGCGACCACCGGATAAAAATCATTCATACGGTCATCTGAGAGCTGAAACCGTAGCGTCTTTGGTTGCCGCCTTCATTATGATCACCGTCGGATTACAGGTCATATACAGCGCCATCGAATCATTCTTTTCGCAGGACGCGACAGTTGTACCGAATATGTTCACAGCTTATGTCGCTTTATTCTCCGCCATCTTCATGTACGGGGTTTATCGTTATAACTTGGCTTTAAGCAAAAAAATAAACAGCGCCTCCATCCATGCTGTCGCACAGGACAACCGTTCTGATGCTCTGGTCAGTATCGGTGCTTTCGTAGGTATTATCGGTACCACAATCGGCATAGACTGGTTGGATGCGGTTGCCGCTTTAGTGGTAGGCCTGATGATCTGCAAAACGGCTTGGGATATTTTCCACGACGCTTCACTTTCCTTGACCGACGGTTTCGATGAACAGCATCTCCAACAAATAGGTCAAACCATCCTGTTGACGGATGGGGTGAAAGACATGAGTGAAATTAAAGCACGGATGCATGGGAATGAAATTCTGGTTGAAACTACCGTGCATGTCAATCCGCTCTTGACCGTCATCCAAAGTCATGACATTACAGTGAAAGTTGAAGAAAACTTATTAAAGGAACATGACATCAAACATGTCATTGTCCATATCGAACCCTATACATTTCAAAAAAAAGGTACCCGTCAATAATGAACGGTGCCTTTTTTATATGTGTAAACCCCCTATTAATACAATGTTTACCTAATATAAACAAAGCCTTTCCCCTTTTACCGATCATTTACCGCATGAATGAGTATTTAAAGAACGCTTTTAATCTGTTATTATTAAAACCATATATTGCATTTTGGAATTATATTCTAATTCATTCATAATTAAGTAAGATAAATTCATTTTCCTACACATGGAGGGCAAAATGGTATTGAATCGAGAAATGACTCTTCACTTCCTATCTTCTCATAAAACTACTATCCTTACCGAATGGAAAGAGCGATTAAAGCATTTATCAGATGGCTATATAGAATATTTTGAAGAAGAAATAGAAAAAATTCTAAATTCACTGATGAAACAACTGAAAAATACAGATACTAACATAGATGATATGCTGAAGGATTTAGGGGAAAAGATTTCAGCCGGCCGGGTTAAACAGCATTTGAATATGGATATGTTCTTTTCCATAACCTCTACCGGAAGATCGATCATCATTGATCAATTTCTCGCTTACGAAGCCATCAAAGGAGAACTATCTGCGGTTATCCACCAAATAAATGCGTACTTCGATAAACTCATTTATTTCGCTTTATCCAGTTATACCGATTTAAAGACGAAGCAGGTTGCGGAGCAATATCAGCTGATCAATCCAAATCATAAAGACCGTTTGACCCTTTTAGGCCAGATGACATCAAGTTTTGTCCATGAGTTCCGGAATCCCCTTACTTCCATCATGGGTTTCATTCAATTATTACAAGCCGAACAGCCAGAGATTAAGTATCTGGACATCATTTCAAAGGAATTGGATCAGCTTAATTATCGGATTACACAATTTCTTAACCTTTCCAAGAGGGAAACGGATACTACACAAAATGAAATATTTCCAATCGCCCCCCTGGTAGATGAAGTGATTGAATTCCTATACCCTAGCATCTTGGAAGTAAATGCTACCGTCTCCTGTAATATCGAGGGCGATGCCCAGTTGGCCGGCTCCAAGGAGGAATTCAGGCAAGTATTACTCAATATCATATTGAATGCCCTGGATGTGGTTACGGAAACGCCAAATCCATCCATAGACATTTCCGGTTCGGTCGCATCAGGTTTCTTAACCTTGAATATTTCTAATAACGGTCCAAAGATACCTTCCGAGGTGCTTCCTAGCATCTTTGAACCCTTCATCACAACGAAAAAAAGGGGCACAGGGTTGGGACTATTCGTTTGCAAGGAAATCATCCTGAAGCATCAAGGCACCTTGACTTGTCATTCAACAGACTTCTTAACTACATTCTCCATACGCGTAAAAACAAAATCATAAGTAAAAGTCACCAAATCAAGGGGAAGTAGTGTGTAATTTTTGACTGATTCCCTGATAGTTCCTTATACTATAATTAGGTGACTTGTATAATCGTGATGAATAAATCTACAGATTCGTAAAGAAAAGCTCGAAGACATTCATTTCAAGATCATTCCATCTACTTTTTTTACAGTCATTATACATTTTATTCATTTTTGTTTTTGGGAGGTGACTGGGATAATTCACCCGTTTGGTGCAAGTAAACGGTTCAATTACATCCCTCACTATTGGACATATTTAGTTTAGCCTTAGTCATTATCTTAATCGCTTTAACCGCCTTTTTTGTTGCTTCCGAGTTTTCAATCATTAGGGTACGAAGCTCGCGAATCGACCAATTGATAGAAGAAGGAAACAGGAAAGCCTTAGCTGCAAAAAAGGTGACATCAGATCTCGATGAGTACCTATCGGCAACGCAGCTCGGCATTACCGTGACCGCCCTTGGACTTGGGTGGCTTGGGCAACCGACAATCTATAAATTGATAGAACCTTTATTCGAGCTATTACATATTCCGAACAAAGTGGCAGGTATTTTGTCCTTTATCATTGCATTTTCCCTAATGACCTTCTTGAATGTCGTCGTAGGTGAACTCGCACCTAAAACGGTTGCCATACAAAAAGCGGAAGAGGTTGCCTTGGCCATCGCCAAACCTCTGATCCTTTTCCATAAGATCGCGTTTCCGTTCATCTGGTTATTGAATCATTCCTCTCGGTTTGTCGTTGGATTATTCGGCTTCAAATCCGCTTCGGAAAGCGAGCTTGCTCATACGGAGGAAGAATTGCGTTTCATCCTTTCGGACAGCTATAAAAGCGGGGAAATCAATCAATCTGAATTCAAATATGTAAGCAATATATTTGATTTTGATGACCGGGTAGCCAAGGAAATCATGGTTCCAAGAACAGAAATCCTTACCATTTCCAAAGATGAAACCGTACAAGGTTTCGTCGATGTTGCCAAAACGGAAAAATACACGCGTTACCCCGTTGTCGAAGGTGATAAGGATCATGTGATTGGCTTGGTCAATCTGAAAGAAGTTTTTTCTGACCTAATTAAGGACCGGGATATCCAGTCCAAAACCATTGAACAATATACCCGCCCGATCATTCGGGTCATGGAGAATATACCCATTCACACATTACTGCTAAAAATGCAAAAAGAGCGGATTCACATGGCCATCTTGATGGATGAATATGGTGGTACTTCCGGTCTCGTCACCGTTGAAGATATCCTTGAGGAAATCGTCGGGGAAATTCGTGATGAATTCGATATCGATGAAGTTCCTTCCATTCGTAAGATCAAGGATGGACACTATATCTTGGATTCCAAACTTCTAGTAAAAGACGTGAATGACTTACTTGGCATTCACCTGGATGAAGAGGATGTAGATACAATCGGTGGCTGGATCTTAACGGAAAATTATGATGTACTAGTTGGCGACATCATGGAAAAAGATGGTTTCTGTTTCAAAGTCATTGAGATGGATGAACACGCCATCCGTTTTATTGAAGTGACAAAAAAAGTAGAACAGCTGACACTTGAGGAGAACCTTCCACAAGATTAAGAATAAGAAAAATGGCCCTCGTATTCTTACCGGGGCCATTTTTTTATATTCTTTTATCAGACCCAACCTTTTTGACCGTCACGATTGGCGGCGGGCTCTTTTTCTTCCAAATGATATACAACATGATCAAGACGAATGAAAAACCTGCTACAGGAATCAAATAAGGTGCAGTGATTTCTCTAATTTGTTGCCAATTCTCCCCCAAAATCCGACCCAATGACAAGAACAATATCGTCCAAGGGATGACGGCTGCCACTGTATAAAAAGTGAATGTCCAGGCGGACATCCGGGCAATCCCAGCTGGTATGGAAATGGCATGTCGTACGACAGGAATGAAGCGAGCTGTGAACACCACCCCCACCCCATACCGTTGGAACCATTCTTCGGCCATTATCATATGAGCTTCTTTAATGAATATATATTTTCCATACTTTAAAAGGAATGTCCGTCCTCCATAATAACCAGCCCAATAAAGGAATAATTGGGCAATCGTACCTCCCATCACCCCTGCGATAACGGCACCCAAAAAGTTCATCTTACCCATTCCGATCAAATAGCCACCGTATCCAAGTACGAGCTCACTGGGGATGATTTCCACCATCAACCCCAATAAAATACCGATATATCCCATCTCCGCAAACCAATTCAGTATCTTCATTATCAGCTCTGACATCATGTAATGACTCCCTTTTCCGCTAATTTTGACTTGGTTGTCCTTCTATCCTATTGCGGAAAAATCCGTTCTATTCATTTTCCTGAAAAAAGGAACAGTCAGATTGGGATATGATTTTAGATAACAAAAAAAAGACCAGCTTGTCTTTCCCGGTCTCCTTGTGATTAATATTCTTTTATTTCCTGTTTTTGTACATCGTTTGAAAAAGCAGTTGCGAACTCTAAGGTGAGTAAGGATGAATCAGTGTGAGAAATATTCGTGAAAATCTCCTGACGTGATTTCGTTTTTTGAATATGGACCCCGAGATTTTTGTACTTGTTGATTATTTCATTTTTCATGCTTACCCTCCCTTCCTGCTGTATTCGTTATCCTTTACGTTCCCATTAAAAGTAAGGCTAAAACCTATCTGGATAAATACTCGCCAAAAAGGGTAGATATTCTCATCAATTAACCTGTATCGTTTGTAACTGATGTTCATGCACTTCTTCTTTTTCCACATGCACCTGAATCTTATAAGTTCCCGCCTCGTCAAAGGACACTTTATTTAGATATGTCCCTTTTCCCTCTTCTTTCGCCTTGGTGAAATAACTTTCTTCACTGCCTTCTTTCCACACCTCAAAATTTACATCTGCATCAGTCAAAGGCTTCCCATCCAAATGCACATTGGCTTCAAAGGTGGAACTGTTCCCCGCCGTCACAGGATTGTTATGAAACTCGATCAGAACATTCGACCTTGGGTGTACCGAGGTGTTTTCACTTTCATTATCAGTAATGACCACTTCTTTTTCCGGCATCACATGTTGATTTTTAGCTGTTACATGGGCAATTACATGATACTTTCCTTGTTCCTTGAAGGTGTGCATCACTTGATATGTCCCGCTTCCCGTATTCTTTGCATCTAACATTTCCCGTTTATCCTGTCCGGATTTCCTCACTTCAAAAAGAACCTCACCAGCTTCATTTACAAGTTGGCTTCCTTCCTTCACTGTGGTTTCAAGGATGACCTCTTTTCCGGAAACCAATGTCCCTTTAACGGATATAGTAGCCTCCATGGTTTCAGGTATGGCATTGCTCACTTCTTTATCTTCTGGCTTTTCGGTTTCCTGACATCCTGCTAACGCAAACAATAATATGGCTGACAAATAAAATTTCTTCATCGAAAACTTCCTTCTTTTTCATAATTAACCGATAAGACGGTCGTTTTATACACCATCCTTCCCAGATAACTGAAATATATACATTCTATTAAGTTGCGGTCCGCATCACGGTTACCGAAGTCAGCATCGCCACCGCGATGATGGTCAAAAATGAATAGAAAAACACAGTCAGGTCCACCACGCTCAGGCCCACAATGAGGACACATCCATCTATGAAGAAAATTAACATGCCGGCATTAAGCCCGCTTTTCCTGGAAATGATCTGTGCAAGCATGTCGGTCCCGCCTGTTGATGTACCATACCGGAGCATGAGCCCGATTCCCAGCCCGATTAATCCCCCTCCGATTATGGCACTTATATAGATGGGAAGATTCCAATCGATGACAGCCTCGGAAAAAATATCGATACATAACGAAGAGAAAAGTAGGCCATGCAAACTGTTGAGGAATAGTTTTTTTTCGTAATACCAAGCATATATATATAGGGGAATACTGCTCAGAATAACGCCTAACCCAGTTGGAAGCCCTAGAAAATAATGAATGATTAAACCAATCCCAATCATGCCACCATCCAACAAGTGATAAGGGATGAGAAAAAAATTAATTCCTACGCCCACAAGCAAACTTCCGGCCATTATGGCTGCCATCTTTTCGATGATCATCATGACTTCCACATCCTTTATAATGGATAATCTTGTCCCAATCCTATATCCTATGTACAGAGAAGCTAAAAATTAATAAAAGGCCTTTTTTATTTTTTATAGGCATAGACCTTTAATTTTCTGAATATTCCATTATATAATGGTTATAGGAAAGGAATTGGTCAAAAACCGTCAAATAGTGAAACAAATGAACCTTTTACAAGCCATTTCCACCATTTTGCGAGTATTAGGCAATTTGACTGGATGACTAACTCTTTCTATAATGAAAGTATTTAAATCAATTAAACTGAGGTGATTGGATGGGACATTAAAGAACGTTCGTTGTGACGGACGGACGCTGCTTTGCCTGGCGAAAAAGTGCACGGTATTAAATAATCTTGCTTGCATTTTCCTTGCAAAATTCTTCTATTTCCCGTCTACGTATCGCTAATACACATATACTAGTACTCTATTCATTTAAAAACGGAGTGTAAACTTGCAGCCTTCATGCACGACTCCAGTACGTTTTAGCTATTTAGCACGACAAAAAAAATATACTTGTATATTTTAAAAATGTAGGAGGTGGACTCCTTATTCGTCTCATAGGCGATGTAAGGGAGACTTTTTGGACATAATAAACTTGGTACTTATTGCCATTTTAATTGCTTTAACAGCATTTTTTGTAGCTTCGGAGTTTGCGATTGTTAAAGTGAGGAGCACGAAGATCGATCAATTAATTGAAGAAGGTAAGCCGAATGCCCTAGCAGCAAAGAAGGTCACATCCAATCTCGACGAATACCTGTCAACATGCCAACTGGGAATTACAGTTACGGCATTAGGACTTGGGTGGCTGGGAGAACCGACAGTTGAAAGTATTTTGGGCCCGCTTCTCACTCAATTAAATATCCCTGAATCTGCTTCACATATCCTTTCAATCGCGATTGCCTTTTCTTTGATCACCTTCATTCATGTGGTGGTGGGAGAACTGGCACCAAAGACGATGGCCATTCAAAAAGCAGAGCAAGTAACATTATTCATTGCCAAACCGCTAATTGGATTTAACAAAGTCATGTATCCTTTCATCTGGGTACTTAATGGCTCTGCAAGAGTGCTAACAAAAATGTTTGGATTAAAAGCAGTTTCTGAGCATGACTTGGCTCATACGGAAGAAGAGCTTCGCATCATTGTTTCAGAAAGCTATAAAAGCGGCGAAATTAACCAATCTGAGTTTAAATATGTGAATAAAATTTTTGAATTCGATGATCGCATAGCAAAGGAAATCATGGTTCCTCGTACCGAAATCGCCACGATTTCCAAAGATGATACCATACAGCAGTTTTTTTCCATCATGGCTGAAGAAAACTTCACTCGATACCCAGTTATCGATGGTGATAAAGACCATATCATCGGACTGGTCAATATCAAGGAACTTTTCACGGAAATGATAGACAAGAAAAATCAGGCAACATCTACGATCAATCGTTATGTTCGTCCGATCATTCGTGTCATCGATAGCATCCCCATCCACGATTTACTATTAAAGATGCAAAAAGAACGTGTACACATGGCAATCCTCATGGATGAATATGGCGGCACATCGGGATTAGTCACCGTTGAAGATATCCTGGAAGAGATTGTCGGTGATATCCGGGATGAGTTCGACTTAGATGAAGTCCCTGACGTTCGTAAAGTGAAGGAAAATCATTATATTATCGATGCAAAGGTATTGGTCAGTGAAATAAATGATTTACTTGGCATCGATATCAACGATGAAGATATCGATACGATGGGTGGCTGGATTCTTACCGAGAACTACGAAGCCAAACAAGGCGATATTCTGAATTATGGACCTTACCATTTTAAAATAAAAGAAATGGAAGACCACCATATCAGCTATATCGAGATTTATAAACCTGCAAAAGCAGTAAGCGAAGTAAAGGAATTTCCTTTAATGTCGCAGACTGAAATCGTTTCTTAATGGAAAACCCCGCCCTAGTTTATTAGGACGGGGTTTTTTCTACCCTACATCATGGCATCTTCCATGATTTCACTTTCATTATGGTTACATGAGACAAAAAACTTTCATATTATAGTAAGAAATCCCCCTCTATTTATAGTGATTGAGGTATAGTTCTACCTTTCTTGTTTCATACTGTTAAAGAAACATCATCATAATTAAGGAGTGAAGACTGATGAAAGTTATAACCATTTGCCAGCAATGCAAAGGGAAAGGCAAAACTCGCTATCTACAGTTCTTTTCACGGAACTGCAATCATTGTAAAGGAAAAGGTAAAACGGTTAAAGATATGTCCAATTCAGTAAACTCCATTAAGAATTTCTAACAATGGCTCATATTTTAAAATGATGAAGCTTGATGACACCAGCCCTCTTCAATGTATTATAAACGATGAGAATAGCCGGCCCTAGGAAAAGTCCGATTACCCCCAGCACTTTAAATCCTAAATAAAGACTGACAAGCGACGCTAGCGGGGTTAAACCCATATTTGCTGAATAGATTTTTGGCTCAATGGTCCTCCTGACAACGGTTATGACCAGGAACAAGATGATTAGACCAATGCCAAGGTGATGATTTCCTTGCGTCCATACAATGACAGCCCAAGGAACGAGCACTGACCCTGTTCCCAATATCGGGAGAATATCGACGATGACGATTAAAAGAGCCAAGAGCAAGGTGTATTTCACATCTAGAATCCATAGTCCCGCATAGGCCATCAAGAACGTGAATAAACTCAATACAATCTGCGCCCTAAAGAATCCGACAGCCGCCATACTAAGATCTTGATAAACCATGGTGATTTTTTGGTAGGTTGACTCCCTTAAAAAAGAAACTAGCTTTCTCTTCAACATCGGAAGCTCAAGACTGATTAAGAATAAAGCAATTAAATAGATTAAGAAATCTATAAAAAAGGCGGGTACGAGCGTAACAAGCTGAACCATGTCCTGGACAAAGTCCTTCGTAAACCCTTCAAGAGCCATGACCCCTTTTT
The DNA here is from genome assembly GCF_044762055.1 of Peribacillus sp. NPDC097198. Lineage (NCBI taxonomy): Bacteria > Bacillati > Bacillota > Bacilli > Caryophanales > Bacillaceae > Peribacillus > Peribacillus sp. NPDC097198. The sequence goes on along the minus strand of NZ_JBIWDO010000002.1, from coordinate 186,399 downwards.
CCATCGTAAGTTCGATTGACTGAATGAGATTAGGCGGCAACGTTTGGGAATATTGCTCCCATTGCCTGATGACCGGCAAAATTGCCGTGAGATAAATTTCTCGAATTAAAATCGGTAGCTTTTCAGAATGGACGATGATCCGTTTGATAAGAACGGAAAGCGAGAAATAAATCAAGCCGATAAAGCCACCTACATAGATAATGAAGGAAACCAACACGCCCCAAAGGCGATGTACGTTTAACATTTTGCTTATAAAGTTCACTAATCCATCCAATATGATGGCGGTTACTAGAGCAAAAATCAGCGCCCACGAGTAAGGAATCAAGAATATAATCCCTAAAAGGATAGCCGCCTTCCAAAACCAGCGAAAAAACATAGCGAAATTCAATTACTACACCCCCTTGCCCTTTCCTATTTCTCCTATATTTATGAAAGAATCTCCCATATATTTCGGTTATACGTTTTATTTTCTCATTTCAAGGGAAAAGATAAGGAAAGAGATGGAGGGATCGATTATGGATAACTTAAAAAAAGATAAAACTCTGCAGGAACGTAATGATAAATCCAAGGCTTTCAAAGAAAATCAGGAGAAACAACTAGAACGTGATCAGCTTGTCATGCCCATCGACGATTTGCCACTAGAAGACATTAAATACGAAAAAGAAGAAGAACGAAATAAAGAAGAAACCAAACACCGCTCCGCAAGCGAAAGAATTTAACGACAAAAAACCAGCTTCCATGCTGGTTTTTTTAGTTGATATTTTTGTAAGGGGCAAATTGGAAAAAGATAGTTCCCCATGATTTTCAAGACGATACTTAAAATTTCTGTATGTTTGTCGTATAATACAAAGGGTCGTTCTCTTTTTGGCACTTGTTTATGTTCAACTGCTCACAAAGTACGACAAATGATACCCCTTACATGTCTTGAAGATAAAATCGGTTATGAGTAAAATGAATCATATGAATCTTTCTTTATCTTAGACTTTTTCAATTTATAAATTATAATGAAGTGGCCGCTCATTATGAAGGAGAATTATATGAAAAACAAACAAAATCAGCTATTCCATCAACATTTACAATTATCCAGAACTATCGTAAAAAATATGAACGAACAGATCACAAGCCTGAATATTTATCATAACCAATGGACAATCTTGAATTATTTAAAGAACTGCGGTTATTCTACCATCAATGACATATCCAATTATCTAGACGTTGATAGCGTGATCATTACCCGTTCCGTGAATAGCATGGAAGAGAACCATATGATCAAACAAGTCCCTGGGAAGGATGAAGAGGAAAAGCGAATTGAACTCACGCCCAGAGGAAAAGAAGTACATATGAAATGCATGAAGATTGCGGATAAGATCGAAGGAAAAGCCTTAGATGGCATTTCCGAAGAAGAGCAGGACTTATTTTTCCAAACACTGCTTAAAATTCTAAATAATATTAGAGATTAATTGCCATCATTCTTTTAAATCCCTTTTATATAAGCGATTCAAAAGCTAGAGCCACGCCTTTTTTAACAGGCGAATCCCTTCTTTGATATCTGATTCAGATAAACCGCCATATCCCATCAAAATGGTTGGATGGTTGTCTTTCTTTGAATGATAAACCGAAGTGGGGTACACCTTCACTCCCTTTCTTTCAGCGGTTTGAATAAGCTCGGCTTCGGATTTATCACTATGGACTTGCACTAGAATATGTAGTCCGGACTTCTCTCCTATTACCGTTATTTGATCATGGAAGGTTTCTTCTAGTTCAGCAAGCAACACTTGATTCTTTTTTCGATACAGGATTCTCATTCTATTCAGATGCCGTTCCCAATGGCCATCTTTTATAAAAAGACAGACCGTTTCTTGGATCATTTTGGAAATGGTCTGTTTGTATCCTTGTAATTTTCTTTGGTAAAGATCGGCTAACTCAGGAGGTAGTACCATATATCCCGCTCTAATCGTGGGAATCAATGATTTAGAAAACGTGCCTAAATAGATCACCCTTCCACCTGTATCCAGACCTTGCAGAGACGGTATAGGTTTGCCTGTATGTCGGAATTCCCCATCATAGTCATCTTCAATAATATAGCCATTCTTTCTACCTGCCCATTTCAATAATTCCACCCTTCGTGATATGGGCATGATCATTCCTAACGGGAATTGGTGAGAAGGGGTAACATAGGCGATATCAGCTTGGCTTTCCTTTAATGATTCCACACACAACCCGCTTTCATCACAAGGAATGAACCTCATCTCAGCTCCCTCCACTTTCAATACTTCTCTCACCCGATGAAACCCGGGGTCTTCCAACCCAAATACTCTCTCCTTGCCAAGAAGAAGCCGCAAAAGATGAATGAAATACTGTGTACCCGCTCCGATGATGATTTGATTAGGGACACACCGCACCCCTCTTGACTGAAAAAGGTAGTCCGCAATTTCGTTCCTAAGACCATGCTCCCCTTGAGGGTCCCCGCTGATGAACATGTCCCTTTCCTGAAGGTACAGCGTATTATTCATGCACTTTTTCCACACGGTATGTGGGAAGGAGTCGATATCCACATGGCCATAATGAAAATCTATCATGTTGGTTACAATTGGCAAAATGGTCTCTGGATTACTAGTTGTGGTTACTTGCTCCATAATGGAAGAAATCCGATCGATTTCCGCTGCGAAATATCCTTTTCTCACCCGGCTCTCCACATACCCTTCCGCGATTAGCTGCTGATAAGCTGAATCCACCGTATTCAAGCCAATACCTAAATGAACGGCTAGCTTTCGTTTTGAGGGTAACTTCATTCCAGCCTTTATTTGCCCATTCTGAATTTCCCTTTTCAAATAGTGATACAGTTGAACATATAATGGTCGATCCTTTGTTTTTTCGAGTTGAAAAGTGATTTCGTACATGGCGCCCACCCCTTTACTGGTTCCATAAATTATAACAGTTCTGGTTCTTATTATAGTACCAGATTTTTTTTATAATCAGGATATTACTTGATTGGAGGAATGAACATGAAGCCGTTTGAATTAACCGGGAAATACGTTTCACTGGTACCCCTGATGGAAAATCATATCGAACCGATTTACACAGCCTCCCTCCCCAAAGAAATCTGGGTGTGGAGTGCGACGAAGATTTTGTCTCATCAAGACGCTGTGGAATTTGTACAGCAAGGCATCTTATCAAGGGAAAAGAATCAGCACCATCCCTTTGCGGTAATCGATTCTTCGACTCAATCGGTTATCGGCAGCACAAGCCTAAGGGATATACGATTCGATAATCAGACAGTGGAAATCGGCTCGACCTGGTATCACCCTTCAAAGTGGAGGACAGCCGTCAACACCGAATGCAAATATTTACTTTTACAGCATGCCTTTGAAACGTGGCACATGAATCGTGTAGAATTCAGGACAGATGAGCTGAACAGTGCTTCACGTGCGGCCATTGCTAGGCTTAGAGCTGTTGAAGAGGGGATGTTACGAAAAGAAAAAGTACTGAAAGATGGGAGAGTCAGAAATACCATGGTGTTCAGTATCCTCAAAGAAGAGTGGCCGAATGTGAAGCAGAAGTTGGAAGGGTTTTTGGGGAAATGAATCATTTTTGGGGAAATGAATCAAGAGAGTGCCCATTCATTTGGACACTCTCTTGACCATGGATTAATTTTCGGATGATTGTTTATGAGCTGTACTTTCCTTCTCCTTTTGCTGTAAAGATTCATTCTGCTTTTTAATAGAACGAATGAATATGAATACGACAATAGCGAAAAAAAGTGGCATGAGCAACGCAAATAATAGATAAATGGAATCGCCGAAAAGCATGATTTTTCCTCCTATGCTCTATCCAGTAAGATGGGATGCCTACATCGGATTGATTTCCCTAACGCCATTAGGTGCTCCCGATGGTTTGAGATAAACGAATCATGTCCCTGCACTGTATCCCATTTTCATAAATGGGCTCTGGATAATTCCTCGTGAAAAAATCGCGATCGATATCGGTTATTCTAAATCCACATTTTTGATAAAGGGCCAGCTGCCCCATCCCTGAATTACCCGTGCCGATTTCGATGGAGTGATACCCCAGTGATTTCGCATGATGAATCGCATGATTGACCAGTCTTTTCCCCAGGCCTTCACCTTGGTATTGTTCCGCGACAGCAACGTTGACGATTTCTATCGTGTCATCGGTCAATTCCTTCAAGACATACACACCGGTTATCAGCCCATCCGATTCAGCGACAAAACACGTGCCCCTCTCCAAATAGGTCTCAACCAATTCTTTTGAAGGATCAGCAAGCAACAGTAACTCCATCGGTGGTACTTCATCTGGATTCAAGGGTCTAATTTTCATGACATACTCTCCTAGATTCAATATTCATTTCTTCAACCAACTCTCCCATCAATACCGAGACGGGAAGCGTTTGACTCCGTTTGTATCCTTCTCCTGCCCATAGAGCCATCAATTCAGGTTCGCCTTTTTGTCCCGCCACCTTTCGCATCTGTTTCGTCATGTGATGAACATAAGGATAGGCTGCCGGGGCGACCCTGTCATATTCCATTAAGAAGCGATTCACCAATCCCCGAGCACGGCGGCCGCTAAATGCCCGGGTGATCGCCGTATCGGTAAACCGTGGATTATGGAGCGCTGCCTTATGAGCTGGGCTTGCGCCACTTTCCGGGCAACATAGAAAAGCGGTTCCCAACTGTGCCGCTACTGCCCCTGCTGCAAGAACAGCGGCAATGTCTTTTCCATCCATCAATCCGCCTGCGGCAATTATCGGCACGTTCGTTTCTTTTTTTACGATCTTGATCAATTCCAAAAGCGCTTGGTCACTTTCTGTCTCGTTATCAAAACTGGCACGATGGCCGCCTGCCTCAATCCCTTGTACACAAAGGATATCCGCTCCCGCCGTCACTGCAATTTGTGCCTCTGTAGGGCTCGTCACCGATACCGCAACAAGTGTACCGGCATGTTGGAGTTCCTTGATGATACCGGATTCTGGACACCCAAATGTGAAACTCACAACGGCGACCCGGAGTTCTTTTAACACGGCTATTTTATTGACCCAGTCATCATCGTCGCTCATGGGTTCCCCTATTGAAGCCCCTACACTTTCCGCCTCTTTTTGTATTTTTTCCCGGTAGGCGGTGAGTCTGGATTCATCCACAACCTCTTTACTTGGCACGAACACATTCACGCCAAAAGGCCGCCCAGTCAATCGGCGCACCTCTTCCATTTCGTTTCTCATTTCCTCTGCAGTTTTATAGCCAGCTGCGAGAAACCCCAATCCTCCTGCAGCAGAAACCGTTGCGGCCAGTTTCGGTGTGGATGCGCCTCCAGCCATTGGGGCTTGAATGATGGGATATTTCATTAAATCTTGAAGCATTTTTAACAGGCCCCTTTCATTTTTCATGATTCACTTATCAAAGTTATGTTTTCTTGGTATAATGATTGTCTGTAAGAGAAAAGTGTCTTAACTGATCACCCTTTATATCTTGCAAATATAAATCACAGGTGGTAATTAAAAAATGGAAACAAAACCATATAGAGTTTTATTGTATTACTTGTATACACCAATCGAGAATCACGTAGAGTTCGCTGCCGAACATCTTGCGGCATGTAAAGAACTTGAATTGAAAGGCCGGATTTTAGTTGCCCAGGAAGGGATCAACGGTACGGTATCCGGTACAATCGAACAAACCGAAAAATACATGGACATGATGAAAAGCGATCCCCGCTTTGCTGATATGGTCTATAAAATCGATGAAGCCGATGGCCATGCCTTCAAAAAAATGCATGTCCGTCCAAAAAATGAACTGGTTACGCTTCGATTGGAAGATGACGTCGATCCAAACCAGACGACAGGGAATTACTTAAGCCCAAAAGAATTTTACGAGCAAATGCAAGATGAAAATACAGTCGTACTTGATGCGAGAAATGACTATGAATTTGATTTGGGTCACTTCCGCGGCGCAATCAAGCCAGATATCACAAATTTCCGTGAACTTCCGGAATGGGTACGTGAGAATAAAGAGATGTTTGAAGGTAAAAAAATCCTTACGTATTGCACAGGCGGAATCCGTTGCGAAAAATTCTCCGGATGGCTTGTCAAAGAAGGCTTTGAAGATGTCAGCCAGCTTCACGGAGGCATCGCAACATACGGAAAAGACCCTGAAGTGCAAGGCGATCTTTGGGATGGTCAAATGTATGTATTCGATCAAAGAATTGCCGTTCCGATCAATCAAAAGGAACATGTCATCGTCGGCAGGGATATCTTCTCCGGCGAACCATGTGAGCGTTATGTGAACTGCGCGAACCCGGAATGCAACAAGAAAATCCTTTGCAGTGAAGAAAACGAGCACAAACACTTACGCAGCTGTTCCCACGAATGTCGGGTGCACCCACGTAATCGCTATGTAGTCGAGCATAACTTGTCTGAAGAAGAAGTGGCAGAACGACTACAACTTATTAAAGAAACCGCTACAGCAGAATAAGCCATGAAACCCGAATCAATCGACTCCTTGTCCTGATTCGGGTTTTTTCATGCTTTTCTCTTACTTCTATATCACGATAGAAAAATCCTTTTTTTCAGCTTTTTTGTCTATGGTTGAATTAATATGTTGCGTGGTTGAAATATTGCTTGGTATGGTTGAAATAATTCGGATTGCGGTCGAATTATCGCCGTTCGTGGTTGATTTAGGCCAAGCTAAGCTACAAATAGTATGCAAAAAGCGATTCCTCCATAGAAGAATCGCTCATGCCCTTACTTATCTGTGCTTACTACAATCCCGCATGCTTGCCTGTCACCGGCATCACCTGTTTTTAACGTGTCTTCATTCGGTCCCTTTTCTCCATCCGCTTCATAATGGTCAGGAATATTGGCAAAGTTGTCCGGATTTGCATGAACGATGACCGAAAGCTCTTCTTGCTTCAGTTGTTCCACTGTCATGTTATCCAACGTGGCTGTATATTTGGCTGTTCCATCTTCTTTAACAAAAAGAGGAAGCATATCCCCAGCATGATGGGAGTGCTTTTCATCTGTTGGATTGAAGTGCCCCCCGGCTGTAGTAAAAGGCCCTTCCTTTGCATCCGCTTCACATGCTGCATTTTCATGAATATGGAACCCATGATAACCGGGTTCTAACCCTTCCAGTGCCGCTTCGATCAAGACGGAATTCTCTTCCGCGGAAAAATTGACAGTACCTAAAGTTTTACCCGCAGTATCCTTAACTTCCGCCTGTGCTTGTGGGTCCACTTCCGTTTGTGTTCCCTGTACCGGTTTTGAATCTTCCACGGTTTTGTCTGCATTCGTTGAGTTATCCTCTGAATTGCATCCGTACAACAAAAAGGCGGCACATGCTGGCAACAGCAGCTTTTGCTTATAGTTCATCATCAGTACCCTCTCTCTCTTTCATTTATCTATAGTCTTCTTAATCATTTCCACTATTTTGAAAGGATAAACAGAGAGAGGGATAAATGGGAAAATAGATTCTATGAGCATGATAAAAATCTAACTAATCTCACAGTAAAAGATTTTCCATACTAGTTTATTAGACTCACCTCTTATAATGGAATCACCCCAAGAGTGATAGCCACGATCGTCATTACAATCGTTGTCCCACACGCCCATTTAAATAGAAACTTTTGATGATCACCAAAGTCCACACCAACCAGCCCAATCAGAATGAATGTGGCAGGAACCAAGGGGGATAAGGGAAAGCCTGTTGTGGAATGACCTAATAAAGCCGCCCTCCCGATTTCAACTGGGGCAATTCCAAAGTTCGCCGCAGCCTCGCTAATGATGGGAATAATTCCAAAGTAATATGCGTCAGGTGAAAAAATGAAGCCCATCGGAATGCTAGTAAGTGCCACAACAACAGGTAGATGTGCACCAAGCCAATCCGGAATAACGGTCACGATGGAAGAAGCCATCGAATCCATCATCTTCGTTTCCGTGAAGACGCCCGTGAAAATACCCGCTGCAAAGATAAGTGTACAGATCATAACAAAACTATTGGCATGGCTTAATATCCTTTCCTGCTGTTCTTTTGGATTTGGAAAGTTAACGAATAATGCTATGGCAAAAGCCGAAGCGAATAAGATTTGTAGAGGCAACACTTCCATTACCAAAAATACCATTAACGCGATCGTCAATAACCAATTAAACCAAAACTTCATGGTTGTACCATTAGTAGCTTCAACCGCAGCAGCCTGTTCACCCAACCCTGAAGGCATTGGTGTCTGCAATGGAGTGATGCCCAATCTGGCTCTTTCCTTCTTCCCAAGGATATAGGCGGAAAACAGCGTCCATATCAGCCCTGCAATCATGACCGGAATGAGAGGAATGAATAAGTCTGATACTTCCACTTGTAGACTGGCTGCTGCTCTTACCAACGGGCCGCCCCAAGGGATGATATTCATGACGCCTGCAGCTAAAGCAACCACACACGCCAATATAAGCCTATTCATCCCTAACCTTATATAGAGCGGCAACATGGCTGTTACGGTGATCATGAAGGTGGAAGACCCGTCACCATCTAACCCTACTAGCATCGTGATGATGGCAGTGGCCATCACAACCTTTAGTGGGTCCCCCTTCACAAGGCTTAGTATCTTGGTAATCATAGGTTCAAATAAACCAACGTCTAGCATCAAGCCAAAATATAAAATAGCAAATACAATCATAACGGCCGTTGGCGTTACCTTTATAATCCCCGCCATCATCATTTCTCCCATTTCCGACGCAAACCCACCGATCAATGCAAAAAGGATGGCAGTGAAAATGAAGGCAACCACTACAGAAAGGCGCTTTGAAATGACCAAAATAAGAAATGTAAAAATCATGCAAAATCCAAGAATCGATAACATGTAGACTCTCCCCTTACTATTTGAAATATTAACTTTCATCAAATATTTTATATTTTCTGAAAAATTAGTATTTAGTTAGTATAACACTGGGTATTTCATTAAAAAACAACTTTTTCAAACTAGATTTTTTTCTTGCCCTGAAGCATGTCTGAATCAAATACATTTAATAGAATAGGGTAAATCTGTATACTGAATAGTAAATATCAGGTAGAAAGAAGTGTTACATGTATATGGATGTTAAATTGGCCAAACGGAATCTTTTCATCATGTGGTTTGCCAACTTCTTCATCGGTGGTAGCATGACGATGGTTCTTCCCTTCATCTCGTTATACATCGGTACCTTTGGCAATTATTCGGCACAATATGTCCAGCATTGGTCGGGGTGGACATTCGGAATTACCTTTGTGACAGCCTTTTTGTTTTCCCCCATTTGGGGACGAATCGGGGACCGTTATGGTAGAAAGAAAATCCTGATTGCCTGCGCCTTCGGTATGGGCCTATCGATTTTCTTGATGGGATTTGTAGAAAATGTCCTGCAGTTGTTCTTATTAAGAATGTTCATGGGCATATTCACTGGATTCATCTCCATGTCACAAGCTTTCATTTCCACACAGACACCTAAAGAGATTGCCGGAAGGGTCTTGGGTACTCTTCAAACGGGAAATATAACCGGCTCCCTTTTCGGACCATTGATTGGCGGCGTACTTGCGGATACTCTCGGCTACTCAACAGCGTTTAAGTTCACTTCCATCACAATTTTCGTCTCTGGACTTCTTGTATTCGCAACCAAGGAATATCAAGTTCAGCGACAAAAAGGAACAAAAGCCAGTTATTCGAGCCGGGAGGTCCTCTCGCACATTTTACGGAACCCCATTCTAGTGAATGTCATGCTCATATCAACGATTGTCCAGGTGGCTCATTTCAGCATCCAACCCATTCTATCTTTATATGTCGGGGAACTGCACGGAACTACTAATCTGGCCTTTTACTCAGGCATCGCCTTTTCCGCAGCTGGTCTCGGAAACTTATTGATGGCCAGGTACTGGGGCAGGATAGGCGACCACCATGGGCATATAAAGATTCTGGTGCTCCTTCTTTTCCTCACAGCACTCGTATATTTGCCTGGAGCTTTCATCAATCACTTTTGGCAACTTGTATTTGTACGGTTTGCATTAGGTATAGTCATAGGGGGAATTATCCCTGTAAGGATTGCCTATATCCGCCAAGAGGCTCCCGTTGCCATGCAGGGGGAAGTGCTTGGATATAATACCAGCCTCCGCTTTTTAGGCAATATCATCGGCCCGGCAATGGGAGGGATGGTTGCTGGATTCTATGGATTTTCAGCCGTTTTTATAACGACCAGCTTCCTACTGCTGATAGCAGGACTCGTCCTGTATTTGGCGGTGCATCGCAATCCGGAGTTGGCCCGGCATTCACATTGATTTGACCTTTAGCAACAAGAAGACACCCATTAGATGATCCATCTAACGGGTGTCTTCTTGTTCATTCAAACTTACCCAACAAGATGGTTGGACCCTCTCTGTAACAGAACTCCTCTCGTCCGATTTCTAAAAATTTATTTTTTTACATATTCACGATAAAATAGTATAATATACCTAGTAATATATACCTAACAAGGGGTGTCAACATGTATCCGACCTTCACATATTATGCAAAAGTTCACATCATCAAGGATCAGCGTTATTGTGAATGTGGAATTATTCATAATTACCGGGGAATATTCGAGAAAAAAGACCTGAAGAAGGTTAAGTTTAAATCGGTTTCCGATATCACCTGCAGATCTTGTCGGGAAAAGTTCTTAAACGAAAACCCTAAGTCCTAGGGATATCTATTCATTTCCTCGTCTTCCTCCTTCTGTTTTTTTAAACATTATCGTGTTTTTCTGTATATTTATAGATTTGATTCTTTTTTATGTTAAGATTATTTAAGGTGAAAATCCACAAACCAGACATATCAAGCTTTTGAGGTGGTGGGTAGATTTCCAAGATTTACTTTTTTCTTGGTTTTTTTCGCCTAAAATTAGTTTAAAAGAGGGTTAAAATGCTTTTTCCTACTATCAAAACGGATGAAAGACACATCGTAAAAGACAAACATACGTGTGTATGTGGTACGAGATACAACGTATTCGCTATGTTAACCAGAAGAGACCTTAGAAAGATCATCTTCAAGCATTATAAAGAAGTAACCTGTACAGCATGTAAATCTAGCATTATACATAAAGAAGAATAAGCAGGACATATCCCCCTCCTCTCTCTAATGCTTCTACATACTCATGCAATCAAGTCCACCCCTTTCATAGTATTATTTCATTCATCCCACAGTGTAAGGAACCGGAATTTACTTATGACTCGTAAGTTCAACAAAAAAAGACCATCACTGGTCTTTTTTTGTTGAAGGTGGCCCACTTGGATCTTTCTATTTGGCCTAATTGATATAAATAAGGAAATTTCCATTCAATTATGAATCCATAGATAGAATAATGAAGTCATGCTATAATCTAGTACGTTACAATAGCCAATCCATACTTATATAGAGAAAAAGGAAGTGTCATTTTGAATATATCTACATTAAAACAGGAGTGGTTTTGCAACGTCCGCGGAGACGTACTTTCCGGAATCGTCGTTGCCCTGGCCTTAATTCCTGAGGCAATAGCTTTCTCCATCATTGCCGGGGTCGACCCGATGGTGGGATTGTATGCTTCCTTCTGCATCGCCATCGTCATCTCCTTTGTTGGTGGAAGACCAGGCATGATTTCAGCGGCGACCGGGGCGATGGCACTCGTGATGGTTGACCTTGTAAAGGATCATGGCTTGAACTATTTACTTGCCGCAACCATATTAACTGGGATCCTTCAAATTCTACTGGGCGTCTTTAAAATTGGGAAGCTCATGAAGTTTATACCGAAGCCGGTTATGACTGGCTTTGTGAATTCTTTGGCCATTATGATCTTCATGGCTCAGCTCACTCATTTCAAAGGGGAAACGTGGGTCATGTATGTCATGACAGCTGGTTCACTCGCCATCATCTACCTTTTCCCACGGATAACCAAGGTCGTCCCTTCCCCGCTGGTCGCAATCATCTTCATGACCATCGTGGCCGTTGCAACAGGGGCTACTGTACGGACCGTAGGCGACATGGGGCAATTGAGCGAGGCTCTTCCCATGTTCTTGATTCCGGATATCCCTTTATCATTCGAGACATTGGCCATCATTTTTCCTTATTCCATTGCCCTAGCGTTTGTCGGATTGCTTGAATCCTTACTAACGGCTCAAATCGTTGACGAAATGACCGATACGGATAGCAATAAAAACCGGGAGGCCAAAGGTCAGGGAATAGCGAACATCGTGGCCGGTTTCTTCGGCGGGATGGCCGGATGTGCAATGATTGGACAATCCGGTATCAACATCAAATCCGGGGGACGAGGTCGGCTGTCCACTTTCGTCGCCGGGGCCTTTTTGTTAATCTTGATCGTGTTATTGAATGATGTCCTCATTAAAATTCCGATGGCCGCCCTTGTTGCGGTCATGATCATGGTTTCCATCGGGACTTTTGATTGGTCCTCCTTGAAGAGACTTCGGATCACTCCTAAAACCGAGGCGATAGTCATGATCGTAACGGTTATCGTTGTTCTTTATACGCATGATTTATCCAAAGGCGTATTCGCCGGGGTACTCTTGAGTATGATTTTCTTCTCGGCTAAAATTTCGAAAGTGTCTGTCGAGAAAACAGCGGACAACCAGGCTCGGCAAATCACTTATCGGATAAAAGGCCAGGTGTTTTTTGCATCGGTCCAAGACTTCATTTCGAAGTTTGATACGAAGGAAAAAGCAGATTCCATCATCATTGATTTTTCCAATTCGAAAATATGGGATGCCTCGGCTGTAGGCGCCGTCGAGAAAGTCATCTTAAAATACAGAGTACAGGGGAAAACGGTTCAAGTGCTCGGACTTGATCAGGAAAGTTCTCAGCTGCTAAAGAACCTCGCCTCATATGAAAAGTAAAAGGATGCATGGCTTCCCTGCATAAATTCTTGATGAACCGCCAAACTAGAGTGAATGATACTCTGGATTGGAGGGAAAACCATGTCATCCGAACAGGATTATACTGCAGCAGATTTATCACCTGACCTTCTCAATGAGTTAAAACTCTTTGAAGGCAAAATACGTGAGGAATCCAACAAAGAGCTTATCGTGATTGCGTATGAAAAAGAGAATGAAGCGTTGAATTGAAAAAAGGACTCGAAGCCACTTTCAAAGTGGCTTCGAGTCCTTTTTTTATTACTTAGCGAAGATGTCGGTTAAAACTGGTACAATTTGTTTTTTACGTGACACGACGCCTTCCAATACAGCAATGTTCTTATTCAATGTTACGTTATACGCTTTCTCCACTGCATCCGCTGATGCTCCTAGAGCCAAGGCAACGGAATCATTCGTTAAGATATCCGTTACGACGAATAAGAATAAATCCAATTCTTTCGCGGCAATAACTGCATGAATCGCTGCTTCAATTTCTGATTGCTTTGCAAGCACTTCATTCGGGTCAACAGCATTCACTTGAGCAATCTCAACTTTTGCCGTTCCCATTGAAAATTCTTTTGCATCAAGTGTGATGAGCTGATCGATGGTTTTGTCACTCAGGTCAGCACCCGCTTTTAGCATCTCCAAGCCATATGTTTCAGCATTCACGCCAGCAATTTCCGCTAACTCCATAGCAGCTGCGACGTCTTGCTCCGTGCAAGTAGGCGATTTGAATAATAAAGAGTCGGAAATGATGGCTGAAAGCATAAGTCCTGCAATGGCTTTAGGCACTTCAATTCCGTTTTCTTTATAAATCTTATTTAAAATAGTAGCCGTGCAGCCAACTGGTTCTGCGCGGTAATATAAAGGATCACTTGTTTCGAAATTAGCGATACGATGATGGTCGATGACTTCCAATACGCGTACCTGGTCAATGTCTTCGGCACTCTGCTGACGTTCGTTGTGATCGACTAAAATCACGCCATCCGCTTCCCCAGCCACTTTTTCAACAAGGCGGGGTGCTTCGAATTTAAATTGGTCCAACGCATATTGTGTTTCACCATTCACTTCACCAAGACGAACAGGTTCAGCTTGGATGCCCAGCTGCTTTTTTAGGTCAGCATAAGCGATTGCTGAACAGATAGTGTCGGTATCCGGATTCTTATGTCCAAAAACTAATATTTTTTCCACGATTTTTTCTCCTTTTTCCTAAATGATTTGGCAGGGATTTTTCTTTTCATAACCAGAATCCCTAGTTTTGCTATGCAATTTATTTTAACACAAAAACCCTGACATTCCGCGATGGAATTTTGTATTCCTCCCTATATTCTTTCATCATCCTCTTCCTTTATCCGACCTTGTCAATAGATATGAATCAGTTTTTCACAAATATATATGTTGAATTATCAGCATGGATGGCTTACGATAATATAAGCATACATACTAGATATTGACTTTTCCAACAACATAAATAACTATATATAGAATTATTAACCAAGGTGCCAGAGATGGCTGAAAAGGGAATCCGGTGTGAACCCGGAACTGTCCCCGCAACTGTAAATGTGACGAAATGAGAAAACCACTGTATAGCTCTCTATACGGGAAGGACTCAAAGTAGGATGATCATGAGTCAGGAGACCTGCCTGGTTTTTTCAAGTTTCTTATTCTTCGGGGATTGAGATGATGAAACGATAGTGTAACGGCTATTTTTTCATGGCTCTTTTATCCTATCGTTTGATCCGCTCAATTTATTGGGCGGTTTTTTTTATTCGCGTACATTTAAGAGGAGGAACATTTATGACTCAAACATATAACCCTACCATAAAAAATGACACAGAAACAAATTCAACCCAGCTGGACATGTTATCCAAGGATTTCGAAGGCCGTCTTGATATGGAAAAGTTCAAAAAGCGTTTTACTAAATGGCTCGATCGAAAAGGTGATGCTTCAGAAGAACAAACATCGAAAAAGTTGATCCAGCTTGCACTTGAAAGTGTCGATATCGATGCCCCAGACTGGACATTCGTCGCCGCAAGGGAACTATTGAATACCATGTATCGTGATGCCCAAAAGAACCGGGGCTATGAAGGCCGGAACTATGGACCTTTCTATGAATTGATTCAAGAACTCTCTCAGCAGCATGAAGGCCAACGTTACCCTGTTTATAAAGCAGAGCTTCTCGACTCCTACACAAAAACGGAAATCGAAGAATTGGGTTCGGTCATCGATCCGGAAAAAGATAAACTATTTTCATATATCGGAATCTATCTTTTGAATGATCGCTACTTAGCCCGTCCAAAAAAAGACAAGGTCTATGAACTTCCCCAGGAGCGCTTCATGATCATTGCCATGGAAATCATGAGACTGGAAAAAACGGAACACCGACTGCAGCTTGTCAAAGAAGCCTACTGGGCAATGTCGAACCTATATATGACGGTAGCGACCCCTACCCTCTCAAATGCCGGCAAGACACACGGGCAATTGAGCTCATGCTTCATCGATGCAATCGAGGATTCCATCGACGGAATTTATCAATCAAACTATGATGCCGCAAAAGTTTCCAAGTTCGGGGGCGGCGTTGGTCTATATGTCGGGAAAATCCGTTCGCTTGGTTCTGATATCCGCGGTTTTTCCGGTAACAGTTCAGGCACGACTCCCTGGATTCGCCTCTTTAACCAAACGGCCGTCAGCGTCGATCAATTGGGGCAACGTAAAGGCGCAATCGCCATCTATCTGGATGCGTGGCATAAGGACATCATGAGCTTCCTTGACTTGAAGACGCAAAACGGCGACGACCGCTTAAAGGCGCATGACATCTTCACGGGCGTCTGCATCCCCGATTTATTCATGGAAGCCGTGCGCGACCGGAAAGATTGGTATCTCTTCGACCCGCATACCGTGAAGCAAACCCTTGGGTTCTCCCTCGAAGATTTTTATGACGAGAAAAAAGGGGAAGGCAGTTTCAGGGACCATTACGCCCTTGCTGTAGAGGCGGCGGAGAATGGCATACTTCCAGGCTATAGTTTCGAGAAAATCAAAGCGATGGACATTATGAAAGGCATCATGATTTCACAATTAGAAGAAGGCGTACCCTATATGTTCTACCGGGACGAAGTGAACAGAAAGAACCCGAACAAGCATAAAGGGATGATCTATTGTTCTAACCTTTGTACGGAAATCGCCCAGAACTTAAGCCCTTCAACGATCACCGACGAATATGAAACGGAAGATGGCGATGTCGTCGTAGTTCGCAAAAGCGGGGATTTCGTTGTCTGTAACCTTTCTTCCATCAACCTGCCTCGCGCGGTGAAGAGCGATGTATTGGAGAGACTGATCCCGATTCAGATCCGCATGCTCGATAACGTCATTGACGTGAATACCTTACCGGTCAAGCAAGCTTCCATTTCGAATAAGCGCTACCGCTCCATCGGCTTAGGAACTTTCGGGTGGCATCATTTACTGGCGACGCAAAATATCTACTGGGAGTCCGATGAAGCCGTTAAGTACGCCGATACCTTATATGAGAAAATCGCTTATTTAACCATTAAAGCATCCAATGAATTGGCCAAGGAAAAAGGAACCTACCCATACTTCGAAGGGTCCGATTGGCAAACGGGGGAGTATTTCGACCTTCGTGACTATAGAGATCCAAAATGGTTGGAATTAAAAGAAGAAGTAAAGCAGTATGGTACACGAAACGGCTATTTAATGGCAATCGCCCCCAATTCATCGACTGCCAAAATCGGTCATTCCACGGATGGCATCGACCCGTTATATGAAATCGAGTTTTATGAAGAAAAGAAAAACTTCAAATTTAAAGTGACAGCGCCTGGATTGACGCCCACTACGTATGAATACTATAAAAAAACGCGCTTCCATTTGGACCAAAAGGAAAGCATCAGACAAAATGCAGCACGTCAACGTCATATCGACCAAGCCATCAGCTTCAACCTGTATGTACAAAACACGATCAAGGCTAAAGTGTTATTGGACATCCACCTAACAGCATGGGAAAGCGGATTGAAATCGACTTATTATCTTCGTTCCACTTCATCCGAATACGACAATGCCTGTGAGAGCTGCTCCAGTTAACGAGTGGGAATGGAATTTACTTTATTGAAGGAGATTTTACAGATGACAAACCATATCAAGAAAATCAGGATGCTCGAACCAACCCATCCTACCAAGGCAACCGGCGTTTTCAAAGGAGAAGCTTCAGGCTTTCTCCTTTGGAACGACATTCAGTATGAAAAATTCTATGATACCTATACACAGCTCATCAACAATTTTTGGAAGCCATCGAGTGTGAACATGATTCAGGATAAAAAGCAGTGGGGTGAATTGGATGAGGATATCCAGGATGCTTTCCTCGACATCCTCACGATGATTGCCGGGATGGACAGCCTGCAAACACCAACATTAGTGGAGATCCTTCGATACATCAAGGATCCGGCAGCAAAGGCGATCCTCGCCAACATGGCCCAGCAGGAATCCATTCATAATGAATCGTATTCTTACATCCTTGCTTCCTTGATTCCTGTCGGCAAGCAAAAACAGCTTTTTGACCGGATCAAAGAACACCCGGAAGTGATCAAGCGGAACCAACCGATCGTGGATGCCTACCAAACATTTGTGGACGATCCTAGCCCTCAGCACTTATTCGAGGCGCTCATCCATTCCACGAACCTTGAAGGGATCTATTTTTACCTGGCTTTCGCCTTCTACTACAATCTGGGCCGGCAAAATCTCATGACCGGTTCGGCAACGATGATTTCCTATATTCATCGCGATGAAATGGTCCACTTCGATTTCATTGGCATGCTTATACAAATTTTAATGTATGAATATCCGGAACTGAATAATGAAGACAATACGAAGTTCATCTATACGACGATTGAAAAGGCCGTCGAGCTTGAAAAGGAATGGTCCGAATATATGCTTGAGGATATCCAAACGAAAGCAGATCTCGATTTGGAAGAGTTCAACGAGTATATCGAATATATCGCCAACAAACGATTACGCATGCTTGGACTTGAAAACTTGTATCAAGAGTATAGTGAAAACCCGATGCCCTGGATCAAAACGTTCGACGATGAATCCATCGGGCTGACGAAGACCGACTTCTTCGAGCAAAAATCAAGGACCTATAGCCAAGTAAATGCAAGCAACGGGTTCGATGAGCTTTAAAACCGCCATCGTCCATCATTCGGCAGGCGGCAATACAAAGGCGCTTGCTGAAGTCCTTGCATCCCTTTTGCCCGAAGCAGAGCTATTTCGGGTTCTTGAATTTGATATACGTACAGTGCATGAGTATGATTCGTTGATTGTCGGTACTTATACTTGGGGAAATGGCGAGCTTCCTGCCAGAATGTCCGCCTTCTATTCGGAGCTAGAGCAAATGCCGATTTCACACCTGAAAACAGGAGTCTTCGGAACGGGTGAAACCAATTACAATCATTTTTGCGGAGCCGTCGACCAATTTCGTGACATGCTATTTGCCAAGAGCCAATTGGTCGCTACATTGAAAATCGAACAAATGTATCAAGAAGCGGACCTACCCAGGATAAAAAAGTTCGCCTCTCTATTTACAAACTAACAAACTCCCAAGCTTGTAAATACAAAATAAAAAGACCCCAAATTGGGGTCTTTTTTAACATTCAATTATTTTTGAACGTTAGCAGCTTGTGGTCCACGAGCGCCTTGCTCGATTTCGAAAGAAACTTCTTGGCCTTCTTCAAGTGTTTTGAAACCTTCACCTTGAATAGCTGAGAAATGTACGAATACGTCGTCTTGTCCTTCAACTTCGATGAAACCGAAACCTTTTTCTGCGTTGAACCATTTTACTTTACCTTGTACCATGTTAGTTCCTCCTGTGTTTGGAAAAAATCCATTTTTATACTATTTTTGGTTCTGGATAATGTCTCAAGAGGAACCCTAAAACGGTAAATCCTTCTATCAAACAACTTATTCCGAACAAAAATAATTACCCATATTATATCATGGGTAATTAACTGAAAACAATATTAATGGGAGTAATTTTGCCGACAAATTATCCTAAAATTCTACATTTTTCTTTTTTTGCTTTGACGGAATCCTTCATCCAATAAGTAGCGCTCCGCTTCGATTGGACTTTCGAAACACTCCTCTAAGTTCGGTCCTGAGTATACGTTCCAAAGCTGATCTTCTCTAACAAGCGAAAGCTCCTGCTTTTCACGGCCAATCCAAGTTCCCTCCAACCTAGCGAACTCATCGTCCGCCTCCTCTTCTTGCATAACAGGAGGTTCGGATAAATAGGATAGGGCAGTTTTGATCAATGCTTTTAATTCCTCTTCGGAATAGTCACGTATATTGATGAATCCTTTGCGGTCTGTTTCCTTCTTTTTCAAATGCCCTGCGTATACGAAGCCATTGCCATTCGGATGCAGGTGCTGTACGACAATTTTCTTCTCCTGAACACTGCCGGGAAAATGGAAATTGACGCGTCCTAGTGAAACATCTTTCCGTTCTAATTCCGGGAAAGTTTCAATGATACTTAATTTTTCTTCAAATGTTAACAAATTTCTTCCTCATTTCATTAGTTCATCTTGTTTGTCGATTATAACACAAGAAACCATCATTCTGTTTACCTACTTCTATTATAATGGATTTTAAGGAGATGATTTACGCATGATGATGAATATTCCAGAATTACGCTCCATCCATGGACAACAACTGTTTTCCCTTCAAAAAAAAGCCTATGCAGTGGAAGCGGAATTGGTTGGGTTTGACGAAATACCTCCATTGGTAGAAACGTTTAATCAATTCTTACGCTGCAAAGAAACATTTATCGGTTTTTTTGTTGACGATACGGTTGCCGGGGCCATTTCCTATAAAAGTGAAAATGGACTGATAGAGATTTGCCGATTGGTCGTACACCCAGATCATTTCCGAAAAGGCATTGCACAGGCCCTTCTTACCCACCTACAACTGACGATTCCATGGAAGAAGCTATCCGTTTCGACCGGTACCTTGAACATGCCTGCACGTAAACTGTATGAAAAAAATGGCTTTATTCATAAGAAAGACGTGGAAGTCGCACCTCAATTTTTCATTAGTTTATACGAAAAATAATCATTTTATGTACGTCACGATGAAAAGCATGATGAAAGAGATGGCGATGATCACACCGACCCATAGCCAGGCTAGAGTCATATTCCCTGAATCCATGGCTATATATATCGCGGTCGGTATCGTCTGGGTCTGTCCCGGGATGTTTCCAGCAAACATGAGTGTCGCCCCAAATTCCCCCAAGGCTCTTGCTGAACTCAATATCGCTCCGGTCAGGATGGATTTGCCGGCTAATGGAAGGGATACATACCAGAATAACTTCCATTCACCCGCTCCATCCACTCTCGCGGCATTTTCTATTTCTTCATCTATGCCCTCAAAGCCCGTTTTGGCCGATTGGTACATAAGCGGGAAGGCTACAACGGTAGAAGCAATAACCGCCGCCCACCAGGTGAACATGATTGGTTGGCTAAACACCTTCTCGATGACTTGACCTAGCGTTCCATTTTTACCGAAAAACACGATCAGTAAAAAACCGACGACGGAAGGCGGCAATACAAGGGGCAACAAAAACACGGTTTCCAGGATGACCCTTCCTCTGAAGCGCTTTTTGGCCATAATGCGGGCAAGCATGATTCCTATAATAAAGACGAGGATTCCCGAGATTCCGGCTATCTGAACGGACAGTCTAACAGGTGACCAAAAGTCCGCGGTCATGATCCTTGCCCCACAGTCGACATCATCAATGAAGGAAAACGCAACAGTTGCTCTTCTAAGAAATAGTTTTCCTTAGCTAAAAACGGCTCAGCCACCCTCATCCTATTCCCCGGATTTCCTTCAGATGCAGGCACTCCCGATAATTTAAACATCCACATTCGAATTCTCCCTTTTCAAAAAAAACTTTTAAGTTTATTTTTCTTGACATATTGCTGACACATACAAACGTTAAAGTAAGAGTATAACAAATACAAAATAATTTTAACCCATAAACTAAAAAAGCAAAAACCCAAAAAAAACCTATAAAAAATATGAAACCTTAAGGGAGTCGATTTTAATGGTTACAATTTATACTACACCAAGCAGTTTAGCATGTCGTAAGGCAAAAGCTTGGCTTCAAAAAAATGAAATTTCCTACAATGAACGGAACTTATATTCTCAACCTTTATCTATAGAAGAAATCAAAGCGATTTTACGTAAAACGGAAGGCGGTACAGATGAAATCATCTCAACCCGTTCCAAAAAATTCAAAAGCTTGAATATCGATATAAACAATACCCCACTTAACGACCTTTGTACGCTCATTCAAGCAAATCCAGATTTATTACGTCGCCCGATCATTTTTGATCATAAGAATTTGCATGCTGGCTATAATGAAGAAGAAATGGGCCGCTTCCTTCCAAGAAAAGTCCGTCACATTCAATTGTGGCGTGCCATCAGCCAACTCGCCTAATCAACTATACCTGACAAAAGGGTTGTCCACTAGAAATGGACAACCCTTTTTTTGTTATACCCGCGCTGATTTCTCTACTGTAATGGTAAAAATCGTCCCTTGTTCATTGCTTTCTTTCAACACGAGGTCTCCCTTTTGTGCTTTAGCAAGCATCTTGCTGAAGGGAAGGCCCAATCCTAATCCACGCACTTTCAGTTTTTTGTTTTCGCCCCGATAAAAGGGTTCGAACACATACTGTTGTTCATGTTGCGGAATGCCGCGTCCACTATCCTTCACGTCGATTCCTATTCGGGAATCTTCCAGATCATAGAGACCTATCTCGATTTGACCATTGCCATCCAGGGAATGCTTCGCATTGTTCAACAGATTTATGATAATTTGCTGCATCCGCAGTGAATCAATCTGCCCATGAATCGGTTCATCCGGAACCTGCACATTCAGGGTGAAGTTCTGATCCTCCTGGGTAATCTGCCAACGATAAGCGATCTCCTGAATGAATGTATTTAGATTTTCTCTTTCCAATCGAATTTTAAAGGCACCGGCCGACATTGCATTATAATCCAGCAAATCCTCGATCATCACCTGTAGGCGTTGAGTTTCCTTCAAGGATATATCAAGAAATTCCTTACTTTGCTCGCCAGTAACCACGTCATCCCTTACCGCTTGAATCAACCCGCTAATGGATGTGACCGGTGTTTTCAGGTCATGGGTGACACCAGCAAGCAATTCGGCCCGTAATTTCTCCATGAGTTTCAACCGGTTTGTCATTTCCTTGAAGGATTCCACGAGTTCGTATATCTCTTCTTCGCGTATCTCCTCTTCTTCTTTAAAATGGATATCATAGTTGCCTTCCCGCACTTGGACAGCAGCGTTAGCCACATCTTGGATGGGTCTCGATATCTTTCTTGAAAGAAAATAAATGACGCCCGTCCCAAGGCATAGCAAACCTCCTATCAGGAATGCAAGCAAACCGTGATCCTGGTTGACTTCCTTCAATGCCCCTTCTTCCTGGGCAATGACGACCCACCCCTTTGTCTCGCCTTCAAATGTGATCGGCGACTTGACGACAAATACCTTGTTTTCGGAAATCTTGACCTTCTGGATCAATTCCTGACTATCCATGATGGCGTGAGGAAGCTTACTATTATCTTCATTAAGATATAATTGAGGCATCGTATAGATGATACTGCCATCAGGATCAACGATATAAATGATCGGTTGCTTATTGAGCTGAAGGATTTTTTCCCTTTCTTCCACGATTTCGGAAAGGATGGGACCAACGACAATTTGGCCATTCTCCTTCATTGCCCGGTCGGACGTTTCATCCGCTAAATACTTAAGAAGGCTCAGCCTATATTCCAGGGCCGTTTTTTCCATCCACCATAAGGAAAAGACAGATAATAACAATAAGCCCGAAATCAACGTCAATACATATCTTTTTGTCCAATAGAGCTGCAAGGTAGTCCGTTTCCTAGTTTTCATAGACACTCAATTGATACCCCAATCCACGCAACGTTTTAATCTCCCCTTCAGATGATGGCCAGGCATCGAGGGCTTTCCTGATTCGTTTGATGGCCAAATCCACGGCACGGTCACTTCCGTCATAGTCTATGCCCCACACCTGATCGAGGAGTTGCTCTCTCGTGAAAATATGATTGGGGTGCTTTGCGAAAAAAATGAGCAATGACAAATCACGGGGCGTCAAGCTGATTTCCTCCCCTTTTAAGTGCACCGCATAGGCCTTGTTATCAATGGACAAGCTGCCAAATTGATGTACATGTTTTTCTTCGACTACAGGTGTCGAGCTCCTCCTTAAAACGGCATGCACCCGGGCCATCACTTCTTCCGCCACAAAGGGCTTGGAAATATAATCATCCGCTCCCGACTTAAAGCCGGATAGGCGGTAATCCACATCATTCAATGCCGTCAGCATGATCACAGGACACATATCCTTCTCCCTGATTTCTTTCAAGATGTCCCAGCCCTCTTTACCAGGCAGCATCACATCAAGTAGAACCAGATCAGGGTTCGTTTCTTCGAAGGTCGGAATAGCCTTGAGTCCATCGAAAACTTGTACGACTTCCATCCCTTCACGCTGTAAATATGCTTTCAACACCATCGAAATGGCAATTTCATCTTCAACGACTAGAATTTTTTTCATAAAGGAATTCCTCCTTCTTAAATTATAGTTGAATCATATTGCATTATCCAACCTAACTGTGCATCAGTCTTTTATCCCCCATCATATCCCCTTAATGTGTCAGGAATATGTTCATCTAATCATTCCTCGACATTTTTGGACACTTCTCGGTTTCATCCGAAATACGACACATCAAAAAAGCCGGCTTCATCGATGAGCCGGCCTTGTTTCAATTACATGTCTCATGCGGGTTCGGGCACCCCACATCCTGTTTTTCCACTTGGATCGTGCTATGTTCAATCCCATGTCGGTCATGAAGCAGTTTTTGGGCAACAGCAAGGGTTGAATCGTGGTCTCCACCAGCATCAATGACGACATGACAGCTTAACGAGAGAAATCCGGAGGTAATCGTCCAGATATGGAGGTCATGGACATCCGATACATGCGGCAATTCCTTCAAATTCTCTTTCACTTCTTCCATGTCGATTCGTTCTGGTGTGCCTTCCATTAGAATATGGAAAGAATCGCGCACCACTCTATACCCACTTATAACTATTAGAATTGCGACAATCATACTCGCGATGGGGTCCGCCATTCCCCAATCGAAAAAGTAAATCAATAGTGCTGCCACAATGGCGCCCACTGAACCGAGCATATCGCCGATTACATGTAAGAAAGCACTCCGTACATTCAGGTTCTCTTCTTTATCGCCACTCATTAGAATCCATGCGGCAATGATATTCACAAACAAGCCAATGATTGAAATCATTAGCATTCCCAAACTTTGAACCTCAGGCGGATCTACAAACCTCCGAATCGCCTCTACGAAAATGAATACCGAGATTACGATTAACGTCAAACCATTTAAACAGGCGGCAATGATTTCGAAACGCTTGTATCCAAAGGAATTGGATTGGGTCGCCTTTCGCTCGCCTAGCCTAATCGCTGCATAACTGAGCCCCAAAGCCGCTGCATCGCTCAGCATATGCCCTGCATCCGATAGCAAGGCCAGACTATTCGTCATGAACCCTCCAATCACTTCGATTACCATGAATGTCGAGATCAGCACAAACGACGCCAGCAGAGCTTTTTTATTATCTGAATGATGATGGTGGTGTCCGTGGTCATGGGAGTGACCCTCATGATGTCCCATGATTTCCCCTCCTCTCGTATCTATAACCTTATATATAGTATGGGATAATTTCAGAATGGTTTCAAATGATTGACTTACCCATTTAAAGCGTAAAAGGTACGGGAGGGCAAAAATAAACACTGCAGGCGATGTCCTACAGTGTCCTAACAAGCTATCCTTCATTTTGCATGGTATCATCGACGATCGCACGCAGGTCCTTATTGAATAATTCATCATTGCAGACGAGGCTATGTTGCTGCTCTGCATTTTCGGGATCTTGAAGATGACGGTTCTGTTCCGAATCCTTCATGGGACTCTCCTCCTCGAATATGTAACAGTTTGACTTTTATCATATCCTCAGGAAGATGTTTTATGCTTGGATCTATATCATCTGATTTCCATGAAAGGCACGTATAATGAATTCATGCTCCGGGACCTGTAACTTTTTGTAGGACGAAAGAAAGGCAGCATTATCATACGACGCATTTCCCAGATGAACCTGAATGCCATTGTCCTCGATGGTAACCAAGGCATACCGTGCAATTGGTTCACTATTGCACCCAAGCGATCCGGGATTCAGGAAAATCGTTTGGTCGTTTTGAAAGTGATGAAGAGGATGATGATGCCCAAATCCTATCAAATCTTCTGACCGATTTCTAAAAAGGGCCTCCAAGTTAGCTAAATTGGGTTCAACGATCTTGCTGAAGGGATTTTCACTGATGTGTGCATTCCCCTTTTCCTTTTCCATATGATAATGGGTGAAGAAAAGAGTGCGGTCATGAACCGGAACCTCCAGGGTGCGAGGCAGTTTTTCCAGGAGCGGCACGAATAGGGGGTCCATCCTTTTCGCAATCCATTCATGGTGCTCTTTAACATGGACATGTCCTGTTGGATGTTCCTCCCCTTTAACAATGGCCAATACGGCTTCATCATGATTTCCACTGATCATCGTTAGGTCATCTCTCGAAAATAACAAATCCAAGACGTCATTTGTATCGGGTCCTATTGCGATCATATCCCCCAAACAATAGATTCGCTCCACTTCATTTCTTTCATCAATTTCCTTAAGAACGGCTTTCAATGCCGAAGCATTGCCATGTATATCTGTCATAATCGCAACTTTCACGGAGAAGACCAGCCCCCTTCTATATATGTGGTATATTATAACATCTTTAAAATCCAGGAAAAATTATTCGGGCTCATCTCCCCCTGTCTACCCACGCCCATTTTTAATGAATAAGCAAACACTTCGGCCTAGAATACATAGTATGGAGTATTCCCAGTAAAGATGTTTTGCTAGGTATGTAAATCATAAATGTTATGAGGAGGAAGTTAAATGGGTGGTTATAATAATAATGGATGTAACAATGGATGCAATGATGGGTGCGGTGGCGGAGGTTTCGATAACGGCTTTGCCTTATTGATCGTATTGTTCATCTTACTAGTCATCATTGGTTGTAGCTGGGGCTTCGGCGGCGGCGGAGGTTATGGCGGCGGAGGTTACGGCGGATGCTGCTAACAAATTAAATAAAACAAGGCGCCTATACCAGGCGCCTTCTTTGTTATTGATTCGTTTTTCTTTTCTTTGCTTTGAAGAACAGCCAAATGACGATCAGGACGATTGGGATGAGCAAGAAGTTCGCGTATTGCGCGAAAATCGCTCCAGCTTGCTCCCATTGGGGCCCTAACTTATATCCTAGATATACATAAATCGTGGTCACGGGAAGCATCGCCAAGTATGTATAAAGCATGAATTTCCAGATATTCATTTTCAAAATACCACAAGGTAATGAAATGGCCGTACGGATTCCGGGAACAAATCTTCCGAAAAAGGCAATTCCCGCTCCATACTTATCGAAGAAGTACTCAGCCTTGTTCAGCTGTTCCTCTTTCACCAAGAAGTACTTCCCAAACTTCATTACTAGCGGCCTTCCCCCATACTTTCCTAGGGCGTAAAGGGTCAATGGACCCGTTACCCCACCAATTGAACCAGCCAGTATCGTCAAGACTAAATTCCATTCACCTTGATATACCCAATAGCCGGCAAGCGGCAGAACGACTTCAGCTGGGATGAATTCAAATGTTAACGCAAGCAACACCCCGAAATAAGATAAAGATTTAAACGCTTCGATCATATCCATGATCAAAGATTCCATAGAGGTTTCCCCCTTTCTGACAATTACATATAAAAAAGGATGCCCCCGCTGTTCACGGGCACCCTTTGTTTGCTAAAAGGACAGTTACCGGTATCTATCGTGTGGATTTTATACCTATTACACATTTTTTCATACCGTAATCCTATAACAACGGTTCATAAAGAGTCAACGTTTTATTACCGGGATATTTTTCTAGTACCGTTGGAGGATAGTCTCTTCCCTGCATTCATCGCTACTTATACCTATACTAGTCTACACTATATAGATTTTTCATTTCACCCTTTCCGCAAAAACAATGAAAGAAGGCGATCCAAATATAGGAGAATCACCTTCTTTCCACTTCATATAATATTGTAATATTAGATGTGCAATTCGATTTCCCTACTATTTTAGCCACGTTCCCCGCGCCTGTTTCCTGATTTCGCCCTTATCATAGACTATCTTTCCCTTGTTGAAGGTGGAGGTTATTTGACAGGGGAAGGTGTGGCCCATATAGACACTTTGCTTATGCTTGGCATAAAAATTGTCCCTACTGACTGTATAGTTTTGACTCAGGGAAATAACAGCAAGATCTGCATCCATTCCTTCCTTGATTTGTCCCTTCCTTGAAGAAAGTCCAAATCGCTCAGCAGGTGCTACCGCTATCCAATCAGCCACTTTCGGTAAAGGAATATCGTATGTAATGGCCAGTTCGATCATCGATAGTAAGGAAAACTGCCCGCCACTTATTCCACCCCATGCCTCGAACAGGTTATGCACCGCAGGATCCTTCATTTCATAAGGACTTGGGGAGTGATCTGATGAAATCATGTCAAACCTTCCTTCTATTAATAAAGCAATTAACTTTTCCTGTTCGTCCCTCTCACGGAGTGGAGGTGCGCATTTTGCGACCGACCCTTTCTCGATGAGTGTAGCTTGATTGAATAGTAGATAGTGAGGACAGGTTTCGACCGTTACATCCAGGCCACGTCGCTTGGCCCGTTCTATCTTTTCTATCGCCAATGCACTGCTGATGTGGACAAAATGCAGTCGGCATCCTGTCAATTCTGCATATGTAATGGCTCGTTCGACTGCCTCTGCTTCTGCTAATACGGGACGAGTCGCCGCATAGTCGTCAGCGCTGTATAATCCTTGCTCCTCCTTCCCTTGCTTCAACCAGCGAGTAATTGAATCACTTTCGGCATGCAGTGCCAAAATCTTATCCAACTTGGCGATTTCCCGCATACCATGAAGCAGAGTTAAATCATCCGCCCGTTCAAACTCATCATTGCCCGTCGCAGAAAGAAAGGCCTTAAAACCAATGACCCCTGATTTAGCTAGCCCTTCCAATTCATCTATATTTCCGGGTACCAAACCACCCCATAAACCAAAATCGACAACCGACTTCGCTTCACCGATTTTCGCCTTCTCAAGAAGCGCCAGTTGATCAATCGTGGAAGGGATCCCATTCAATGGCATGTCAAAATAGGTCGTGCATCCGCCTGCTGCCATCATCTGCGAACCGGTTTCAAACCCTTCCCAATGGGCACGTCCCGGCTCACTGAAATGGACATGAACATCAATCATTCCAGGAAAAACATAATGTTCCGATGCTTCATATTCTTCGAGCCCTTTATCATCGATCAGATTGCCAATCTCGGCAATCCTGCCATCCCGGATGGCAACATCGGCTTTTTTCACTTCTTCAGGCAATACCACGTAGCCATTACGGATAATGAGTTCGTATGTGGACATCTTGTTCACTCCTTCAAATCGTTTGGCAAAAGATAAAGGAAGTCACCTTCCCGTTATGATTTCACTCCGATCCGTTTTCCCGATTCCCCTACATATATGTCGAGTGCAGCCTGCAAAGCTCCCCCCCGATTCACCTCGAACCCTTGGCGTAAAAGGACCGCTTCCAAAGAAGCCAGCACAAAGAGAATATTCTCTTTCCGACAACTGAATCCCATTGTTCCAATTCTCCAAATCTTCCCGTGAAGGGGACCGAACGAGGATGCGATTTCGATACTAAATTCATTCAATAGCATCGACCGGACTTGCTCTCCATCCACCCCTTCTGGAATTTCAACACAAGTTACGCATGGTAATTTATTTTTCCCATCCCCAAATAACGTAAGCCCCATCGCCTTGATGCCAGCAACAAGTGCGGACTCATGATGCCTATGGCGGGCAAATCGCTGTTCCAATCCTTCTTCGAGCACAAGGCGTAGTCCTTCACGTAATGCATAAATCATCGAAGTTGCTTCTGTATGATGGTTCAAACGACGTGGTCCCCAATAATCCTGCAGCATGCCCAAATCGAAATAATTGGAGGGAATGGGACGATGGCTAGAAATACGTTGACGATCTTCTTCTGTTTCAATCCCCCGTTCCACCTTTTTACGGGACTGAATGATCTTTTCAATTCTTTCATTATATGTGATTGGCGCCATACCCGAAGGAACGGACAGGCATTTTTGCGTACCGCCTATCAACCCATCAATATACCATTCATCCACCTTTACCTCCGTTCCTCCAATCGACGCAACCGCATCGACCACAAGCAAAACATCTTGCTCCCGACAGGCCTTACCGATTTCCGCTAACGGCTGCATGCATCCTGTGGACGTTTCCCCGTGAACAATTGCCGTTATTTTCGGGGATATTTTCTTCATTTCCGCAATGACATCCGCTGGATCAAAAACCTCCCCCCACGGACATTCGATCGTATGCACTTCCGCACCATATCGCTCACAAATTTCAACCAGCAAATGACCGAACCGCCCAAAAATGGGAACCAGGACCTTATCGCCAGGCTCAATAATGCTGCATAGTATCGCTTCATTTCCGGATCGGGATGTCCCGTCGATTGGAAAAGCCCAGTGATTGTTCGTCTGGAATACGAGACGAAGCATTTCCATTACTTCATTCATAATATTCGTAAAGGCAGGATCAAACTGCCCTAAAATCGGAGTGCTCATCGCCCGTAAAACCCGGGGGTCCACCTCCACTGGCCCTGGAGTCATGATGGTCCTGACCGGTGTGCATAATTCTTTATATGCCATTTCATCTTCCCCCTTTAATAGGCTAATTTATATAATAGGTCGCTTAACACATCGATTCCTTTTTCTAAGTCCTGAATGTTCGTGAATTCTCCCGGCGAATGGCTGATTCCATCCCGACTTGGAACGAAGAGCAAGCATGTCGGACAAATCGAACCAAACACCTGTGCATCATGCCCCGCACCACTAATGATATCTTGATAAGGAATCTTATGATTTTCGGTAATTTCCCGAACCAAGGAATTCATCTCTGTACTTAATTCAACCGGCACGACATCCATCCACTGTGCAACTTCCAACTGTATCTCGTTACCATCCGCATGAGATTGGAAGGTAGAGAAAATCTCCCGACAAAACGAATCAAGGACATCTTCTTGGTGATGCCTGATATCTAAACTAAATGCCACTTCACCAGCCACGACGTTCGGAACGTTTGGAAACACATCCACTTTACCGACCGTCGCCACTAAATGAGGGTCCATTTCCTTGGCCTTACTCGTTAAAAAAGAAATGTATTCCGAAGCTGCACTGACTGCATCCCTTCGATCATGCATCGGAGTGGTGCCTGCATGATTACTTTCACCAAGAACCCTAATCGTATAGCGACGCTGCCCAACAATATGACTGACGACCCCGATCGTCTTTTGATTTTTTTCCAAGATACTTCCCTGTTCAATATGAATCTCGACGAATCCCTCAATATCATCACGGACTGGCGTTATATATGTATCAGGGTCAAAACCTGCTTCCTTCATGGCTTTCAAAAATGGATACCCCTCTGAATCCATCAGCCCTTTCACTTGGTCCAGACCATACACCCCTTGGATATTCCTCGATCCCCAGAATGTCAAGGGGAAACGGCTCCCTTCTTCTTCACAAAAGGAAACGACTTCGATCGTTTTCCGGGGAGGCCCATAGGTTTGATGCAACCTTTGTACCGCTAGAAAACTAGCGATGATTCCAAATGCACCATCATACTTCCCTCCTTCGACAACCGTATCAATATGCGACCCCGTCAGGATTGTTTTACTTCCGGGATTCGTCCCTTCCAATCTTCCAAACAAGTTGCCTACGCTATCAAAATGCGTCTGTAAACCCACTTTTTCCATTTCCGTTTTCAATGCTTGCTGGGCCTGCACCCATGCCTTGGAATATAATAACCGAGTTACTCCCTGCTTCTCCGTTAACCCGAAAGAAGCCAACCATTCAATCATAGAAGCAACATTATCTTTTTCATAAAGAGATTCCTTGATTTGCATGGCCATAGCATAAACCTCCTCTTATTCTGTCCTATTATATGTTATGAATCTTCACAAAATTATGTTATATAGATTATTTTACTTGCTTACATGATGAACTTCATTGACAATTCTGTTAGAAATCAAAGATATTTTTGTACACAATCACTAAACGTCAAACTTATTTGAGGCATTCATAATGAGTGTGATGTAGAAAAAAAAGCGAGAGCGTCCACAAAAAGGACACCCTCACACATCAACTTGTATAATTTGAGCCTAACCCCAATTCCCTCAATAGCTGACGGTAAGCAATCGAAGTCTTATCCGCCGCGATATGGGCTTCTGCCTGAAGATCGAGCGGCAACTCCTCCGGCTTTTGATTTTCGACCATTTCCTTATCTTCATTAAAAATCTGTAAATTGAATTCGTATGTGTCTTCAAGAGGTGCATCTAAATCAAAATTTCGCGCCATCGGGGAAAACATCCTTGTTTTCCTAGCCGAGACTGGACTAGCGCAATTCAGGATAAATAATTTCCCACCTTCCGGAAAGTGGACTGTCAACCTCGCCGCTAATGGAGGATAAATGTCAAACACTCGTAGCCACTCAAAATTCGGCGGTTCCAAATGTTTCAGGGCTTTTCCGTAATTGCTGACCGAACTTCTATACTCGACATGTAAGCCGTATTCCGTTTTATCCACTTTATAACTTGGCACAACGGGATTATCACGATCAGCGAAGCTTTCTGAGTGAACCCAGGCAAAATGAGATACATCCAAAAACCCTTCCATCTGTCTTCCTGCAGAACCAGCAATGTCGATGAACGGAGGCAGAATATTCAGGTATGCCTGATCGTCCCATGCCGGCAATGGCGGGATATCCTCAACATCGCTTGCTATCGAAGTCCAGACCAATCCATAACGTTCTACCGTCGGATAGATGGTAATGCAAAGACGAGGAGATATTTTCGCATTAGGGTGTGCGGGAATTCCCGTGCAGTTCCCCTCTGGCCCGTATCTAAATCCATGATAAGGACAAACGATATTGTCTTCTTCCACCCACCCCATGCTTAGCGGAACCCCCCGGTGCAGACAAAGATCCCTAGCCACAATGATTTTTCCGCTCGCACGGTAAAGTACAAGATGGACATCCAGCAATTTAATGCCGAGGGGCTTTTCCGTCACTTCCTCGACCGCCGCCACCGGAAACCAATACTGCGTCAATACATCCCAATCCACTTTACTGAACGTGCATTCTTTTGGATAGGGTGTCACTCTTTTTTTCTTCTTCGTAGCAACATTGGTTTCCTTCATTCCTTCATCTCCCCTTTTTCATTCATAGCTTTTTATAAATAGTAACAATATTCAGACATTATGTCACCACCAATGTTATAAAACCTTACATTAAAATATAATTTTGGCTATCTCAACAAAATAAAATGGAAAATTTGTAAGGATTGTCAAAGGAATTGTATGATATGATAGAAAAAAACTCACATCATGAAGGCGATAAGGAAATAGTCCACAGCACGTTCTATAGGAAAAGACTATTACACTCGCGCACCCCTAGATAATCAAAATCTTAATGAATGAGGTGTGTTTAGATGAAGGTAGCCGAACTTTTACATTTGCCGTTTTTACCCGGCATGCACGTTATCGCTGGAGAATTAGGTTTGGATGGGGAAGTACAAACGGTCAACATGATGGATGCCCCGGATATCATCCATTTTCTAAAACCTAATGAATTTCTCGTAACGACCGCGTACCACCTGAAGGACCAGCCACTCTTATTCAAGACTCTCATCGAAGGCATGGCCAAACAAGGTTGTGCCGCACTCGGCATCAAGACTCGACGGTACTTGAAGGAAGTACCTGAGGAGATACTTCAACTTGCCAACGAACTCTCTCTTCCTATCATCGATCTTCCCGCAGACTTGTCTCTCGGTGAAATCACCAATCTCATACTCCGGCAAATTCTCGATCAACGAGCCAATGAATTAACGCACGCGATGGAAACACATAAACAATTCACCAATCTCATTATGCGTGGAAAAGGAATTCAGAAATTACTCGATCATTTATCCAATATGATTGAATTTCCCATCACATTGGTTGATCAATACCTTAAACCGATGATTCATCCATATCGCACCTCTTCAGTTTTTTCAATAATCAAAAAAATGATCAGTGAAGGATACAATTTTCAACTAACCAAGTCTCCTTTTTTCTCATTTTCAGTCCTATCCAATCAGCAAACCTATACGGTTTTCCCCATCTATCTGGATGGAAAAACATTTGGATATTTGACCATTTCAGGAGAAATCAAGTCCAGCGACAATTTGATTACCTTAACAATCGAACAGGCCACAAACGTCATCTCCTTCGCATTAATGAAAGAGCACGCACTCAAACAGCATGATCGAAATATACGAAATGAATTCTTCCTCCATGTCCTTGATGGCAGCTTCTCCTCACATGAGGAAATCATAAACCGGGCAAAAGAGTTCTCCTTACATAACGAACAAACATATATATGCGTCGTTGGGAAAATGGACGAAACCCATGAAAGTAAAAACTATACACAGCAACAGGAAAAAGCCGATTCGGTTTATGCATTTTTAGAAGAGGAACTTCTCGACTCAACCCTCCCTATCCACCTCTTTACAAAAGGAAAGAAGTGCATTCTTTTATATGAGGTAAACGAAGATTCAAACCGTTCCCTTCAATATGTAGAATCCTCCTTACATGCCTTGCAAAGAACAGTGAATAAACAATTTGACTGTACCATGTCGTTCGGAGTCAGCCATATGGCCCCGAAATTTCTTCAGATCAAACACGCCTTCAAGGAAGCGAATGACTCCCTCAAGGAAGGCGGTCTATCAAAAAGGGCTGGATATATCCAGACATTCCGGACAAAAGACATCATGGAATTGCTACGAATCATCCCTGAAGAAGACCTAAAGAACTTTAACCACTTCGCCCTACAAGGATTTTCGAAAATAAAGAACGAAGAGCAAGAACCATTATTGCAGACACTATCCGTCTACCTGGAGACCCATTGCCAAATTTCCGAAACAGCCAAGAGATTATTTGTTCATCGGAACACCGTTGTATACAGACTCGAGAAATGCGAGGAACTACTTGGGAAGAGCTTGAAAGACCCTGAAACCACACTGCAAATACGACTTGCCTTAAGGATCAACACCCTGCTAACTACTTAGATTTCATCTTTCCAATTACATCCTTCCATTACAAACACGTTAGGATCGTTAACCATAAGCAAGACTTATCAACTTAAATAACAACTTTATAATTTCCTTATTATTACAATAGGTGTAAGATTTGAATCAAGAACATACTATCCATTTGGATCCAGAGGGGATTGATTTACATGCCATTTACTTTTAAGTCCATTGACCATATTCAGCTCGCCGCCCCTAAAGGCAGCGAGGACAAGGCAAGAACATTTTTCAAGGACCTGCTAGGCTTTGATGAAGTCGAGAAACCTGAAGCCCTAAAGAAACGCGGTGGCGTTTGGTTTGAATTCGCCAATCACCAAATACATATCGGAATCGAAGAACCATTTTATCCGGCAAAAAAAGCTCATCCCGCTTTTGAAGTAGAGAATATAGAAGCTTTAAAACAGCATTTAGTAACAAATGGAATCGATGTCATGGAGGACGATAGAATCCCAGGTGTTAAAAGATTCTTCATTTCCGACCCTTTCGGTAACCGCATGGAATTGCTTGAACGGGTAAAAAGCTAAATACCTTCCAAGATTCGACCGAACTTACAAAGAATAAGAATGATTGGGAGTATTCAGGAGCCTGTTAAAGGCTCTCTTTTTTATGGAAGCAAAGAATATACCGTTGTATCCACCATCCACATATGCGTTATCCCAGTAGGATTATGGAATGGGGATAAATTTTAATTTGTAATAAGTTAGAATTTATAATTATCTTGACTTATAAAACATTATTTTGATATATTTAAAAACAGACCGGTTGGTTTAGAGGAGGTTTACTGCGATTGGATACAAAATCACTGATCATTGACATCGCTACAAACCTTTTTCAGAAAAAAGGATATTTAGGCGTAGGATTAAATGAAATCTTAAAGAAATGTAACATTTCAAAAGGCTCACTTTATCACCATTTCCCCAACGGAAAAGAAGAATTACTCATCGCTTGTCTTCAATCTTTGAATACTATTATCACTTCGGATATGAAAGAAATTTTCCAACAACATCCAACTACACAAATGGCTACTCAATCGATGATTGAAAAACTGGCCGTTCAGTATGATCGTGATGGGATGATTAGTGGTTATACATTCAGTAGTATGGTAAGCGAAATGGGATCGCTAAGCGAACCAGTGAGAACCACTTGTGCTCTCACTTTCACAAAGATTCAAGATATTTATTCAATCAAATTAATAGAAGATGGCTTTTCCAAAGAAGCAGCTCAGGCACTGGCATTAATGCTGACCGCTACCATCGAAGGTGGGATCATGCTTTGTTTAACAAAAAACTCGAGCGAACCATTAAGAACGATTTCAAAGGGATTGCCCAATTTATTAAAGGCGTATTAATGTAATATAATCACGTCCATACAAAGCCCCTCGACTTGCTTGTTGAGGGATTTTCATTACGCCTTAGAAATCAGTTAGTGTAAATACTTTTTACGTGTGTTGATCACGTAGCCACAACGTCTAAATATGTATTTTCGGAAGGAAGAAAACATTGAAAAACGAAACTAGATTACCAAGAAACGGAAAAGAGGGCGCATTATACGGAGGTATCATCTGTTTTCTTACCTCTTTATTCATGTCGTCATTCAGTATCATTACAGTAACTGGTGAATTTAACGGGGAAATTGCAATGGATATTATCAAAATTTGGCCAATCATGTTTGTTATCGCCATGGTCATTGAGCCAGTCCTTGTAGGACGCATTGCAGAAAACATGGTTAAAAAGTTCACTCAACCAACAGATAGCTTTAACGCAAAGATTTTATTCCGTATCGTATTCACTGTATTCGGCATGTCCATGTGCATGACTTTCATTGGCGGAATCATCGGTAACGGTTTTAATTCGGATACCTTTAGCAACTTTATTTCATATTGGCCAAGAAACTTCTTCATCGTTCTTATTGCTGAGAGTTTAGTCATTCAACCCCTTGCAAGAATGGCCATGGTAAAAATACATGCTAATCAAGATAAAA
The DNA here is from genome assembly GCF_044762055.1 of Peribacillus sp. NPDC097198. Lineage (NCBI taxonomy): Bacteria > Bacillati > Bacillota > Bacilli > Caryophanales > Bacillaceae > Peribacillus > Peribacillus sp. NPDC097198. The sequence goes on along the minus strand of NZ_JBIWDO010000002.1, from coordinate 150,082 downwards.
AAGATCCTGCCGTTGCCATTATAAAATAATGCCCAGGATGACGAACTGAATATCAAAATAAAAGGGGGTTCGAAATCTTCATTTCGAACCCCTTTTGACTATCATAACGCCTTAAGTCAATCTAGATATCTTCTTGCCCCAGCATATTCTTCACCGTAACCCGATGTATCGATTTCATCTATCCTTACATGTGTAGAGGTGTTTGGTGAATGAATCATCTTCCCTTTTCCTATATACATCCCTACATGGTGGACCTTCCCTTTTCCTTTATCATAGGCAAAAAAGAGTAAATCGCCTGGTTCAAGGTTTTCCCTTTTCACCATTTCCCCCTGTTGCGCCTGAACGGAAGAGTCCCTTGGAATCGTTATTCCATTAGCGTGGTACATCGTATAGGTAAACCCGGAACAGTCAAATCCAAAACCGGACATTCCGGCCCATAGATAAGGAAGACCTAAAAACCCTTTGCCCGATTGCACGATGTCCGTACCCGTCGGTTTTGGAATTTGATTTTCATTTTGATAGATCTCTACGTCTTTCTTATCTATCCATTTGGCTCCATCACTTGGTGTCATAACTTTTACCTTATCTTTTTTCACCTGTAAAAGTGGAAGGCGTGTATCAAAGCTGACTTCCATGAATTTCGACCGCTGTTTCGAATCCGAATAAAGCCAAGTCTTGGGAGCATCCACAAGGACTAACCCTTTAGAGAGTTGTTTTTCAAAGGCCTTTGCTGTCTTCAATTGCCCTTTTGGCATCCATCCTGGATAACCCGCTTCATTTCGGGGTGTCAACTGATTGGCTACTGCTACTTTCACCCAATTTCCTCGTTCTTCGAGTATGGTCACTTTTGACCCATATAACGCCTGTGTTTCCAGGTTACCCACAAGCCACAGCTTGTCCTCATACTTCATGGACTTGATCCAGGCATTCAAATCAACGGGGTTCGACGCAGAAGGAGCATCCAATTGTCTTAATAGGTCCGGCTCCGTCCACAGAGTGGCAACTGCTACATCTACATAGGCACTTCTCACTTTTTCTTTTGCGCTTGCTTCACTTGAACTGAATAGTAAAATACTAAGTGCAAAGAAAGATAGCACTAAAACCAATACCTTTTTTCTTTCCATCTACATAATCACCCTTCCAAAAAGTTTTATTGAGTAAAAGAGGATTTCCTCTTGACCCCTAGTCCAGGTTTATCGGTAATGAAGAGTTGGTCTTTCTTAAATTGAAGTCCTTCAAATGGTTCATCCTTAATCCATAATGGTGCATCCAGATCAATCTTCGTGATGTTTGGATGTGCGGTTGCCAGATGTGCTGCGGCCGCTACACTTATGGTTGATTCCATCATACTTCCGATCATGCATTCAACCCCGGCTACTTCTGCCATATCCGCGATCTGAAGTGCACGCCGAATTCCTCCGGTTTTCATTAATTTAATATTCAGTAAATCAACAGCCCGTTCACTTAAAAGTCTCAAGGCATCACGAGGGGAAAACAGACTTTCGTCGGCCATGATCGGCACGTTCACCGACCTCTTTATTTCTTTCAAACCATCGATGTCATGTGCTTGCACAGGCTGTTCCACCAAATCAACGTTCAGCTTCCTCTCCTCGATTTCATGAATGATGGAGATTGCTTGTTTTGTTGTCCATCCTTGATTCGCGTCGACCCGGATGATGACTTGATCCCCCACAGCTTCTCGAATGCGGGAGACCCGTTCCACATCACTCTTCCAATCCTTCCCCAGCTTGATTTTCATCGTTGAAAATCCACCTTCTATTAGAGACAAGGCCGCCTTTGCCATTTCATCAGGTGTATCAATACTGATTGTCATATCGTTTTTCAGCTCATTCGATTTCCCACCCAGATATTGATATAAAGGGAGCTGCCACCTTTTGCTGACTGCATCATACAAAGCGATTTCAACAGCAGCTTTTGCACTTGTATTGCCTACACAGGATTGTTGGATTACCTGAGACAATACATGAATACTCTCAATGTCACGGCCAATGAGATGTGGCGCGATCACTTCTTCAATGACCGTCATGATTCCATTAGTAGAATCTCCTGTGATGGCAACCGTCGGGGCTGCTGCACCCAATCCTTCCGTACCATCCTCCAACTTCACAGAAACCATGATGTTCTCAATTTCCATTGCAGTGCGCAAGGCAGTCTTGAATGGTTTGATGAGTGGTAGAGTTTCCACTGATACTTGTAAACTTTCAATCTTCATCGTAACATTCCTTCCTTAAAAGCTTGATAGTATATATGACGTAAATATTCCAAAATAGGTACCCAGAAGACTACCCAAAACAGCCATCAGGATTCCGACAGGTATTAGAGCCCGGTTAAATGCGCCCGCCAATATCGGAGCTGAAGCAACCCCTCCTATATTAGCCAATGAGACAACTCCCATTGTAAATAGATCCAACTTGAAGACTTTTGCCAAAATGACCATGATCAATCCATGGAAGAATAGAATCATGAAACCGGATAGAATATACACAGGTGCTTGAAACAGCTGTGAAAAATCGGCATGGGAGGCAATTAAACCAATGACTATATACAGCATGACTTTGGAAATTTCCATGGAGCCCGCGATGCGCCCAACCTTCGTGACGGCCAGAAGCAACCCTACAGTCGACGCGATGATGATGGTCCACGTCGTCCCATTCACTGCAGCACCCAACACTGGCAGATTTTCCCCGATTTTCGTTGCCCCTGCTGATACGATTAAAGCGAGCGCCAAGAAACCGATCAATTCCACGAAGCCAAATTCCGTCTTTGTCGTTTCTCCCGCTTCAAGCTCGGAGGTCATTTGTTCAATGAAAGAAGTATCCGCTTTGGTCCAAAAATTGAATTTCCCGGCTAGAGGTACCAACCAGAACAAAAACATAACCCAAATGGAGTAATTGACTGTATCCATGATTAACGCATAACCAAAGATATTTTCAGGTACATCCAATATCCCTTGCAGGATCACCATGTTGGCCGATCCCCCTGTCCAACTTGCACTCAAAGCCGAAAATGCCTTCCAAGTTCCTTCCGCATAAAAACCATTCATCAAGACGTAAGTTAGAGTGAACCCTCCTATGATACTGATTGACGCCGCAAAAAAAGTTAAAAGCATCTTCGGTCCAAGTCTCAGTATTTTACGCATATCACATTGCAACAACATGAGCATTAGCATGGCTGGAAGCAGGAGACCCCTGACAGTACCATATGCATTTTCGACTGATTCACTGTCTGAAAAGAGCCCAAATGTCTTCATCAAGGCCGCTCCAATATAAATGAGGACAATGCCAGGTACATACTTGAAGAACTTTCCTCCTAATTTCTTCTCCACTACGGCAATCGCAGCAGTAAATGCCAATAAAAAACAGACAAACATCACACCATCTTGAATCATTTCCCATACCTCCTTATATTCAAGGGATTCCGTTCTACTAAACTATGATTTAGTCAACATGTCCCTAATAAAAAAATCCAGCTGCCAAAGAGCGCACGAATACACTCTTTAACAGCTGGATTTCAATTGCGTCTAACAAAAGAAGCAGCTATACCTTATTAAGTTGAAGATATTTAATACTTGCATTCCTTATGGCAACGGTCAGAGCTTTCTGAGAAGAACCAAAATACCGTTTCTCAATTTCCTTCTCCAACACATCAGGTTGAAGAATGGAATGTCCATTCAACATGGAGCGAATGAACTTGGATGTAAGCGATATTGTAGTCGAACATTCCACATCCACGATCTCGTGTGTATCACTATCAATGACCAATCCAATAAAAAAGCAGTTAAACTGCTGAGTAATCGGATTATTGGACGCCGCCTTTGACTCGCCCACTATGTACACTGTATTTTTCTGAAACATCCTTAGTGGCCTCCTGTCATTACAGACATCCAACAGGTATATATGGAGATATCTAAATTCCAACCAAATGATTACATATATACTAATATGTTCATTATGAATCTGTCAATATATTTCGCATATTACGACAAATCCCCACTTTTCAAGTAAGCCAGCAGGAAAATACTCTATCATTCTTTGGACTACCTTCTTCTTTCTTTATATAGTTTGTCCATAATCCCCTCTGAAAATTAGTTACAATACCCAATGACAATTATCAGAATATTTATTATGATGATATTAATCATAACAAGCATGCGTTATATTATATGACATTTTTTTCAAGAAGGGAGTTTTACTTATATGAATGAAAAAGTTGGCAAGTCCAAGGTCTTCTCCTTAGGCCTACAGCATGTCCTCGCCATGTATGCAGGGGCAATCCTGGTGCCCATCATCGTCGGAGGCGCCTTAGGCTTCACTCCTCAACAGCTTGCTTACCTCATTGCCATTGACTTATTAACCTGTGGAATCGCGACGTTACTCCAAGCATGGAAAAACAAATTCTTCGGCATTGGGCTCCCGATTGTTTTAGGGACTTCCTTCGTAGCGGTCACCCCCATGATTTCCATAGGAAGTAACTATGGCATTTCCGCCATATATGGATCGATCATCGCAGCAGGTCTGTTCATCATTTTTTTCTCCAATATCTTTGGCAAGCTACTAAAGTTATTTCCTCCTGTCGTGACTGGGACAGTCGTCATCATCATTGGATTATCCTTAGTTCCCACCGGCATTAAAAACATGGCTGGCGGTGCAGGAAGCAAAGACTTTGGTTCAGCTGAAAACCTCATGCTCTCATTCGGTGTCCTTTCCATCATTTTACTGATGAATCGGTATTTCACTGGATTCATCCGTGCCATTTCCGTATTGGTCGGCATCATCGCAGGAACGGTCGTTTCCGCATTTACAGGAAAAATGGATTTTTCCACCGTCATGGAAGCCTCGTGGTTTCATGTCCCAGCTCCATTCTACTTCGGCGTACCCACCTTTGAAATCGCGCCTATCCTGACGATGATGCTAGTCGGAACGGTCATCCTAATCGAATCGACCGGTGCCTTCCTTGCCCTTGGAAAAATAACCGGGCGTGCCTTGAAGGAACGGGATATTGTACGGGGCTATCGTGCAGAAGGGCTTGCCTTCACTTTAGGAGGAATCTTCAACGCCTTTCCCTATAGCACATTCGCACAAAATGTCGGACTGGTTCAATTGTCCGGCGTGAAAAAACGATCCATCACCATCGCGGCAGGTTTCATTTTAATCGGGCTTGGACTGGTTCCAAAAATTGCAGCACTCGCTACATTGATTCCTACAGCCGTTCTTGGTGGAGCTACCGTCGTCATGTTCGGGATGGTTGTATCCTCAGGAATCAAGATGTTAGGCGATGTAGACTTTTCCGATAACTCGAATTTATTGGTCATCGCATGTTCGGTATCATTGGGTCTCGGCGCAACGGTCGTTCCCGAATTGTTCTCGAGCCTGCCGGAAGCGATTCGTATTGTTGTCGGCGATGGAATCATTACCGGTAGCCTGACAGCCATCATCCTGAACTTAATTTTAACTCCCCGGAATAAAAAATCAGATCCTAGAGTGGTGCCTAAAACGGACCAGCTCTTAGCCAAAAGCGTATAAAAGGAGCCTAGAACATGATCACATTGGAGATGTTACAGAAAAAAAGCGATAAGGAATTCACGGAGATTCTCGGGGATATTTTCGAGCACTCACCTTGGATTCCAGAGCAAGCCTCAGCGTCCAGGCCGTTTTCTTCCTTATTAAGCCTTCATCAATGCATGGTCGATATCGTGAACCACGCACCTAAGGAAATGCAAATGGATTTAATAAGGAAGCACCCAAACCTGGGTGAAAAAGTCGAAATGACAGCTGACTCGACCAAGGAACAACGAGGAGCGGGATTAAAGGACCTTACCGTTTTGGAATACGAAAATTTCCTTTCATTAAATAGGCGTTATCAAAAAAAGTTCGGCTTCCCCTTCATCCTCGCAGTACGCGGCAAGGATAAGCATGACATATATGAAGCAATGGAATTAAGGATTCATCATACAGAAGAAACCGAGTTTGAAATAGCCTTAGCAGAGATTTATCAAATAGCGTTCTTTCGTTTACAAGAAAAAATCAAAAGCTAAATAGTCTCGGCCTTGGCCGAAGAATGCAAGGGATAAGGAGACATATATGTCTGGTTTAACAACGCATATCTTGGACTTAACGCACGGGAAACCCGCTGCAAACGTCACGATTGAATTATATTACTCCGAATCATCATCCTCTACCTGGCAGCTACTCCAAACAGCTGTCACGAACGCGGATGGGCGGCTCGATGCCCCTCTCCTCACCGGGGAAGAGGCAAAAACCGGACAGTACGAAATCGTCTTTCATATCGGCGATTACTTCCGCGGTCAATCAATTGAGCTACCTGACCCTCCCTTTTTGGACCAAGTTCCTATCCGCTTCGGTCTAGCGTCCCCCGCTTCCCACTATCATGTGCCTTTACTCGTCTCCCCATGGGGCTATCAGGTATACCGGGGAAGTTAATGAATTTAGGAATACTACAAACAAACCCCCGGCAAAGAGGCATATACATTGTCCCTTTGCCGGGGGTTTCCTGCTTATTGATTCATTAGTCTTTTTAAGCCCATACACCATCACACTATTTTTTTCTTGGGTGTTAGTTTTTCGGTTGATTCCACTTCTCTTAACCCTTGATAGATGCAAAAACCTGAGTAAGCTAAGAGCAATAAACCCGGACCAATCAGTAAAAGGGCAGCACCTTCTTTTGATTGGGTGAAATCGATGAAATATCCTACATAAGGGATGGTGAATCCAGAGTATAGAGCTACAATATTATCGGATAGAACCGGGTCAGCATCTGCAGTTTTATTATTATCACCTTTCGTATCATAAAGAACATGCTCTCCGCTACTGTTCACCTTGGTGATCCTATGCGTTATGAGTATTTCCTCACTTGTTTGGAAGGTGATGATATCCCCTTTTTTAAGGGCTAGTTTCTCGTCTGAACTTAGTGGCTTGACAGCTATAACTGACCCGGTTTGAAAGGTAGGTTCCATCGACCCGGACAAAACAGTTTTAAGCTGATACCCCATAACCTGGGGTTCCCCCCCAGATGCTTTTGAAGATATGACAAGAAATACCATTACCATTAAGTTTAAAAATAGTACCACTGTAATCAAATTACTTATTACTTTCAGCGTTCTTTTCAAACTCTTCGCCTCCTGACTTATTATCTACCTTACCATCTGTGTTCTCATCCTCTGTAATAGGGTCCTTTTTAATCGGTAACTCACTTTCTTCTTTTTCTTTATCGATAGCCTCGTTTTCTTTAGGCTTATTTTCAATTTCGTCTTTAGTGGAATCCTCTACTTTTTCATCAGAGTCCTTTGCTTCTTCATTCTCCTCAGTTTCGGGCTCAGCACTCTCATTCTCCTGATTTTCATTTGGATCTGGCTCATCGTCGATCGGTTCCTTCACTTCTTCACATTCTTCATGATTTTCATTCTCTTTTGCGTTAGAGCAATCCATGTCCTCGGCTATCTCCCAAGTCCCAATTTGAATCTCTTGGTTTACTAGTTCCATGTCGGTGTAATAGGCATTCGTTTGCCCCGTAACAGCCACCACTGTTCCTAAAAATAAATACCATATAGCCACCAGCTTGGTTAATGTCCATAATAGTTTTTTTCTCTTCCAAATTCCCTTTTTATTTAGTATTGGAAACCCCTTCTTCCTAGGCTTCATTCTTTATAGTGCTTGCTGCCTTTCAGATTTACGATTCCTAGACTAATGCTCTGGAACTCCTATGTATAGAATGTACTTCAAGTATTCGATATAAAAGAAGTGCCCAAAAGAACACTTTGGGACACCTCCACTTTTTAAACTCTTAGTTCACACCAACAGCGATATATGCAGCTTTTACAGCTCTTACTTCTTTTGAGCTAGCTCCATATAAATCCGTTGCAGCCTGAATAGCTGCTTCTTTCATCATTGTAAAGTTTGAACTGGCTGTCAGGTATTTAGAAAGGGCGCGGTAATAAATTTGTTCTGTCGCTTCACGACCAACCCCACTCACGGTAACTCCATAATGAGTTCCACCCTCTGAGATCAGGTAAGCTGCCTTGTTATTGATACTACTGTTGATATGAACGCCACCACTATCTAAAGTACCTGTATACCTTTTACTCCAATGATCTGGAGAATAGCCGCTATCCGTTCTGACGTCAACGATTTCTGCCGGATTACTCATGGAACGCAATCCCTTTCTTCCATCCTTAACGATTGTTTCTCCAATTAGCCATTCTTCATCACTTCTGTCTACCATGGCAGCAAATATATCTGACATGGATTCGTTTAAGGCCCCGGATTCATTTCGATAGATTAGATTTGCCGTATGTTCAGTCACACCATGCGCCATCTCATGCGCAGCAACATCCAAACCTCCCGCGAAATTATGATAGGCGATGCCATCACCATCACCATATGACATCGTTCTTCCATTCCAGGATGCATTATTCCAATTATTATTCACATGGACCGAAGAAATTAACTGTTGACCCTTATCATCAACCGAATTACGCCCAAATGTGCCTTTGAAATAATCATAGGTCTTTTGTGCATTTGCATGTGCATCTACAGCAGCACCGTCTTTAAACATTTTAATAAGACTTGTGACTAGTCGATTGCCATTCTTTGCATCATTGGTGACTACACCTTTACCTCGCGTCACATCAGTGAGACCATACACCCCGTTAGCATATTGCGCTTCAAACATCTGCTTGTTATTAAATACGCCATTACCAAATGCCGTAACTTCATGGGAAGCATTATTGTTATCTACAATTTTTCCATTGGTAGAATCAATGAAATAATGCCAGTATCCAACCTCGGGTTCAATAGTAGAAGCTTTAACTAGAAAAGTATTATGGAATGCTCCATCGAATTCATAAATATACTGTTCAACGGCAATGTCACCATCATACTGATCTACCTTGCCAATTTTCTTTTCAAGATCCTGTTTTGCTACTTCAATCGCCTCTGTTTCAGAAATGGCAACCTCTGTCTTGATATTTTCATTCTCTAGATCAGGTACTACTTCACCGAAGAACGACGTAACATTATTATTCTCGTCAATCGCTATCGTCGAATCCGATCCGTATATAGGAACTCCTTTATACTGTTCAATCAGTCTAAAGTGATGGGTTCCGACCTCTTTATCAGCTTGTTCGTCTATTACTTTAAAGTTTTTTTTCATATCACCTTTTAGTTTAAACTTCTTACTATTTTCATTAAGGAAAGAATAGGCGATTTCCTTCTTACTTAAGCCACTTTTCCCTTTTGGGGACCAGGTTTCACCAATAAAAGAAGGAGTTTTATATTCATCATTATATTTAATAGTATCCTGAGCACCTACAAGTGATCCAGCTGTACCGAACGTCCCTAAAAAAACGGATAGAGCTAAAGTAGTAGAAACCATTTTCTTATTTACTTTCAATTATCTCATCTCCCTGATAAATAGTTTTTAAATTACTTCTCATAGGTATATGAGAAATTTTACTTAGCTTCACCAGCCGTTTGATTGGCGATAAATGTCCAGTCAAGTTTAAGTTGATCGCCTTGTAATACATTTTGATCTTCACCATTATCGATAAATTCAAACTGTACCCAAAGATCGTTTTCAGCACCCGGTTCAAGCCCACCATTTTTTGCAAAGAAAGGGTCTAGAACACTCTTTTTAACAAGGTCTGGATCCATATTTTTCAATTCTTGCAGTGTTGTCTCAAAAATAGGTTCATTCTCTTTGTCCCAATTCCATAAGAAGTTCACTCGGATATGCTTCCCGAAATCCTCAGAACCATTGTCACCCTTCGCATCGACAACCGAATACGCTGTTTTTAGATTGACGTTTTTAATTTTCAACGAACCATTATTCGCTAATTTAAATTCAGTTGTTTTCGAGTCACCAGGTTTCATATTCTCAAGATTGACGATTGTTTGTGGATTAATGGACAAATCCAATGTACCGGCTGCGAACGTATTATTGGTTACTTCTTGATCGCTGAAATAAGCATATGTACCCCCACCAATCAGTGATAGTCCTAATGCTGCTGATGCAATACCTAAACCTAACTTTTTCTTCATACCCACTTCAATTCCCCCCGCATTTCTATTTTTACTTCTAAAAATCTTTAGTAGCCTTCTTCATGTTGCAAGTTATATAATATGGAATATAAAGTAAATTATCTCCTCCCTTTTATTTTTTAACTCGTATGAGTACCCTTGAAGCAACCTTACAATACTAATCTAGGAGTACATTCACTCCATAATATTCCTTATTAAGATTTATTTGTTCTCAATAAAGAATGTATTTACATAATATTACCTAATTTTACATATTATTGTATATAGTCTTATATGTTTATAATCTTTTTAGGATTTCAAAAAATATTATCTTTTAAATTATCCACTTTACCCTTAGTCTTCGACACTTTCCCAAGGTTAATCCTTGTATAGAAGTAGGAAAATAGCGAGAAAGAGCTTCCGACTGCCATCTTAAAATGACGCTGGAATTGCTAGGTCCGTATATTTAATGATAGTCAGCAATGGTTAAAATGGTATTATTTTCCTATATTTAATATATCACTAGACTAAAGTAGTATTTTCTGTAGGAACTAACTAACATCTTATTCATTTAAAATATATATAGTGAGAGTGAATACTAAAAAGTTGGTAACTTTAAAAAAGTAATAGTAAAAAACGTAGGGCCCCGGCTTAAAATCCTAGGCCCTACGTTTTTTATGAAATAAAATCAGGTTATATCGAGGTTACGTTCGTACTCTTTCAAGATCCGACGGCTGCACCGTCTCCCCGTGGGTCGACTCCACCTTTAAGGAACCCATGCTCATCGATCCGGATGGCCTGCGCATGTCCCATTGCCCCATCAAACTCATCCACGACTTCGACAAGATGCCCTTTTTCTTGGAGTTCCTTAATGGTATCTTTTTCGACTCGACTTTCGATGCGTAACGCCTCACTAGATTCTCCCCAGGTCCTGCCCCAGACAAAACGAGGCTCATTGATGGCCGTTTGGGGATCCATCCCATAATCGATCATCCGGGTAATGATCGCGGTTTGCGTCTGCGGTTGACCTTCCCCACCTTGCGTTCCGTAAATAATGCTAGGTTTTCCATCCTTACAGGCCATTGCCGGCATCAGGGTATGGAAGGAACGCTTGTTAGGTTCCAAAGTATTGACATGGTTGGAATCTAGCGAGAAAAAGGACCCCCGGTTTTGAAGAATCACTCCTGTATCCCCGGCAACGACACCCGATCCGAACTCGAAGTACAGGCTCTGAATGAATGATACGGAATTCCCATCCTTATCTACAACGGCGGCATAAGCGGTGTCACTGCCCATCGGCGGGCTGGCTACCCTTTCTGCCTTCGTTCGTTGAATGGCTGCCCCGATCTTGGCAGCATATCGCTTATCAAGGAGCTTACCCAGGGGAATCTCAGAGAATTCAGGATCCGTTAATACCTCGTTTCTGTCACGAAACCCTGCTTTTAATGCCTCCGCCAATAGATGATAATAATCGGCAGAACCATGCTCCATGCTTTCCAAGTCAAAGTTCTCTAGAATATTCAACGCCAGCAGACCGACGAACCCTTGAGAGTTAGGTGGGACTTGATAAATGGTATAGTCGCGGTAGGTAGTGGATATAGGCTCGACCCAGTTACCTTCATGGTTGGCAAAGTCAGCAGCGGTTAAAAGTCCACCTTGTTCCTGCAAATAAGTAACGATGGATTGACCAAGTTCGCCATGATAAAAAACATCCCTCCCCCGTTCAGCGATCAAGATTAAACTACGGGCCAAGTCTTTTTGGAAAAAGCGTTCCCCCACTTCCGGAATTATTCCTCCTGGCGCATAGATATCAGCCGTGATCGGCATCTTTGAAAGCCAGTCCCAGTTCTGCTTTGTATAGTCCACTTGGTTCTTCGTAATGGGAAAACCATTTTCCGCATACTCGATTGCCGGTACAAGAACTTCAGCCAATGATAAGGTACCTAATTCTGTTAATATAGCATCCCAGCTATCTACCATTCCCGGAACGGTGATGGCACTCCTTATGCCACGAAAGGGAATGGCCGCTTCCCCTGCATACATTTCACGGCTGACATTTGCCCCAGATCGTCCGCTACCATTATAAACACTTATTTTCCCGTCACTGTTTTCATAATTCAGCCAGAACATATCACCGCCAAGTCCCGTCATATGCGGATAAACAACACCCAGGCAGGCGCTGACAGCCACCGCTGCATCAAAAGCATTGCCTCCTTTTTCGAGAATATGATTTCCCGCCATCGATGCTAAATAGTGGGGGCTCACTACCATGCTCTTCGTTCCGATAATCGATTGTGTCATACAGTTGCTCCTTTCATTTATTTTATTTTTTCTGAAAATTAACTATATTTGTATTATAAACCATTAACTCACAATACGTAATCCACTTTTTTGTTTTTATTAACAAATAGAAATCATTTTCATCTTTAAATCATCTATTGAACTAATAAGTTATATAATTACATACAATCCGATACTTTTATTAAAATTTTATGAGCATTTCGAAACCTATTTTGTTATGATTAATAGATAATCATGGAAATTATTATTCGAACAGGAGGAACCAATATGAACAATCCATATGGCGAATTAACCGTGGGAATGATGCGGACGGGGATTTTAGGGTTCGGTGGTGGTCCCTCGGTCATTCCACTCATCCGGCATGAAGCAGTTTCCCGTTATCATTGGCTGGATGATGACGAATTCGGTGATACATTGGCCATTGCCAATACACTCCCTGGTCCGATTGCCACAAAGATGGCCGCCTATCTGGGGTACAAACTGAAAGGATGGCCTGGTGCCATCGTAAGTGTGGCGGCGCATATCTTACCATCTGCCTTTGCCATGGTATTCTTGATCGCCTTCATAAACGTCCTCAGTAATTCGGCGATGATTACCAATATGATTGCTGCCGTGATGCCAGTCGTTGCTGTCATGCTTGGACAAATGGCGTATGAGTTTGGTGAAAAGGCCGTTAAAGGGTTAGGGAAAGTGCTTGGCATCTTATTTTTTTCCATCTCCTTCTTACTTCTTCAGGTCGTTTCCCTGCATCCTGGTATCGTCATCATGATTTTCCTTTTATATGGTGCCTTTCATTTTAAATTGAAGAACAGATTGAAAAATAAGAAACAGGATAAGAAGGAGGAATCAGCATAATGGGTGCCATTTTCATCCCGATTGGTGTAGCTGTGTTCTTGGCATTTTTCATAGCGAATATCCTTGGCTATGGAGGAGGTCCAGCTTCGATTCCGCTTATGTACGACCAAATTGTCACCCGCTATGGTTGGCTTTCTAATACGGAATTCTCACAAATGCTTGCGCTTGGAAACTCCCTCCCAGGACCGATTGCCACAAAAATCGCCGCCTATGTCGGTTACGATGTTTACGGATGGCCCGGGTTCTTCGTCGCTTTGGCGGGGACGATCATTCCTTCTGCCGTGGCCTTGATTTATTTATTGAAAATCTTGCGAAAATACAAGCAGTCGCCCATCGTAAAAGGCATGTCCTTACTCGTTCAGCCCGTGATCGCAATCATGATGCTATTGCTTACATGGCATATGGCTGCTGACGCTGTCGGCTCCATTGGATATATTCATTCCTTAATCATTGCCGGAATTGCCTTCCTAGCATTGGGGAAATTCAAGATTCATCCTGCCTTCGTCATCATTTTTGCCTTTGCCTATGGAGGGTTCATCCTCCCGATCACATAAAAAAAACCACCTTAAAGGTGGTTTTTTTATTAGGGTAGCAAGAAAACTATTTGAAAAGGATACTATAACTAAACGGCTAAATTTAATTAATTAATTTTTGATATGATTATACCCTCTATCGTTTCATTAAAAGAAAATTCCATATTAACCTTTTGGTTTTTATCAAAGTACCCCATTATTTTCGCACCAGAATCATCTCTTTCGTAGTAATTTTCTCCATATTCTTGTATAACATCTTCCTTTGAACTGCCCTTTGTTATTTTCTTTGATGTTTTATATGTATTGTTTGAAAAAAAATAACTAGCAACTTGCCCATTAACTATTTGAAATTCTATATCACTATTATCTCTATCTTTTCCATATATTAAATAGGTAGATTTTGATTTTTCTACCTCTTCAACAAAGTCTGGTTCTCCTAAAATTTCTTTAATCTTATCTTCTGTGGAATTTAAAGAAATTGTATTTACTTCCTCTGACAAACTTGTGCTATCAGTATTTTCATAGAAGTCCATTTTATTTGTGGTTCCACAACCACTTAATACAATAATTGATAATAGTAAAATTGATAATGTAAATCGATACATACGGAAAAATCCAAACATTAAATTGTCTCCTTATAAATTAGTTGATAGCCATTGAGTTTTAGATTTTATCTGCTTGTTCAGTTTTAATTTCACTAATAATTTCTAGTTATTCTTTAGCAATTATGATCAACAACTCCCCCGTTCATTTAAAAAAAGTTATTTTAATATTACCATTTATCTAAATATTTTATTTACATTAGCCAGTAAAGCCCTTAAACTTTTGGTTACCATCCATATTCAAATAGAGTACTTGGATTTTCATTTATCGAGGAGGAATTTTGTATGCAAAGATTACAAGAAATTTTAGAGACCAGAGATTTTATTATGAGCAAAACGGACAATCAGCCAAAAATCGGTATGATTTTAGGATCGGGGTTAGGATCTCTTGCTGATGAAATTGAGAACCCATTCAAAATCCCATATAGTGAAATTCCTCACTTTGCAAAATCCGAAGCAATTGGACACGCAAACGAACTAGTAATCGGGCAATTGAAAGGTAAGACTGTAGTGGCTATGAAAGGACGCTTTCATTATTATGAAGGATATACACTAGATGAAGTGACATTTCCCGTACGTGTCATGAAGGCATTAGGGGTGGAGCAATTGATCATTACCAATGCTTGTGGCGCAGTTAATACAGACTTTAATCCAGGTGATTTAATGCTCATTACCGACCATATCAATTTAGTTGGTACAAATCCTCTCATAGGACCTAATAATGATGAATTGGGTACTCGCTTCCCTGACCTTTCCCAAACTTATCATCCTGACTTGCGAAACATTGCGTCCAAAGTAGCTAAGGAAAAGAACATTTCCTTGCAACAGGGCGTCTATGCTTGGTGGAGTGGTCCCGCATATGAAACACCAGCGGAAATTCGAATGATTCGTACGCTGGGGGCAGACGCTGTAGGGATGTCAACCGTTCCGGAAGCCATTGTAGCCGTCCATGGCAAGATGAAAGTGCTAGGGATTTCCTGCTTAACGAATATGGCTTGCGGGATTTTAGATCAACCATTAAGTCATGATGAAGTGATTGAAGTTGCAAGTAAAGTTAGAACGCAATTCGTTGGATTGGTCAAAGGAATTGTGGAAGAAATGGAATAGTATTAGAATTGTAGGCATTATGCGCCCAAAAAAAAGATTGCCGAGATAACTATATCTTCTCGACAATCTTTTTTTATCTCTACATGGAGCTTTTCCTAGAGCTTCATTCCCATCCGGCTCTTATAGCGTTTAATAAGAAGTTGGCAATCGACGCTGACAACCCCGACGACCGGATATAACTTTTCATTGAGGAAGCGTTCCATCTCCTGATTATCCGTGAAGATTCCATGCATATGCAGCTTACTAGGCCCCGTCATATGATACAAACTCGTTACTGCAGGCTCATCCTCCAGTTGTTGTGCCACCGATTCCAAATATTTAGGCTCCACCTCGACATTGAAAAATGCAGAAACATGAATGCCTATCTTAGCCGGATTGATGACAGCGGTAAAACGTTCAATCACCCCTTTTTCCACTAAATGATTGATTCTTGTTTGAACCGCCACTCTCGACAGTTCCACTTGCTTTGCTAAATCCGTATACGAAATCCGCGCATCTTCATGCAAGATCGAAATGATTTTCTTATCGATTTCATCCACCTTGGTGCTTAGAATGCTAAAGTCCTCTGCCATCTATGTAACTCCTTTTCGAATCATTTATTCTATTATCTCAAAGGATAGGGCCCTTCACCAATTATTTTCATGCAAAAGAAAAACTGCCAGAAAACCGGCAGTCTCGTTAATGAAGGATCAATAGCCAGATATATAGTCCAAACAGAGTGATGAATAGTGTTGGAACAGTCAGGATGATTCCTACTTTAAAATAATATCCCCATGTGATCCGGACACCTTTTAGCTTTAATACATGGAGCCACAAAAGTGTGGCCAAAGAGCCGATTGGCGTGATCTTTGGTCCTAAATCGGAACCGATGACGTTGGCATAAATCAGAGCATCCTTAATAGGCGCCGTTGTTTGAACTTCTGCAATGGCCAAGGCATTAATCATGACCGTTGGCAGATTATTCATGAATGAAGATAGAATAGCCGCAATGAATCCCATGATAATCGTCGCCGAAAACAAACCTTGATTGGCCGTTGCCTTAATGACGTCAGCTAACAAACTAGTCAGTCCTACATTTCGCAGTCCATATACGACCACATACATCCCAATCGAGAAGAATACGATATTCCATGGGGCACCGTTTAGGACGGTACGGATTTTCACGGCTGGACTTCTTCTTGCCAAAATCAAAAGGACAATGGCGATTACACCAGCCACAAACGAAACGGGTACACCTACAAACTCACTTGAAAAATAGCCGACTAGAAGAATAGCCAGGACGAACCAGGAAATCTTGAACATACGTGGATCCTTTACCGCTTCTGCAGGACGCTTCAAATGAGAGGAATCATAGGTTACAGGTAGATCCTTTTTGAAAAACAAATACAATACGAGAATGCTAGCTCCTAAACTGAATAAAGTCGGAACGATCATCCGGCTGGCATATTCACCAAAACCGATCCCGAAAAAGTCCGCAGACACGATATTCACCAGATTACTGATGACGAATGGCAGGGAAGTCGTATCGGCAATGAATCCGCTCGCCATGATGAATGGGAGCACCATCTTATCGTCGAACTTCAATGCTCGCACCATCGCTAGCACAATCGGCGTCAAGATCAATGCCGCCCCATCGTTTGCAAAAAGCGCCGAAACGATGGCTCCTAGAATCATCACCAAAATGAAGAGACGGAAGCCTTTACCATCTGCATAACGGGCCATGTGAAGCGCAGCCCATTCAAAAAATCCAATTTCATCTAAAATTAACGAAATGATAATCAGGGCCACGAACGTCAATGTCGCATTCCAAACAATCTGCGTCACATCACTTACATCCTGGAATGAAACAACACCAAACAAAAGAGCGATGATCGCCCCTCCGCAGGCACTCCAGCCAATTCCCAGACCCTTTGGCTGCCAGATGACCAACACTAATGTAATCATAAAAATAAGTAGAGCTAAAAACGTCGAACTCATGATGCCAGCACCTCTAAGCCACTCCTTCTATAAAACTTTCGTCCTTTAACTATATAAGAATACTAGTTTTTTCACAACGTACAAAGGCCACCAATTTCTTGGTAGCCCCCTGTTAATATGAGCCTTCCAATTCTTCATCTACCAAATCCATTAGATAAGGCACATCCACATAATCATTCCCTGTTGAATACCCGATTCCATCGGTAGGCACTGTAGGAAAAACTACCTTGCCATCCTTGTCATAGAATCTATTCCCTATTTTAAATGTTTGTCCATACTCAAAGAACCCATCAAAACTGGATTCTTTCTGTACTTCTGCATACTGATCCATAAGAGTCCGCCAGCTATCCGGATATTTTTCCACTCCATATGATTTATCCTCAACCGTAATGCTGTGCATCATTTCTAAACCGGGTTCATAGGTCGCCTCATCCCCTGATACACTGAAATTCCTATCTTTTTTCATAAACGCCTTAATTTCAGACACTTCGTCCTTTGGATTTAGATTCCACATAAAAAATGAATCTCCTTCTCCATTCCAGGCCTTTGGCTCACCCCCATTATCTACGGAAGCCGTTCTCCACTTTTTGTCCTTCCATACCCAGAAACTCATCCCGTATTCTTTGCTTTCATTGATGAAAGGGACAAAAACATGGGTTTCATCTAAATAAAGAACGTCTTGAATGATTTTAGGCTCTGATTCAGGAAAAAAAGAATTGATTCGTTTAATCACTTGTTTATCTGTAAGAAATGCTTCAGGTTCTCTTGGAGCTCGAATGATCAAAAGGACTCCCACTATAAGGACAATCACCATCACTAAAATGATGGTTTTCGTTTTTTTATTCATTTCTTTCAGCACCTCCGATCAACACAGATTCTTCAGACCGGAAGTAAACCTGGCCTCCATTATTCGGTGTAATGAGGAAACCCTTTCCATCATCTTCTACATAAATGACTGTTTTAAGTCCGCTGCCCTTTTCAGGAACCGTTCCTATCAAAAGATAAGGGAACCGTTCTTTATACCCGTTCTTTTCATTAATTTTATAATACCAAGATTCACTTTTGATTTGATTTTGTTTCATCTTGTCCACCTGTACTTGCAACACTTCATTATTCAATGTGACATCCTTGCCAGCTGGGTGAGTGATAATCAGGGAAGCTTTTTCAACGTCCTGCATATAGGTCGAGGGTTGATCTTTTGGGAACATTAAATGTTCAAGCGGCGAGTTTAAGAATGAAGAAGCAAAAAAGATGAAATTCACGCAAAACCCTAGCCAAGCATAACGACGGTACCGCGGCCAACGCTCTGTATTGTCCTTTCTTCTCAAAAACCAATATAAAAAGACGACCCCTAATGGCAATATTGGTATCTTTGTCACTTCACTTGATAAATTAAAATGAATACTGAAAGAAAAAATCCCAATGAGCATAACTAGAAGCCCTTTCCATACCTTTGGCGGATTCTGTTGTTTTTTGTAAACAACAAAGAATAGTAGGGCAATAAGTAAATAACTGAAGACTAATAGAATAAAAGAGGGCATATGTACAAACACGTTCTGCTTCATTTTCAACTCATCCTCCCACCACTTAACGGATGTTTACCTATTAAATGTAATATAATCACTCTACCATATCCCATCTCTTTTGTAACCGCAGCCTCCCCCACCTTACTTAGTAATAAAGATGGGGTCTTACCTTTTATTGAAAACCGCGGTTATAGGTATCCACAGCTTAATCCTTCGATTGAACAGTATTCATTATATTTTTATATTCCTTATCATTGATGATTCCCAACTTCTTGAACAAGGTGGAATATCCAATGATTTTCTTTTGGGTACGGTTCGTAAAATTCATATGAATCCTCTCCTTTTTATAATCTATGCAATTCCGACAAAATGTTTCCTCAAGGCAAAATAATTTGTATAAACTAAAATAAAAAAACTGCCCTTGGAATGGCAGTTTTCCTCTATCTTTCAAAATTAGTTGCAGGGTCTACAGCTTCCCCTGCTTCAAAGAATGAACCAAGTCTTTCATTTGTGTAATATAGGAAAAAGCTTCTGTAGAAAAAATGAACTTTTCCTGTGATAAAGCATGGAGTGCCTTGATTTTATCGTTATTGTCGATAAAACCATTCAGCACGTCATCCAGTCCCTCTGAGAAACCGATCATTTCATGAAGGGTACTACCCGTGGCCTTTTTGATTTCGTTCATTTTCTCGGATAATTTCTTCTCATTGCTGGAAATATCATTAAAGTACTTTTTCGTATTTTCAGTGGTCAGGATAACCGCTTCAATTTCTTTCGTTTTCTCTGAAACACTACTTGAAAAAGTATCCACATTCTTCACGATACTATTTACCTTCAGATTGATTTCAGTCAGGGAGGCTTTGCTTTTATCTGCCAATTTCCTTACTTCCTGTGCCACTAAAGCAAAACCTCGTCCGTGCTCCCCGGCTCTAGCTGCCTCAATCGAAGCATTCAAGGCGAGAAGATTCGTTTGATCGGCGATCGATTCAATCACCACGACAAAGCTTGAAATCTCTTTGATTTCTTCTTGTAAACTCATGATGGTTTCTTCGAATTGTTGGAACATCGCATTAACATTCGTCATTTGGTTGACCAAGTTATCGATATTATCACTACCAGCCAAGACCATTTCCATACTTTCTTTTGTTTGTATAGATACTTCATCCGTAATCGTCTCGATGTTTTCCGTACTGCCTACTACATGACGAATATTAGAAACCGTCTCTCCCAAGGCCAGATTCTGAACTTCGATACTAGATTTCAAATCATGGACGAAATGATTCAACTGGCTATCCTGCTTGGAATTGTCGCTACTGGTATCCCGTAACAGTCCGACCAAGTCGTCTAATCCCTTTACAACTTGATCGAAGTCTTGTTTATCCATCGTGGTCGCAAGCTCGATGATTTCTTTCTTCGTCACTTTCTCGACGTTGCCCTTACGAAGCAAATCTAGAATACTCATTTTCTATCTCCTCGTTTGCGTTTCCCGAACCCCAGTAATATAAGGGTCTGATTTAATTGCATGTTATTTAGTTGCTCCCCGTAACTGCAAAACCCACCCAAATGAGGAAGTTTCTCTAATTCCTTATTTAACGTGGCGACGATTCCTTGACTTTTAAATTGTAGTTTTCGTAATATGCAATTGATGCCCAGTACGCCATCCAATTGAGAAAACTCTTCTTTGAAATCAGCCACTGTACTTTTCAGCGTTTCCACTGGATTTTTCGGCTCCAATATCTCTACAACCGAGTCCTGGAATATTTGGCAGTAGAACTGTATGGATCCGTCCGGCTGTGTTTGGAAAGGAGATGCTATATAGATTTCCTCGTTGACCGCACGACCTAAAGGATTGGACATAAAATGTTTGGAGAGCTGATTCTCAGGAACTCCCAATAATCGGGCATATTCACTCGTTGCCCTTTTTCCATTCATTTCATAAACCGTGCGACTTTCCGTATCCGACTTAGTAATCTTCATTTCCTTGCCAGTCGTCTGAAAGATATTCTCCTTACGAATGACAAACTCATCATCTGTTTTAATGAAAGCAACCAGACCGGCCGTATTCGAAGTTTCCCCGTTATAAGAAACCATTGTCTCTAGAAACTTTTCATCATCCCCTGCCGTACCGCCAAACAGTGGAAACCCTTCTTGTTTAAATACCGAGTTCACAACGGAAAGCATCTTTTCCTCCGCCCCCACTAACCCATTGGGAAAGACAAGGCCGATGCCTTCCGTCTCGATATTCCTACTATTTCGATCAATCCCAACCTCACTTAACCCTTGAATTAAATGATCGCGATAAAAAATCGGATATTTGATGATATCTTTGATCATCACACCTTTTGCCGAGAAATTACTTCCATTAAAACTCATGGCCGAAACCCCATGTTCCGTAATCCCATTGGGACCTATTTCACCAACAGTGGTTAATCCCAATATCTCGGAGTGTGGGAACGACTCATGAAAAAGCCCCGTTAATTCCTCGAAGTTTTGAGTGGTACTTGCAAAAAAAAGAAGTAATTTTGGTTCACTATGTATACCGCTCTTCAATTCGCGAAAGGCTTCTAATGCAGTTTTTTTACTACTATAAGCGGATTTTATTTGCACCATTTACGTTTGTCCCCCTACATATGCTGATATCTTTTGAAAATACAAGGATCATCCTTTTACTAGTCCTCGGTCTTTTAGAGAGCTTTTAAGAAGATTCTACTCTCCTAAAAGATGCCTCTACTTATATCGACAAAATCCCCTTAACTATTATAAAAACAGGGAAATAAACCGCTGAATTTCGCTGGTATTCTACAGAATCAGTCAATCATCCTACCCCTTCACAAGGCGAAATTTTCGAAATGACTACAGAAAGCAGCGAATATTGATCATGAATGAGATAAAATAAAAAAACATGTCCTCCATTAGCAGGACATGTTTTTTAGAGGTCATGAATGACTATATGAATTTCAACGCCAAAAAGACCTTATCGGTAAAGGGATAAGGTCTTTTGACAGCTCATCATCATTATTTAGATGATAGTTCACTTTCTGTTACCCATTGATGATTTTTCACTTCAATCCCACCATCGGTAGGTTTGTAATCAACCATATAAACGGTAGTGGTATCGGCTTCCTCAATGACACCTTTTGCGCCTTCCATACCCTCCATATGATCGGTATCAAGAGTCACTTCAGTACCTGGTTCTAACGGAACTTCCCCAGCATCCTCGATTTCTTCATGAATCACCCATTTATGATTTTCTACTTTTTTATCTTCTGTTGTAGGTGTATACGTAACGGAATAAGCTGTCGTATCATAGGCTCCGACAATTGTTGCTTCGGCTCCATCCATGCCTTCCATATGATCTGATTTAATCGTTGCTTTACTTCCCACTTCATACTTTGGATTCTCTGCAGCTTTCAAACCATCAGGAACCTCTGCCTCATTGGAAGTATCTTTAGCATGGTCCATATGATTCGTTTCCTCTTTAGTCGTATCTGTATCCGTACTTTGTTCCGTTTTCGGTGTTTGATCCGTGCTTTTCTCTTCATTATCATCATTACATGCGGATAATGCGAAAGCTGATGCCAAAGAAACCAAACCAATTGCTAATTTTTTGCTTTTCATAGTTGTAGTCACTCCTAATAGATTATTTAATAAGTCGAAACAGAATGCTAGCCTAAAATATATGTATGTACTCTGCTCACCCTTACTACATGTGTAAGTATCCTGTCTCTCTTATATTTTTACCCCATTAGAATCACCATAAACATGGATTATATGACTTAATGAATGACAATACTCTATTAATATGGATTCCTTAACCCTATCGTTCGTTACTAGCAATCTCCTATTCCGAGATGGGGGAGTTTGTTGAATTCTTGAAAGGTAAGTTCATTTGGGAAATTCGCAAGCGTTTGCAGTTAATATATAATAGAAGAAAGTCGTCCGTGAGGAGAGATTTGAAATAGGGGATCTGCCTTCAAAAAATATATAAGCAGAACAATTTCAGTAATGGTTCTGCCACATGTTTAAAGAGTATTCAGCTAGGTATTGTTTCTAGTCGATCAACTTGATCAACCCATTGTATCGTTAATAAATTCGGCAGTGTCGACAGTTCATGATGAATCTGAATATATTTTTTGCACTTCACTGTTGCAACACACTCAATAATAGAATGTTGATCTTCAATCAATACTTTATAGCTTCCTACATTCGGTAACGAATAATTCGGTAGTAGACCATTCTTCTGACAATATTTCGTTTTATAAAAGCGTCCCAATAGCCTCGGTAATTCACTAAGCTTCCGTTCTGATAAATACCTCCGAATCAAAGTCGAACTAATCTTTTGATCATTCCACTTTAGCTCCTCGACAACTGAGAGGCCTACTTGCTGGATTGCTGCATAAGTTGCCAGGGTATGAACAGTTCCACTCGCTTTTGCCCCATATGTGTAATCGAAACCGCAAATGATTTCCTTAGCATTCAACCCAATAATATAATCATCTAAAAAATCGTTCGCTTCTACTTTAGCTAATTCCTTTGTGAATTCCACGATATAAAAAATATCCACTTCAAGCCTTTCTAGTTTCTCAACCTTTTGTTCAAGTGGCTCAAGATAGGAAACTTCTTTATCCGAAAATAGCACACTTTTAGGATGTGGAAAAAAAGAGAGAACCGCTAGCGATAAGTTTTGTGCTTTTGCTTTTTCTTTAGCGGTTCGAATAACTTTTTGATGCCCTAAATGCACACCATCAAAATAACCAAGGGCCATCGCTACATGGGGAGCGGATTGCTTAATCTCTTGTAAATTATTCGCATTCACATAGATTACCTTCATTGCGATTCTCTCCTTTTCCTTTTATCTTGCTAGATTTTGTGCCACTTCATAAATTATATCTTCTTGCCCACCAACCGCTTTCATTTGGCCGATTTTCATTAAAAGGTCCCGTTCGTCGACACCAAATTGCTTTGCGGCCTTTTGTGCATGCAATAAGAAGCTTGAGTACACGCCAGCATACCCTAAGGTTAAGCTACCGCCAGTTATTTCTTGTGATTGTTGCATGATGGGCGCAATTACATCATTCGCCGTGTCCATTAATGTATATAAATCGATGCCTGTTTCAAAGCCTAGTTTTTCTAAAACAGCTACCAGCACTTCTGTTTGTGTATTACCGGCCCCTGCACCTAATGCACGCATGCTTCCATCAATATAAGTGGCTCCAGCCTCCAACGCTGCAACTGTATTAGCCATGGCCATCGATAAATTATTATGGGCATGAAAACCGACATCGCATTGTAAAGTCTGTTTTAGCGCTGTGATTCGCTCGGTTACATCTTTTGGTAACATGGCACCAGCCGAATCCGTTACATATACGATCTCTGCTCCGTAACTTTCAAATAATTTTGCCTGCTCCACAATTTTTTCAACGGGCGCCATATGGCTCATCATTAAGAATCCAGCTGTTTTCAAGTCGAGTTTGCGTGCTAATTCAATATGTTGGGCAGCTACATCGGCTTCTGTTACGTGCGTTGCTACACGAACCATTTTCGCCCCTAAGTTCGCTGCATTTTCCAAGTCATGTTTTGTACCGATTCCAGGAATCAATAATACAGCGACTTCTGAAGTCGTACATTCTGATACAGCCACTTCAATCAGTTTCAGTTCATCGGTTGCTGACAAACCATATTGTAAGGAAGAACCACCCAAGCCATCTCCATGTGATACTTCAAAATAGCGAACACCCGCCGCATTTAAACCTTTTGCTGCAGCACGTACTTGTTCCTCTGTAAACATATGGCGGACAGAGTGACTTCCATCACGTAACGATACATCTAAAATATTTAATGTCATGAGATGACCTCCTCCTTCCCTCTTTGTAAATGACGTGCCATTTCATTGCCGACTTGCACGGCAGCTGCCGTCATAATATCCAAGTTACCAGCGTAAGCCGGTAGATAGTCTGCTGCCCCATTCACTTCGACAAATACGGATACTTTCCTACCTTCAAAAATCGGCGACACTTTTAATGTATAACCTGGTACGTAAGCTTGCACTTCCGCTACCATGTCGTGAATCGACTTGGTGATCGCTTCTTCATGACCTTCTTCTTCGACCAAAGCATGGATGGTATCACGCATAATAACTGGTGGGTCCGCAGGATTCAAAATGATAATGGCTTTCCCTTTTTTCGCACCTCCTACCACTTCGATCGCTTTAGAAGTTGTACTTGTGAATTCATCGATATTTGCGCGTGTACCAGGACCGGCAGAAAGGCTTGAAATGGTTGCGACAATTTCAGCATACTCTACGGACACAATCCGATTTATGGCATGAATGATGGGAATTGTCGCCTGACCGCCACACGTAACCATATTCACATTCGGTTTATCGATATGCTCTTTTAAATTTACTGGTGGAACTGTAAATGGTCCGATTGCAGCTGGTGTTAAATCAATTACTTTTTTATTGGCAGCCGTTAATCGATCGCTATTATGCTTATGTGCATACGCACTTGTCGCGTCATATACGATATCCACTAAATCAACACGTTCCATGAGTCCGTCAATCCCGTTTGAAATTATTTCATATCCGCGCTTCTTTGCACGTTTTAAACCATCGGAATTCGGGTCGATGCCTACCATCACACTCATTTCCAATACGGGGCTGCGCTCGATTTTGTACATTAAGTCGGTGCCTATATTTCCTGACCCGATGATTCCCACTTTAAGCTTCGTCATTTTTTCACCACTTCCTTAGAAATGTTAACGCTTACTTTTCCGAGCTGACCGAAGTCCACTTCGAATTTATCGCCTGTTTCAAAGGTCACGGCTTTTGATAGGGCTCCTGATAAAACAAACATGCCAGGCTCGATGGAGATCCCATATGTACTCACTTCATTTGCTAACCATACCACCGCTTGGAGCGGGTTGCCTAACACGGCCGCGCTCGTTGCTTCATCTAAGAATTCACCATTTTTATGCACGGTCATTGGTATATTCGTGATGTCTTCAATCTCTTCAAGCAGGGTCCGCTTTTCTCCTAAAATGGCACCTGCCGAAGAGCCATTGTCCGCCACTGTATCCTCGAACTTTATTTCCCAATTCGCAATCCGGCTATCGATCACTTCCACTGCTGGCACAACATATGCCGTGGCATCGATTACATCCTGCACCGTCACGTCAGGTCCTTTTAACTCTTTATTGAAAACAAATGCGATTTCAAATTCCACCTTTGGTTGAATGAAGGACTCAGTCCTTAAACCATCAGCCTCGTCGTAAACCATCGTATCTAAAATGAAGCCGTAATCCGGTGTATAGACATTCAACATTTCTTGCATCGCTTTACTCGTCAACCCAATTTTCAGCCCTTTTACAGACGCCCCGTTGTCCGTCTTTTGACGAATTTGCGCCAATTGCACAGCATAGGCATCAGCAGGGGTAATCTTTTCATAAGTTTCAGTTAATGGTGCAATGGGCTGTTTCGTACGTTCCGCTTCAAGCAATGCTTCCGCCATTTTTTGTGTATTCATAGACCATTCTCCTTTTATGAATTGACTGTTTCTACCGCATTCAACTGATGATATTTACCACTGAAGAACAATAACGGATTTTTTTCCTCAAGGCGTAAATCCACTACCTTACCGATGAATAATGTATGGTCACCTTCTACATATTCGGATACAACTTCACACGCAATTTGAGCGATGGCCCCTTTTAATACCGGTTGTTCAGCCAATGCTTCGAATTCTACTGCATCACCAGGTCTCCCAGCGAAATGACGTGAATAATGCTCTTGGTCCTCCGCTAAAATATTAACTGTATATTTTTTGGATTGTGAAACTCTCTCTAAGAATTTTGCTTTATGTCCAACGGAAATTAAGACAAGTTTAGGATCCAATGATATTGACACAAAACCATTTGCCGTCATTCCATGCGTTTCACCTTCGTTTTCTGTTAATAGAACGGTTACACCTGTAGCAAACTTGCCCATTGCATCTCTAAATAAACGATCATCCATCCTAATTCCTCCATTCGTAACTGAATAATTCAATCATAAATCAGTCCATTTAAAATTATCATTGTATTTTTTATTGAAAATTCAGATAAAAACAATAAAATTGCACATGAAAATATATTTGAATTCTTTGTGAATTATTTTTACAAAAAATCAGCTGTATCATATATCCTTCCATTATAAATTCCACATTGTAAATCGGAAATTTTTCTTTTTCATTTTTGTTCTCTTTCAAAACACAAATTAGTATCCTTATTTTTTTGCTTGTAAATCTCTTTTTTTTCAAATAGAATTCTGTTCATGGAAGAAAAATTTCCGAATTTTCCCACCATTCACTATTATTCTTGTAGAGAAAAGTGAAAATAATGGTGAAATGTGTGCCTTTACTTACAATAATGGAGGTGTTTGATGATTCCAATACCGAATTGAAAGCGCTATCACTACTTTTCAGAAAAAGACAGAAGTATCAGACCACCAATACTTTTTTGAAAAACAATTGTGGATGGGGAAAATACGGTAATACAAGGGGGATTTTCATGCGTTGGGTTGTATTAGCTTTTCTATTCTTACTATCTGTTTTAAATTATACGGATAAATCGGTTTTAGGATTAGCCGCAGAACCAATCATGACTGAACTGAATCTATCTTATGATCAGTTCGGTTTAGTAGGAAGTAGTTTCTTCGCTGCTTACGCTGTCGGAAGTATCGTTTTAGGTACCTTAACGTATCGCTTCAACACAAAATACTTATTAATGATGATTGCTACTGGATGGACCATTTCATTAGCAAGCGCTTATTTTGTAGAAACCTTAACACACTTAATTTTACTGCGTGTTGTCTTAGGTTTCTTCGAAGGTGGTACGCTCGGTCTGTGCATCGTGCACTTAGCACGATGGTTCACTAGCTCACAACGTGGTGTCGCTGCAGCTATCATGACTTCTGGTACAACAGTTGGAACGTACTTGGCTGCACCACTTTTAGTTAAAGGCATCACGAATTTTGGTTGGCAGCACACTTTCGCATTATTAGGGATAGCAAGCTTTGCATGGGCGATCCTCTTCTTCTTCATGAGAGACGAGCCAAAGCAACCCCTCATCGAAGACGTAAAAAGTTTAGCGTCCAACAAAGAAGTACCGTTCAAACATATCTTTAAAGTATTCATCAACCCTTATGTATTATCGATTTTAGTTGTAGGTTTCGTATCCATGTGGATTACAACTTGGGTCCTTACATGGGCACCAACTTACCTAACACAAATCGTGGGTCTTGAGCCACAGCGTATGGGCTTAATCTTCGCTGCAATGGGCATTTCAGGAACAGTGTTCGCAATTTGTATAGGTAAATTCACAGACTACTTATTCAAGAAAAATAAAAGCCTTATCAAATCTTATGATCGTGTATTAATTACAGTATTGCTGGTCGGCGCTGCTTCTTATGCGATGACCACGATTGTCGCTTCACCGGTTCTAGCCTGTTTGTTCCTAGGGATGGGCTTAATCATAAACACTTGCTTATTACCGTTAAATACAGCGATTAAAACATTGATCATTCCGAAAAATCTAGTAGGTAGCGTAACGGGTGTCTCATTATCCATTTCAAGTATGGCTGGAGTAATCGGGCCATGGATTACCGGGTACTTGATTACACAAGCAGGCGATAACGTGCGGTCAGGCTTCAACTTAGGTGTGTTGGTCATCGTTAGTTTATATGTTGTTACGGCCATCGTGTTAGTAGCCACACGTAAATTGAAAATCACCGCAACTGAAAAAGAAGATGCTCGTCGTGCTACAGAAGAAGAGCAGATAAACCTTGACATCGCCCCAGGGCGATAATACTCAACCATGGGTTCATCACATGTAAACAGACTGAAGACAAACTCAAAGAATGAGTTTGTCTTCAGTCTGTTTTGTTTATAAAAGCGGTTTACGTAACTCTTCCATCCATCTCGAGCCTAATGGTTGATAGACTCCGCTCTTATCTTGCAAATTCCTCGAAGCTTAAGCTATCCGACAAGATCAGTACCTGAATGACTAATAAGGTATACGCTGCAGTCGATGCGTCTTTCAGTGAAATTTGTAGTTGCTCTTCGATTTGCTTGATACGATATTGGATACCGCCGATAGATAACGTCAACTCGTCCATCGTTTCTTTCAAGCGCTGACTATTTAATAAATAGACGTAAAGCGTATGCAATAATTCCTTTTTACGGGGATCATCAAAATTGTATAAGTCTTTTAACGTCTTCTTCGCCATTTCGTGCAGATGCTCCATGCTCATGTTCTTTACGATATCCCCAAGCATTCCTAAATCTTCGTAATCCGTTAGCAGCTTATCGTTGGGAAAGCGCTGTGCAACACGAGCCTCTTGTAGCGAACGCTCGAAATCTTTGAAGTTACTAAATGTTCCGCTAAGCCCGATCGAATATTTATAATTGGCATTTTGCTTCTCCATCTTTTGAAAAATTTTCGTGATTTTCTTATTCCAGCCTTGCTTATCACTATTTAGCGAATTGAGGAGCGCAATTTCCTCACCAAGCACTGCAAAAATACAAGGCAAATCCCACTCTTTTGCCAACTTGGACAGCTGTGTCAACTGGTCATGAATGTCGATGATTTCTTTATTTTTCTTTTTCTTTTTGACACTGATAATACCTGTAGAGAACGGCGGCTGAAATTTAAATGGTAAAAATTTATAGTAAGATTCGATATCTTTAATTTTCCGATTATGAATTAAGCGCTCCAATAGTGAGCTACGCATCCTTTGTTGCTCTTCAAACTGCGCCTCCTCATATAAAATACATAAGGCCACGACCGTAGAAATCCGCTCTAAAAATAAGTGGTCGTTTTCATCCATATCCTTTTCATCAAAGTAGAAAAATGAACAAGTGGCATAATTCCTTTTGTTAATAAGAACAGGTGCCGTCAACTTCCTGAATGTTTCGCCTTTGTAATGCGAAACGTTATGCGTATCGTCGAAATGCGATAATTTCACCTTATCTTTTTTTATTGCTAGTTGCTGTTCTTCCGTTAAACCAAAATGGCTTAACGCATTGCCATGGATATCCTCAATCAAAATCGAGATGTTCAACAGCTCGGACGCAACCTGAACAATTTCATCCATCGAATGTTTATCTGTTACTTTTTGTGTGAGCTGACTATTAAACAATGAAATTTTCTCGAGCACTTGCTTATGGTGTAAAAGTGCATCATAAGTCATTTCAAGTTCAGATAAAATGTTGTCGTTTTGATAAAGGTGGATAAGCTCTTCCTCATCTTCGAGCCAATCGCTCTCCAAGCGCACTTTAAACTCACAGCACGGATCACCTTTTGCGACGCACTTGTACTCAACGGCAATAATCGATTCACCATACTCATAGGTCAATGCACCACTTGCAAACCCACATAACATATGACAAACACATTCGTTTGCTACACCATAATTTTTTAGGTGTAACGCGGCTTCGAATGATTCTACCCATTGTCCCCACGTATCGATGCATTCAACCGTGCCATCTGGATGTCGCACAATTTCCCCCATGAAAATTACATCCTTCACGTGACCTAAGCGTGAATGTCTCTTACCGACTGGATCTATCGAGTCTTTATTTTGAAGCATCTTTCTTGCTGATTCCATCCCGAACTCTTTCCCAAATCGAAATAAAAAGCCTTTTGTTTTATGAGAACCAATGTTGTTAAACAAGCTGTTCTTTAATGTATGGAAGGCATTTGCCGACATTAAAATATTTTTCGTTTCGCTGGAATCAAATGCAATTTCGCTCATTAAAATCACATCCCCTTTGACTATCTATTCCTCATATTACAAAAGTGAAATTGATTTTTCAATAAATTTTAAAGATTAACACTATTCTTTCAATAAAAATCAGTATAACGTTTGAAATTATTAACAGGTATACTCAAAACAGAAAATAAAAGCACATCAGTATGAGGAGGCAAAGCGATGACAATTCTTGAAGGGTTTCATAATAGTTACATATTGGCAAACGGTGTACGTACACATTATTCCTGGGCTGGAACAGAAGGACCAGCTGTAATTTTACTGCACGGTGCAGGACCTGGAGCATGCGGCGCAGCAGGTTGGCGTTTTATGTTACCTGCATTAGCTAAAGCTGGCTTCCGAGCATATGCAGTAGACCAACTTTCAATGGGCTTCACCGACGCCCGCCCTCACGCATGGCCTGTAAATGGTCATCAAAGCCTAGTGGATCATGTACATGATTTCATTGAAGCATTATGCCTCGACGAAGTATCACTTGTCGGCAATTCACAAGGTGCTTACGTTGCAGCTAAATATGCCATAGACCACCCCGAAAAAGTAAATAAAATTGTTTACATCGGTAGTAATACCATCTATCAAGCGATGCATGAAGTACCTGAAAGAAAGCTGCGGTCATTCTTAGAAGTGAT
Organism: Peribacillus sp. NPDC097198; assembly: GCF_044762055.1. Taxonomy (NCBI): domain Bacteria; kingdom Bacillati; phylum Bacillota; class Bacilli; order Caryophanales; family Bacillaceae; genus Peribacillus; species Peribacillus sp. NPDC097198. Next base: position 118,694 of record NZ_JBIWDO010000002.1, on the reverse strand, counting down.
TGGTTATGACTATACAGAAGAATCCTTACGTAAATTCATGTACCGTAATTCAAGCGAAGACACGGTCATTCCTGAAGAACTGATTCAACTACGTCATCAAGCGGCAACCCGCCCAGGCGTTAAAGAATCCAATCAGGCGTTCGATGCCTACTTAGCGAGGATGAACGAAGAGCCTAAGCTTTGGGATCGTTACTGCATGAAAGATACCTTACCAAAATTGAAAATTCCAGGCCTATTCATTTGGGGTAAGCAAGACGCCGTTGCACCAGTGGAGACAGGTTATAAACTCGAGAAATTATTACCGAACATATCATTTGAATATATAGAAAACTGCGGTCATCAAGCTCAAACGGACCAACCGGAAATCGTGAACAAACTTGTCGTTGACTTTTTGGCAGTGGAAAAAGATCAAGCCGTTACAGCACAATAAACTATTTTTGAAAGGATTGATCAAATGGTAACAGTAGTTGAAAGTAAAGGGCTGTATGAAGAAATTATACAAAAGGCAAAACGCATCGGTGAAGCCGCAGAGTTAGAAGCAATCGAAGCTGATCGAAATTCGACCGTGTCCCCACGCATCGCGGAAATTATTCGTGAGGAAGGCATTCACCGTTTGATTTTACCGAAAGAGTTTGGTTATCCACAACTCGATTGGCATACATTCGTTGATATGGTAAGCACAGTTGGTTACCATAACTTATCAGCTTCATGGTTAACCTACTTCTTCTCCGTGCATAACTCTTGGGTTTGCTACTATCCTAAGCACATTCGTGATGAAGTCATTAACCAAGGTGGCTTTGTAGCTGACGTATTTGCCCCCATCGGTAAAGTGGAACCAGCTGAAGATGGCTATGTCGTTTCCGGAAAGTACAATTTTGTAAGCGGTATCAATTACTGTGATTGGGTTGGCGTTGGCGCCATGATGAAATTCGAAGACAATGACAAGCCCGAACGTGTCGGCATTTTATTGAAGGTTTCTGACTTGGAAGTGGTAAAAACTTGGGATTCCCTTGGTCTTCGTGGATCAGGCAGTAATACATTGATCATTGATAATATTTTCGTTAAGCCTGATGCCATTTTACGCTTCAGCAAAATAATCGAAAAGAGCCAACCGCCATATGAAGATTTCGATCAAGACTATTTATATTACAATACACCATTCTATCCTGGCTTCTATGTAGGGTTCGCCGCAATGGCTGTTGGTGGTGCAGAGCGTGTAGTTGACGAGTTCGAAAAGCATACAGCCGGCCGCGTCCGCTTCTCTGGCATAAACGAAAAGGATTCTCCCACAAGCCAACGCGTGCTTTCGGAGTTAAAGCTAGAAATGATTTCTGCAAAAAGCTTATTGAACGAATACATCCGGATGATGGAAGAAGATAAAGGTGGTCCATACGAAGGAGCAAAATATAAAGCGATTCGTGCAAAAATCATCGATAAGTGTACACAAATCGGTGTTAAGGCCCTACTGACTTTAGGTGGGCACGCATTATTAAAAGGTCATCCGGTAGAAATGCACACTCGTGACCTGATGGCAATCGCCACACACATTACTTCTTTATATGAAGATGGCATATTAGGATACGGTAGAAATTTATTCGGCGTTCAAACAAACATTCAAGGGTAATTTCAGCATCGGAAAGTATGATGGATAAATATTGAAATCATATTTTCCTTGTCCTCTTATTAAAAAAACATGACTATGAGGTGAATATAAATGGAAAAATTTCTTTACGCACCGGAAATTGCAAAATTAGGACACGTAGCTTTAGTATCAGCAGATCTTGAAAAATCTTTATGGTTCTTCCGCGACACAATCGGGTTAGAAGAAACCGAAGTGATAGATGGTGTACATTACTTGCGCGCTTGGGGCGATTTCGAACACCATACATTATCCATTACAGCTGGTGAAACTTCTTACATCGATCACATTGGCTGGCGTACAAAACGTCCTGAGGACGTAGCAACTTTCGCTAAATTATTAGAAGATGCTGGTACAGAAGTACGTTGGATAGAAGCAGGCGAAGAAGTAGCCCAAGGGGAAGCAGTCCGCTTCGAATTACCAAGTGGTCACCGCTTTGAACTGTATTACGATATGGAAAAAACACCTGCTGATGAATCTCGTAAATCGGTGCTTAAAAACCAAACGTATAAATCTTGGGCCAAAGGTGTATCACCACGTCGCATCGACCATGTTAACTTACAAACTTCACAAGATAACGCTGTGATCGTAAATTACTTACAACAAGCATTAGGCTTCAAGCTACGTGAATATTTCGTAAATCCGGACGATGTACAAGTCGCAAGCTGGTTATCCGTAACAAACTTAGTTCATGACGTGGCAATCATGTCTACATCCCGTTCAAAAGAACCAAACGAAATGCACCATATCGCTTACTGGTTAGACAACTCCCAAGACTTACTACGTGCTGCGGATATTTTATGCGAAGCTGATGTACAATTCGTAGGCCCTGGTAAACATGGTATTTCTCAAGCCATGTACATTTACGTAAAAGATCCAGGAAGTGGCTTACGTCTTGAAATCTTTACAAACAGCTATTTAATCTTCGAGCCAGACTGGGAGCCAGTGAAATGGACGTATGAAGAATACTTGAAAAACGGATCTGCCTACTGGGGCGACCGTCGCCGCGATGACGTAGATCGTGAAGCACAAGTTAAGGAATTAGCGAATTCATAATAAATTGACCACCAGCCATTCATGATGAAGGATGCTGGTGGTTCTTATGCGATGAATGTTATATAGGAAGGGGTGTCTCTATTGAAGGCAATGTTAAAAGTGTTAATCTTATCTTTCATTGGCGGTTATATTTTTAGCTTGCTGCACATCCCTATTCCCTGGATGCTTGGCCCAATTGTTGTCGTCATGTTAGCTCAATTCGTTTATAAAGGACCGCTTAGATGGTCCAGCCAAATGCGTGATTTAGGTGTCGTCATGGTCGGGACCGCGATTGGTGTACAATTCAACACCGATTTATTCGGCATGATGAGCTCCATTTTACTTTACATGATAACCCTAAACGTCATTTTGATCGGCGGTTCAATCGGCATCGCCTACTTAACGAGCAAATGGACAAAAATCCCGGTGAAAGCTGCCATATTAGGCGCCATCCCAGGCGGTTTAGGACAAATTGTCGTCTTTGCCGAGGAAGAAAAAGTTAAAGAAATCGGCGTTATTTCTTATTTTCAAGTAATTCGACTTTTACTGGTCGTTGTTTTCGTACCATTTATCGTCGCTGGCCAAGTAATGAGCAAGCCACCAACTGACGCTAAGCTAACAATCAGTTTAGTACTACTAATTGCACTTGCTTGGGGTTGCTCTCATGTAATGAAACGCATCCATTTGCCAGTCGCATTTTTCATTACACCCATTCTTTTATTCATTACATTGCAACTCACAACACCACTGGCAATGCCTCAAATACCTGGTATAATCATGGATGTTGCTCAGTTACTAATCGGTGCCCATATCGGACTCATGCTCAAGCCGCATATGATCAAACTGCCGGTACGCATACTTGTAGGGGGCATTTTCAGTGCCTTCGCACTAATTGCGCTAACATTTGGATCAAGCTTCTTCATGTCCTTTGCATTGGATACAACCTTCGCTACAAGTTTCCTAAGCACCGCCCCAGGGGGCTTAGATCAAATGGTGTTATTAGCGAATGCAGTGCATGCAGATGTCTCGCTTGTTTCAATGTTCCAAACGTTCAGGCTCCTGTTCATTTTTATTTTAATTATGCCTTTGATGAAAATGTATTATCGTTGGCAAGGAAAAAAGAAATTGCCTAGCATCAAAAGAGCCATGTAGTAAAGTACCGATCATGGTTCATGTTAAAATCTATATACCTATGGATAAGACGCTCCGATGATTGAAATTCATTCAGTGGGGCGTTTTTCGAATCTGATGAATGGGTGAAACCAATTACCATATAATAGTAGAAACGCGTTCAAAAAACCAAGTATCTTCATGGAAGTCTGTGGGCTAGATTGCTACAAATGCGATGAGGTTACGGATATTAGAGATTCAAATAGATAGAATACCATTTCTTGAACGAACCGGGAAAAATAAAAGGCATGAGCCCGGTACAATACCGAACTCATGCCCAAGGAACTGCATATCAGTTCCTTCCTCGACAATAATAGACTATATGCAGTTGGTCATGTTCTTCTTAACTGCTTACATATAACTAACTTCTAGTATTCAGCCACTCTACTTCTCCGCCTGGATAATCGCTGAGACAATATATTCTTCTACCTTATGTTCCGGTGCCCATTCCTTGATGAATTCTTTGGATTCATCTTTAGGGATAATGGAGATGTTCTTAAATCCAGCTTGTTTCATCGTCTCGGACAATTCTTCAATTGAAGATGCCCCGGCGATGCATCCGGAGTAGAGGTTCATATCCGTTTGCAATGCTTCAGGCAGATTCGCAGTCAACACGATATCGGAAATCGCTAATCTCCCGCCCTTTTTCAGAACACGATACGCTTCCTGAAAGACTCTTCTTTTATCCGGGGATAGGTTGATGACGCAATTCGACATGATTACATCAACGAATTGATCGGCAATAGGCAGATGTTCGATTTCCCCTAAACGAAATTCGACATTTACGAATTGATTTTTTTCGGCATTGCTCCGAGCTTTGCTAATCATTTCAGGTGTCATGTCAACGCCTATGACTTTTCCTTTTTCCCCCACTTTAGGAGAAGCCAAGAAAGCATCGAACCCTCCCCCGCTCCCAAGGTCAAGGACGGTCTCCCCCTCTTTTAAGTCCGCGATCGCCTGAGGGTTTCCACAGCCTAATCCCATGTTTGCGCCATTCGGGATATTTTGAAGCTCTTCTTTGGTATATCCCATCTTTTTAGAAATCTCTTCGACGGAAATATTTTGGTTTTCTTCGGGTGTACAGCAGCTTGGCGCACAACAGCTGTCAGAGTTAACGACTTTAAGGGCGATTTTTTTATAATTGCTTCGTACGCTTTCGCGAATTTCATCTTTTTTCATTTCACTCATTCTCTCCATATCCTTCCCATTCATATTTAACAGCAAGAGTTTTCATTATATCCTGTAAGCACTATGCCCATTTCACCATTTTTCTCTTCTACATCTATGGTTACATCTGATAACTGTTCCTTCATCTCTGGTTGAATGGCAATGTTCACCCCATTCACTTCTACCACCATATCATTTGTTTCTGCTTCTTGTAAGGCAACGCCAAGGTTCATTCCGCAACACCCTGCAATTCCATAAAATCGTAGAGTGGATACGTCATTTGCCTTCATCGCTTCTTGTAAATACTCTTTTGCTTGATTGGTCATTTTCATGTTCTATTCCTCCAATAGGTTTCGCATGTCATTTTTACATGTCCAGAATTTGATGCAATTGTTTGATTCCCTTTGGCTCTTCCCGGCTCCAAGGGAGAATGACAGTTTGGTTGCCGGATAGCTCTTTCACTTTCTCGATCCATTTCTTCTCTCCCTTTGCTTTCCTGGTAAGCATCGGTTCCATTGTATCCGTGACGAAAAAACTTTGGTTGATGAGCCACCAATGGATGGATATATTCGCCCGTTTCAAATCTTCTGCCAATCGTTTTGCTTCCAAAACAGGTGTCATCTCAGGAAGTGTCGTAATGATGATGCTCGTATAGGACCCGTCTCTTAATTTTGGCAACAAATCGCGTACCGGCTCTGGTATATCACCAGAAGAACGGGAAATTTCTTTATGATAGGCTTCGGATGCATCCAATAATAGAAGGGTATGACCTGTTGGTGCCGTATCAATTACGACCATGCTATCTTCGGATTGCGCCACAACATTGGCGAGTGCCCGGAAAACGGCGATTTCCTCGGTACAAGGAGATTCCAGGTCTTCTTTTATGAAGGCCAAGCCTTCTTCATCCATCGTTTCACTTGCTTTAGAAAGCACTTCATCTTTATACTCTTCCACGACTTTCTTCGGATCGATGCTGCTTATCGTTAGATTGTCATATAAGGTGTTATCATCAAAAGTCCAAGCAATGTGAGCGGCTGGATCCGTGGTCGTTAAGTGGACCTTTTTCCCTTTTTCGGCGAGTCCCAAGGCGACAAGTGACGCTACTGTCGTTTTGCCAACCCCGCCTTTTCCCATCGTAAGGATGACCCGATGGGAGTTTGATTCATAATAATCCACCAAATCTTTAATAGAGTGATGAGGGATCGTTTCTATTTCATCTAATAAGTTTTCAGACTCCACATATGTTTGAGTGAACCATTTCTCCATGTGATTGATTCCTGTGATGGCAAATGAAACAAGAGGCAAATAAAAAGTCGGATGTTTTTTCAATGGATTCGGAATGTCTTCCAATGCCCGCTGTTGTCGGTCATGCAAGGCATTTGCGTAACGATCACCTCGATCCGTCTGTTCGAAGACACCGTTCACGATCAAGAGTTGATTGGCAATCCCGATTTCCTTCAACTCATCCGACGCACGTGCCGCTTCCCTCAATGGCCCCTCTTCAGGTCGGCTCACAAGGACTAGTGTAGTCTGCCCTTTGTCCGCCAACACCTTGACGGCCTTCTGATACATCTGCTTCTGACTTTCCAATCCCGCTAACGGACCCAGGCAAGATGCCCCGTTTGTATTTACATCTAAAAAACCGGACCATGCAGTTGGTAGTTGTAATAACCTCAGCGTATGACCAGTTGGTGCGGTATCAAATACAATCCGGTCATATTCCTCCGTAATTGTTGAATCCGTCAAAAGGGTCGAGAATTGGTTGAATGCCGCAATTTCGACGGTGCAAGCCCCTGACATTTGCTCTTCCATCGTTGCAAGCACCGCATCTGGTAACTTTCCTCTATACGGGGCAACCATCCGTTCCTTGTATTCGGTTGCCGCTTGGACAGGGTCCAAGTTCAGGGCATACAGGTTCGATGTGCCCTTGATCAATTGGGGATGATTGGTTAACGGTTGCCCGAATACATCTTGTAAGTTCGAAGCGGGATCTGTACTGATCAACAGAACTTTTTGTCCTTGCTTCGATAAAGAAAGGGAAAGCGAACTTGCCACGGATGTTTTCCCCACTCCACCTTTGCCTGTGAAAAATATAAATCGCGTTTGTGGGAAGAATTCATCAGTGAATAACTTCATGTCAGCTCTCCCCATCTTTTTGCGTCTTCAGTGACAATCGCACTTTCGGCTTTTGGATCAGTTCCTCAACAGAGAACCCCGTCCACCTTCCCAACTCCTCATTACTTGGATAGCTCCCTGTTCGTACCACGTTTCCATCAACGAATACAATCGGTAAGACATCCGGACCCTTTTCGTTCAATAACGTACTAACTTGTTCATGTTGCATGAACTGTTCGGTATCATTGGTTAAATTATATCGTTCGATCGGATAATCCTTTTTCTTCAGATTACTTGTCACAAAAGACATCCTTAATAGCTCAGGGTCGATTGAAGGACCGCATACACCTGTAGGGCAACACATGGCAGGGTCAAAAATCTGTATTTCTTTCATTGAAGTCACTCCTTTTTATATAAATAAGCAGATGCCTATATTACGGATAAATCAATAGCCAAGTAATTTTCCTTGGCTATTTGCAGGCTCATTCTCCCATTTCAGCGAATTCTTCGATCCGTTCGCCAATTTCATCACGCACGCGTTGGAAGAAGGACCACTTTTCCTCATCGGTTCCTTCCGCTTTGGCTGGATCATCAAAACCCCAGTGGACTCGCTTTACTTGTGGAGGCGTGATTGGGCAATGCTCGTCTGCATGCCCACACAATGTAACCACTAAATCTGCATGATTCAAGGTTTCCCTATCAATCACATCCGATGTATGATTGGAAATATCAATGTTTACTTCCCTCATCGCCTTAACAGCATTGGGATTCAATCCGTGAGCCTCAAGACCTGCGCTTTTCACAATCCAATCCGGTAAGAGCCTTTTCGCCCAGCCTTCAGCCATTTGGCTGCGGCATGAATTGCCTGTGCATAAGAAGTAGATGGTTTTTCTATGTGTCATGAAGGTTTCCTCCTGTATTGAAAAAAAGAAATTACAATTTAATGGTTCTAAAATATTTCTTTTCCCAGCGTAGAGCGACATGGACGAGAGCAATCAGGACCGGCACTTCCACGAGTGGTCCAATGACCGCCGCAAACGCCGCGCCGCTATTGATTCCGAATACGGAAACGGCCACCGCAATCGCCAGTTCAAAGTTATTGCTTGCTGCCGTAAAGGAAAGGGAAGCGGTAACTGGATAGGATGCACCCGCCTTTCTTGATGCAAAAAACGATACGACAAACATGATTAAAAAGTAGATGAAAAGCGGTATCGCAATCCGCACTGCATCAAGTGGCAAGGCAATGATGGTGTCCCCTTTTAAAGAGAACATCATGACGATCGTAAACAATAAAGCAAACAAAGTTAATGGTGAGATCTTGGGTAAGAACTTATTTTCATACCACTCATTCCCCTTAATTTTCAACCCAATGAATCGAGTCAACATCCCTGCTACGAATGGAATACCAAGATATATCATGACGCTTTTCGTGATTTCCCACATTGATATCACGACAGATAGGTTTTCCATGCCGAATACGCCAGGCAACACATTCAAGAAAAAGTAGGCGAATACGGAATAGAATAGGATCTGGAATATCGAGTTGAACGCCACGAGTCCCGCGACATACTCCCTATCTCCCCGAGCCAGATCATTCCAGACAATGACCATCGCAATGCAACGGGCCAAGCCAATCATGATCAATCCGGCCATATACTCCGGATAATCGCGTAAAAAGAGAATCGCAAGGAAAAACATCAAGACCGGCCCTAACAGCCAGTTTTGAAACAAGGAGAGCAGAAGCACTTTCCAATCCTTGAACACTCGCCACATTTCTTCGTACTTCACTTTTGCAAGCGGTGGATACATCATGACGATTAACCCAATTGCGATTGGTATAGAAGTAGTTCCTACCGAAAAGGTATCTAATACACTTTTGAAATCGGGTACCCATACTGCAATCATGACTCCGACGAACATCGCCACAAAAATCCATAGAGTAAGATAGCGATCCAAGAAGGATAATCGCTTTGTTACACTTTTATTTTCCATCCTTTTCTCCCCTAACATGATGAAGAATTACATTCCGTTGAACAACATGGAGCCTGAACAGGTTCTAAAGAATCGATGATGGCTTGAATATAGGGCTGTTGAACATCATTTAATCGGAAATGTTTCCATGTTCCCTTTTTTCTTTCTAAAATGATTCCTGCGTCTTTTAATTTTTTCACTTGTTGACTGACTGCTGGCTGGGAAATCTGCAGGATATCCACAAAATCACATACACAAACTTCGCCTTGTTTCAGACATGCCAATAACTTTAATCGGTTCGGGTCGCTCACGGCCTTTAATTGACGAGACATCTCCTCGATTTGGTTCATCTAGTGTCCTCCCACTATATATAATTAAATGCTTATATAATATAATGCTTATGTTATCACGATAGGTTTGACCGTTGCAAGGGTTTTGGCTTGGAGAGATTTTATCAGAGTACTTCTCGAATTGCCTTCATGAAAAAAAACTGCCGATCTCCCGGCAGCCTCCATTCCTTATAAATACTTGCGGTGAATCCCTTTTCCGTCATAAGAAAACATGACTTCTTTGCCTTCCATGACCGATTCCATGTGCACGGGACGTCCCCAGAGCTGGTGGATATAAGGCATGACTTTTTCAAGGTATTTCAGGTCCAGTTCAATGTCCTCGTACCAATGTTTCAAATACAGCTCGCCATTTCGCATATAGTCGCCGTCATTGACCGTGATATACGGGAACCCGCCATTCACCCGCATGCTGACGAGCTGATCGCGCACCTGTTCCCATGCCTTATCAACGATTTTGTAGTCTTTGCCTTGCTTTTGAAATAAGTACATATCCTCCCGCATGACGAGATCTTTGGTCAAATAGTTACGGAGGAAGGAAATATCCGATTCTATTTCCCTGACTTCGAACATTTTTTCTCGGCCCGTTCCTGGCTTGATGCCGAGCTTGAGCATTTCCTCTGTCGGGTTATCATAGCGTTCTTCGATATCTTCAAACACCTTCAACCCTAGATAATAAGGATTGATGCTCGTGCGTGATGGCTGCACGACTCCGGCATTCAGTTTCGCAAATTCAATCGATTCGCCAGAGGTCAAATCCAGTTCACGCATGATGCGCTGATGCCAGTACGATGCCCAGCCAAGATTCCAATAAAGCGGTTCAATCCAAACAAATTAAAATAAAAAGGCTATGTTAAAGGGAAAAGTTGATTTAAAAATGCTCATAAAAAAATGAGCTGGAAAATGTATCTCCAAGCTCATTCTATTTTGATGTTTATTTTTTACTAAAGCCCCCTTTAGTTGAGTAGAAAATATCCATTTACTCGATAGATCTATTCTTTACTGGAAATAACATTTAAAATAATTAAAAATATTTTTTCATTATTAAATTCGCCTACATTTACAATTTGGTGAAGTTCGACCTTTTCTCTTTCATTTAAAGTTACTTGCTTTAGGGCATTATCTACTGCCTTTGCAAAAGAAAAATCCTCGTAAACTCTCGCAATGATCCATTCAATAACTATTTTATTACCTATCCTCAATTAAATTCACCTCATATAGGGTTTGTGAAAATAAGCGAAACATCATTAGGTAACCTATTCTATAATTCCCACAAAAATCCCTTCCTCAACTAAGCGAACTTCATACAGCATCCAAACGGTACTATTTAGCTAAAGGGTTGAATAAAGTTGCTGTCATACCTACTTAATAGAAGCTTTTTCATGTAGGCTCTGTTATTAGTTAATGTTGATGGGTTACTTGGGTTATGCTTTTTTATTGGAGGCACAAGCTGTTAAACACCTTAAAACAAATGAATGTTGAACATTTGGAAGGTATCGTTGAAATTGACGAAACCTATTTTCTATACTCTCAAAGAGGGCAACGGGGCAACGTAAACCTCGTAAAGTGGCGGAAAGTCCAAACATAGAGGAATAAGCCACGAACAGGTCTGTGTTCTTGTTGCCAGAGACCGTACAAAAGCAACCGTCTCAAAAGTTGCTTGTATGGGGCGTATTGTGAAAACAAAAGTCGATATTTTAATTGACTCAAAGCTGTCTAAGGACAAGGGCTTGTATCACATTCAAAATGTCAACGCTCTCCATTCTCGTTTGAAGCAATGGATAGCCCGCTTTAAAGGTGTGGCTACGAAATATCTTGATAATTATCTTGCTTGGTTTTTGTTTGTTGATAGCCGTAGTAACGAAAGTACAAATCACAATATTAAAGAATTTTTATTATCATCATTTGTATTTGAAATGACCGATACTTGTGATAGTTTGCGTACTTCAAATTTTACTGTTTAGTTTTAAATTGTTTCGATTAGTACAATAATTGAAACTTTTGGAAAAATATATCGTCAAATCAGTAAAGGGGTGATATTTTGAGATTAAAATATTTCTTTATAATGATATTTGTGTTATCAATATTTTCGGTTATGGGTTGTTCAAATAATGTAGATAAAAAAACGAAGACATAGACAGTGAGTTCCCTCCATCTCAGAAAGGACTAATCATTATTAATGATACGGAATATCAGATTGAAAGCGGCAGTTATAGATGGGAAAGAAAGAAAGAAAGAAAGGAGTAGAAATTGAGGTTGTACAAACAGACCACGCGTCTCCGTACCAAATGGCAGAGCATATAGAATCAATTAGCGCAAATCCAAATCAAAAAGTTGATATTAAGATTGATGGAAATCCAAATATCGAAGTTTATTTATGGAATGAAAAAGGAAGAGAAATAGAAATAAAACATAATGATAATCAAATAACCCTTCCTTCAAGTAAAGGTAAATATATCTATGAAGCATTAGCAGAATGGACTAACGGAACAATTTCCTACACATTTGTTATGGAAATTAAATAGATTAGTCATAAAAACAAAGGGAAACCTTAACAATCTGGTTTCCCTTTGTTTTTGTATAAATATCAACATTCAAATTTAACAGAGCCTTCATGTAAAGGTCAGGTATTTTTGGGATACAGCATTAAAATATCCTACATCAATAATTGGTTTTTCTCCTTTATCAGGGCATTGAATATGCGTCAGCTGAAGTGAGTCATTGATGATGACCAAGTCTATTGCGTCCAATTCCTTTTTACAGCACGAACATTTCACAGGTAGTACGTTTTTTTCCATTATAGACGCCCCCTTTTTTATAAATAGATATTCTTTATGTCTAGTTGCTAATCCTACCTGTTCACATAACCGTCAAATATCTTTCTCCAATCCATCCACTTTAAGTAACTATCTTTATGCCTTTTTTCTAATGTGATATTGTAATGCAAATATTTTTGGATTTTATTCAACTTGTATAACAGGATGCGTACACAGAAAGTTCTTTATCTGGCGCTTCAAAAAGGTCATCATCGCTCTCCCAAGTTCGGCGACAGTGAACATGCAAACCAAACGGTTAAGAGGGTTTGACAAAATTACGGTCGTGAAAGCGCCGACGGAAGCCTATGCGTTAGCATAAGATCCATCAATAAACAGGCATCGGAGATATCTCCGATGCCTGTTTTGTTTATAGGTCCTGCAAATCAAAACGAGCGAGTTCCTCCCCATCCAACAGGATGAGCAAGGTAGCATCTTTTGCTACGTTCTTCAGTTTTTCCAATTGTTCTTTTGGCGGCACAAGGAACGGGAATGGGGGGTCTTCTTCGCTGACGCCCAATTCGTAGTGTAGGGTATACAATCCCTCTTGGCCAGGCTCGAGAATAGATACAAAGGTTTGTCCATACCCCAATCCACTTTCATCATACTCGGACGGATTAAACACATTAAAACCAATGATTTCTTTGGACGAAGCAACTAAAGGATCATGGGGGTTGATTTGGATTTCCAAACCCGTATCACCTGTGTCCCCGATTTTTTTCTTCCCTGTATTCTTCAGGGTAAACTCATAATAGAGGGCTGTTGGGACAAGATCCTGTCCCTTTTTGTCTCCTTCCGTGATCCTTTGGGCGCCCACTATCTCTTGATCGTTGATCACATCGACACTTGTCTTTACAAGTTCGATAGATGGTTTTGATGAACAAGCCGTCAAAAGCATGACCACTGAAAAGAAACACAGAAGAACCATACATCGTTTCACTAGCGCCTCCCCTTTTTTATATGGTTCTCTCATCTTATCATCATCCTATTGAAAGTTTATTTAGACTTTTCTATAAAGTCTTCAATCCATTTATAATCTATTGGTCCATTTGTAATAATATATTGTTCTTCATCAACAAGGACTACGTCTCTTTCAATAAGAGAAGGTATGGTAATTCGTTCGTCTGCATACTCAAGTTGAAAAATAAATTGTTCATCGGGGTATTTAGAAGTGAAATTTCTTATTCCTATTTTCTTTACTTTATATTGACTAAAAAAATCTACCAGTTCTTGAATAGATTCTGGATTATTAACTGTCCGATTAAAATCAACCACATCATTCTCAAGGGGTAACTTTCTGTAAAGAACTTCTTCTATTTCCCCAGCATCCAGCACATCAACTAATTCTTTCTCACGATAGTCATTCCATCTAATAACAATAAAAAGTAGTGCAACAACAAGTATGATTGCCATTAAATAAACATATCTCAACTTAATACGACTTACCCCCAATAATATAAAAACTTCCAATCTTAAATGTTATTTCCATTATACGTTTTACTAATTATATCCTAATTATCACATTTTGGAAGATTCCTTTTAATGGCAACAAAGTGTGCGAAAACAGCCTTGATAAATAATGGTTGATATTCTTTCTTTAGACAACTATTGAGTCTAAAATGGAATAATTGGTTTTTTCAACCCTAAGGTTATTACGACAGCTTTTTTTCAAATAGGGCACGCCTCGGATGCGAAATAGAAAAATGTAAGTACACCTGCTACTCCCTTAAATTCTTTAACAAGATATATACAAAAGATCGGAGCTGCCTCTAAGGTAGCTCCGATCTTTGGCTAACAAAATCGTTAGTTATATAACGTTTTGTTTATAATACAAGGTCATGGAATTTACAAACCCACTTAATAGGGGCTACATCAATTAAAGACCAGATATTTTCGGGATACAGCATTAAAATAGCCTACATCAATTATTAGTTTTTCTCCTTTATCAGGGCATTGAATATGCGTCAGCTGATGTGAGTCATTGATGATGACCGAATCTATTGCGTCCAATTCCTTTTTGCAGCACGAACATTTCACAGATAGTACGTTTTTTTCCATTATAGACGTCCCCTTTTTATAGTTAGGTATTCTTTATGTCTAGTTGCTAATCCTACCTGTTCACATAACCGTCAAATATCTTTTTTCTTGGTTATTAAAAGAAAAGCTTAATTTATATTTAAGTGTTGTGGTAACAACTACCCTACATCTGATTAAACCATTTTCACCAGAAATGGATATTTATGTTAAAATAAAATATGACTGTGTGGGTTTACACTTACACTAAGGACAGTTTTGTTTATTCAAGTGGGGTGTGGTAGATGAGTGAACGATTCGAACTAAGTTTTAAAAACAAGGAAGTTAGAATGTGGATTTACATCATGGTACCAGCTTTTATTATAGGAAACTTATTTCTGTTTATCGGGGGCTACATTTATAATTATGTGCTATGGATTTTGCTAGTAATAGCATTAATATCGTTTTATATTTGGCGTTTTCTTTATAGGAAGAAACAGAACAAATAACCCTTCTTAAGCTAATATTAATTTATTAAAAACAGCGGACATAAAAATACATTGAGCTGGAGTTTCATTTCCCAGCTCATTTTTGTTTCCTATAAATTCAAAAGCAACCAATAGCTTTAACATAGCCTTGATGAACCGTTGAAGTTTATGAAGAAGAGGATTAATGCTATTAAAATAAAAGGAGTAATATATGTCTTTAAATAATTATGCAAAAGTAATTGTGAATATTGGAGTGACAGTTGAAAAGGGAGATTTAATTAAAATCATTTTTTCTCCTGAACATTTGTCGTTAGTACGCGAAATTTCAAAAGAGGCTTATAAGAGTGGGGCGCAATATGTATCACTTGATTTACGGGATTCGACAATCGAAAAGGATCGAGTGCGTTTTCTTCCTGACGAATTTTTAGACGTTTTTCCAAAATCATTAATTGAAAATGAATTAAATTATGCGAAGTCTGGGTATTCGACAATCACAATCGTTGCACCGACGTTTTCAGATATGGATTCTGATTGGGATGAAAGAACATCAATAGTAACTAAAGCAAAATCAATCGCAATGAGCCCAATACGAACATATGGTATGGAAAATCATAATAAATGGGTACTTGTTAACGCGCCAACAAAAGAATGGGCACTGCAAGTGTTTCCAGACCATCCTGAAAATGAAGCTATTGAACTTTTATGGAAATATATTTTTGAAGCATCAAAATCAAATGAGCCAAACCCTATCTCAGCTTGGAAACAACATGATATTACCTTGAAAAGTATAGCGGAAAAGTTGAACAATTATAAGTTTTCTGGTTTGCGATTTGTTAGTAAAAAAACAGATTTAACTGTTTCTTTAGTCAAAAATCATGTTTGGTTAGGGGGATCTGAAACGACTAAAGATGGAAGAGAATTCATGTCTAATATCCCTGTTGAAGAAGTTTGGACAATGCCAAATAAGTATCAAGTGAATGGATATGTTACCATCACAAAACCCCTTATATTAGCAGGACAAACTATTCAAATTTTAAAGCTGTTCTTTGAAAATGGGAAAGTGATACGAATTAAACCGAAACACCAAGTCGTTCTCGATTTTCTTCAAACAGATAATGGTGCTGGAATGCTTGGAGAAGTTGCACTTGTATCAGTCAATTCGAGTATTGCCAAAATGGGAATCACTTTCAAAAGTACACTATTTGATGAAAATGCAGCTTGTCATATCGCACTAGGTCAAGCTTACATTAATAATATTTTGGATGGTTCCATAAGAACTGAAGAAGAACTAACTGAGCTAGGTATGAATAAATCTGCCGTTCATGAAGATATTATGATTGGCGATAGCTCCATTAGTGTCTATGGATTATTAGATCAAGAAGAAGATATACTAATAATGAAAAGTGGGGTTTGGAAAATCTAATTTTCAGGAAACTATTTTTCTTAATCTTGTAAAAGATTTAATCAAAGGATTTTAATAACTAATACACATATGTGTTTAAACTGACTGTGATTGAATGTAATTTTTCTTCGACTAACTAATGGGTGCATTTTTAGATCAACCTTAACCTTTAACATAGCCTTTAGAAGAGCGAGCAATGTAATTCAATTCGAATTACATTGCTCGCTCTTTTTTATGAGAGAATTTATTTATTACGACCAAAGTTTCTTTATAAATACTTGCTTCCTTCCCTATAAATATTTCCGGTGAATCCCTTTTCCGTCGTAGGAAAACATGACTTCTTTCCCCTCCATGACCGATTCCATGTGCACGGGACGTCCCCAGAGCTGGTGGATATAAGGCATGACTTTTTCAAGGTATTTCAGGTCCAGTTCAATGTCCTCGTACCAATGTTTCAAATACAGCTCGCCATTTCGCATATAGTCGCCGTCATTGACCGTGATATACGGAAAGCCGCCATTCACCCGCATGCTGACGAGCTGATCGCGCACCTGTTCCCATGCCTTATCAACGATTTTGTAGTCTTTGCCTTGCTTCTGAAATAAGTACATATCCTCACGCATGACGAGATTTTTGGTCAAATAGTTACGGAGGAAGGAAATATCCGATTCTATTTCCCTGACTTCGAACATTTTTTCCCGGCCCGTTCCTGGCTTGATGCCGAGCTTGAGCATTTCCTCTGTCGGGTTATCATAGCGTTCTTCGATATCTTCAAACACCTTCAGCCCTAGATAATAAGGATTGATGCTCGTGCGTGATGGCTGCACGACTCCCGCATTCAGTTTCGCAAATTCAATCGATTCGCCAGAGGTCAAATCCAGTTCACGCATGATCCTTTGATGCCAGTACGATGCCCAGCCTTCGTTCATGATTTTCGTTTCGAGCTGCGGCCAGAAATAGAGCATTTCCTCTCGGATCATGGTCATGATATCTCTTTGCCAATCGGTTAAATCCCTGCTGTATTGTTCAATGAATAGCATGATATCTTTTTCAGGCCGTGGCGGGAACTTCTTACGCCTTTTAGCGGTCGGATGCTTCTTCACATCTCTGTCTTCGAGATTCCATAAATCATCATACTCCGTCGCTGCCGGCTTGATTTCCTCCTCCTCTTCCTCATCCTCCATCGTCCAGGCAAGCTTCGGCCTCATCAGTGATGGATCGATATGTTCCTCGATGGCAAGAAGGGCATCAAGGAATGTTTCCACTTCCCGCTTGCCATGCAACACTTCGTATTCCCGGATTCTTTCTGCCGTGGCCGACATGCTTTCTACCATATCCCTCTTGGTGTTCCGGAAACGGACATTATTCTTGAAGAAATCACAATGCGCCAAAACATGCGCCACAATCAATTTGTTTTGCACAAGTGAATTGGAATCCAACAAGAACGCATAACATGGATCAGAGTTAATGACCAATTCATAGATTTTGCTTAATCCGAAATCATATTGCAGCTTCATTTTATGAAATTGTTTCCCGAAGCTCCAATGTGAAAAACGGGTAGGCATTCCATACGCACCAAATGTATAAATGATTTCCGATGGACAAATTTCATAACGCATCGGGTAAAAATCCAATCCGAATCCAGTGGCTATTTCTGTGATTTCACTGATGGCATATTCCAGATCCTTCTGCTCCGATCCATTCATCTTATATCCCCCTAGTCTTTTGTCTTTAGTCTAATGTATGAAAAAAGGGCGGAAAAATGCTTTGTTCCTTCTTAAAGGGCAATCGTACATAGAAAAAAGACATCCTCCAAAAGGGAAGATGTCAGGAATCAGTAGAACAGGCACTCTTTCTTACTATTACTTGGCTATTTCTGCATGTAATGCCCGTTTTTTCGTTTTTGAGCGAACCCACGAAATGATAAGAGCTGCAATGATGACAAAACCTAAATATCCTGTAAGAGGATATACCGTACCAACCAATTTAATGAAGCCAACAAAGCTGGCAAGGAAAGCTAACATCCCTACGACGATGACCGAGATTTTAAAATTCTTTGTTTCGGAAGGTACAAGTCTAGCAGTAAATGCGTACAGCATACCAACTGACGTATTATAAATCATGCCTAACAGCACTACGGACAGAATATTTCCCAACCAAGGCGAGATTTCATTTGCTAAATAAAGAGTGGGCATGCTTACTCCCTCAATCGATTTAAGGTCGGACATCATCCCCATATTGATTAGAAGTAATAAAACCCCTAAACCTATCCCGCCTAAAATGCCTCCCATTCCTGCTTCTTTCTTGCTTTTCATTGTGCCTCCCATTACGGCCAGCATCGCGATTCCAGCCGTCATATTATAAGAAACATATAACAATGAACCCATTAGCCAATTTCCCGTTGCGGCCGTTTCTTTACTGGATGAGGCAATGATTTCACTGAAGCTAAGATTTGATGTAAAGAATGAATAACCCGCAATGACAATCATGATGATGAATAAGAATGGCGTTACGGCACTAATGATCGACATGATTTTATCGACTTTAAGCAAAAGCGTTCCAATGGTGAGGATCGTCATGATCGCGGCACCCACGATACTTGGGATGCCAAATTGTTCTTCGAAAATAGATCCGGAACCTGCAATCATGATCACCGTTACGCCAAATAAGAAAAAGGTAATGATCACATCGACAACCCTGCCTAGATGACGGCCACAAAGGTGATCGATTATGCTTTTATGAGAGCGTGTTTGAAGCGAGCTCCCTAACTCCGTAACTCGCATTCCAAGGAAAGCGAATAATGCAGTCGCCACGACAATTCCCAATACACTATAGATTCCAAAGCTCGTGAAAAATTGCAATACTTCTTGTCCTGAAGCAAAACCTGCCCCTATGATGATTCCAATATATGCGCCTGCTAGATTGATACTGTTCTTCATGGAAATCCACCCCAATTTAAAGATAATTCTGACAATTTAGTGCATGGGTAGCTTTTGGCTACCTCACGTTTAAAGCTCCGCCAATCTTCAGTAAGAAAATACCAAAGCTTGGCGGACTCAACCTGCTCAATTTTTGTATCGTTTACTATAGGAGGTAAATTCATCGACAATGGTCGTATCTACTTCGTATCCAATACCTGCCGTCTTTGGCACGGTGATGACCCCATCTTCCACCGTCACTTCCGGTTTAATGATGTCTTTATGCCAATAATTCGCAGAAGCGGCCGTATCGCCAGGCATTGTAAAATTATCAAGTGTGGTCAATGCGATATTATGTGCACGACCGACCCCAGATTCCAACATGCCACCGCACCATACTGGCACGTTTCGCTCTTTACATAAATCATGAATTTTCTTAGCTTCCGTTAAGCCACCCACTCTACCAATCTTGATATTGATGATTTTACAGCTTCCCAAATCCAGCGCCTTTCTGGCATCTTCGACGGAATGTATGCTTTCATCCAAGCAAATCGGTGTTGTGATGCTCGCTTGCAATGTCGCATGATCGACAATATCATCCGATGACAAAGGCTGCTCGATCATCATTAAATCGAATTGATCCAGCTGTTTCAATAATTCGATATCCTTCAAACGGTAAGCCGAGTTTGCATCCGCCATGATCGGTACATCCGGATAATGATTACGTACTTCCCTGATAACATCGACGTCCCAGCCCGGCTGAATCTTTATCTTGATTCGTTTATAACCATCTTTCAGTCCATTCTCGATTTTTTTCAATAAATCTGGAACGGTTTTTTGGATACCGATACTGATGCCGACATCGATTTTATCCAGCTCTCCACCTAGTGCCGTGCTCAGTGGAATGTTCTTTTCTTTCGCGTACAGATCCCAAATAGCTCCTTCGATTGCCGATTTCGCCATATTATTTTTCCGAATATGAGCGAACAGTTCCGCTACTTCACCTGGGTGCTCTATTTCTTTATTAAGCACGAGCGGAATCAGGAAATCCTCCAGCATCGTCCAGTTCGTTTTGATGGTTTCTTCGTTATACCATGGCGCGGCAAAAGCTACAGATTCAGCCCATCCTGATAATCCCGCTTCATTTTTCACCTCTACTAAAATAAACTCTTTATCCACGAATGTACCAAAGCTAGTTGTGAATGGAGCAATCAAATCCATATTCAGATGACGTAAACGCACTTCTTTTATTTTCATGTTTAATTCCCCCACTTATTTCTGTTTTTGTAAGATGTAATGTTGTATGTTGTCCTCTTTGATCCGTTCAATTCCCACTACAGCATATCCCTGGGCAAAGAGGTTTTTGAATATCTCTCTTGTTTTCGAACGCCAATCAATCGCCAACGAAAGATTTTCCTTCTTCATTTTTTGTATCTCCGTTGGTATCGGAATGGCAATGACGTCTGCATATGTATCCAGCCTATATTCCGTGATGACTGGAAAACCTTGTTCATCCTTTTCTATCGTCACTAATTGTGACGCTTCACTAGGGAGATTCGCATCCGACTGCAAATCTTGATTGATCGTCCATTCCACCATGAAGCGGTCCGTCGACAGCCCTTCATTAAGTGAGCCTTCAAGCTTTCCGTAGCAATCTTCCATATAGGTACGGCAAACTGCTTTAAGTTTTCCGATATTTAAATTCGCATTCACGCTTTCCAACGGATCGTATGTCCAGCAAATCAAGTCGTAGCCCTTTTTCAGTGCTTCTTCTTTTTGTGCCAATTTAAGCAATCTTCCGTACCCCTTCTTTTGATGTTCCGGGTGGATCGCCAACAAGTGTGAGCAAAGAAAGACCTTTCCATCCTTAAAACCAGGGAAGCTGTATTGAAAGCCCACTAACTGCTCATCGAGGTAACCGCCTATGACAAGCCCCCCGTTTTTAACTGCCGTCAGCGTCTGGTGGGTTGGTATGGAATCCATCCCCCATACAAGCGTCTCCAATTGTTGCACCTCTTGTAACTCTTCTAATGTCGATAATGATTTGATATGTAATTCATGAGTCATGGCGATCCCCTTCTCCATATTTATCGAAAGTAAGAAGGATGGCTTTCGTCAGAATCTCGATCCCCGAAAGCAGCGCTTCTTTATTAAAGGTCATAAGTGGATGATGCAGGCCTGGCGTTAAGCCACAACCCAATCCAAGCATCGTCGCTTTAATGGTCGGTTTCTTCAACGTATAAAAATGAAAATCCTCTCCACCAGTCGTAATGACGGGAGGCACCAAATTTTCTTTACCGAGTGTATCTGTTATGGCTTCTGCCATGATGGCTTGGGCTTGTTCGTCGACATGTGCAGCGGCTACATATGCACTTGGTTCAAGGGTAATTTCAACGCCATTGGCAATGGCCAGAGTTTGTGCGATTTTCTTCACCTTCATGGTCAATTCCTTCATGACATCATTATCCTGGGCGCGTAAGTCCAGCGAAAAAGTAGCCTTCCCTGGAATGATATTCGAACTTTCCCCGCCTGCAGAAAACTGCGTCATTTTCACGGAATAAGGGATGGAAGGATTAAGATGGATGCTGTTCAACAATGTGATGAAAGAGGCCCCGATCTCGATTGCATTTTGACCTTGATGGGGCCTTGCACCATGTGCATCCGTTCCTAGGATTTCGCCCTTTATGAACTGTGCTGAACCATGAACGATGGCTGGTGCCGCCTGGCCATCGCTCACTTCCTCCGCAGGCCTTACATGCACGCCATACAGAAAATCTATATCATCGACGACTTTTTCCTCAATCATCTTCAAGGCACCCGTTCCTTTTTCTTCTGCAGGCTGAAAAAGGAATTTGAGTTTCCCTTTTGGTTGAAAGTTCATTTCCTTCAATACAAGGAAAACGCCAAGAGCCAGAGTCATATGCCCATCGTGGCCACATGAATGGTTGGCCTGGAATGTGTCATTCACTTCTTGCCATAATGCATCGATATCCGATCGTAGGCCCACCGTGAACCGGCCTTCCCCCATCTCACCAATCACGCCGGTACAGTCGGCAAATCTTGTCACGGTACATTGGTTTTCCGTTAAAATGTCCGCAATGAAGTCTGTTGTCTTCACTTCATTCCAACTCGTTTCTGGATGAGCGTGCAGATGGTCAAATATCTCGATGATCCGTGGTCTTAACTTTACAAGCGATTGTGTTATATCCATTTCCAACTCCCCTTCAGAAGAAAAAATCATCCTGTTTAAATGTGTCGTATTTAGACTTTCTATCTTTGAATCCTTGTTCGTCTTTTATTGAGACACCCGCTACTAAACTATTCAATAAGGAAAATAAAACAGGTGCTGTATCGATGGTCGAAGTCTTCGGCGTTGATACCGGTAATAATACATCCGCGAAATCTGCAAGAGGGGCAAGTTCGGAGTCGGTAATCCCGATCACAAAGGCCCCAGCCTGTTTAGCCATCTCCGTAATTTTCACCGTTTCTTTCACATAACGGTGAAAGGATATCGCTATGAAAACGGAACGTTCCGTCATTTTATCCAATTGTAAAAAGATATCGTCTGTATCCGGCCGGTATAAATGAACATCCTCCTTCACAAGCCTTAGTGTGAACGTCAGCCAATGTGCGGCCGAAAAGGATAAACGATGTCCGGAAATTAAAATACTATCGGCTGACGTAATTTTGTCCACCGCTTTTGTAAAATCCTCATTTGATAGATTATGTATGGTCTTTTTGATGCTCTCGATATCTTGTTCCATCACTTGTGCCATGAAGTTTGGCTCGTTTGCGACTTCGAGTTTAGAAGTATGGTATTCATTCAAGCTACTGCTCTCGAAAATCAGCTGATTGCGAATCAGTTTTTGAAGTTCAGCAAAACCACTTAGCCCTAGCGAATAACAAAAGCGAATGATCGTGGTCTCACTCACGCCAATTTCTTTCCCTAACACTTGAGCTGGACTGACGGCAAATGTATGGGCATGAGTCAACAAGTATTTGGCCACTTTTTTTTGCCCAGTCGTTAATGCCGGGAATATCTCTTTTGCTTTTTGCCGAACATCCATAAAATCCTTCCCTTCAGTAACAAAAATGAATCGTATACTTTTTTTAAATATATTTGAAGTTCTGACTTCACTGATAATAGAGAACATTCTAACACCCACCTTTCCATAAATCAATAATATTCTGAATATTTTAATAAAATAATCAAAATGAATTCGAAAAAACCCACGAAGAGTATCTCCGTGGGTTACATCTATCTTTTATTTTTTGTGGCGCTTTGCGTAGCCACATCGTTTACAGAGTTCTTCAACGGCGCATCTTCTCGAGAAGCCATCATACATATTCTTCGCCCGTTCACCATCCAGGATTTCTTCTAGGGATGAATCGAATATATTCCCAAGTGGTATCTTCCCTTCACTATCCAAGCAACAAGGAACCACCGTACCATCCACCAAGATTCCTAGTTGATCTCTCAATGCATAGCAGAAAATATTTTCATCAATGATATCGCGGTCAAGTTCCGGCCACTCGAATTTTTCCGCCATATTGATATAAACCCGATCCTTCAGTTTGATATTATTCTTTTCCTGAAGGGCTTCACTTAAACGAATGTCCAGTGAAAGCTTCTCTTCCAACATCGAAAGAATATCATCATTCAACCCATTACTCGCTTTAAGTTCATCTGAATCCATATTCCATAGTCGTATGGCACAGATTACTTCACTCGTTGCATTTGCCTCATTAATGAAGTCGGTTATATTACTAACATAACTTTCCAGGCTATTGCTCGTATCATTCGCTTCAAAACTATGAAGGGAAATATTCACCTGACGAAGCGCTTTTTTGGATAGAAGCTTATCCTTCACCTTTTGGATCAGTGTGCCGTTTGTCGTAATATTCACTTTCAAATCATTCTCGGCGCTAATATCCAGGAACGTGCCCAAATCTTTATTCAAAAATGGTTCACCCATTAGATGGAAATATATATGGTCCGTATGTGGTTTTATCTTTTCAATCACGTGCGTAAAACCTTCTGGATTCATAAATTTCAATGTCCTTTGCAAGCTAGAACTCGGACAAAAATTACACTTCAGATTACATATGTTCGTTATTTCGACATATACTTTTTTAAACTTTCTCATTATAATTCCCCTAAAATCTTGCTGTATTTAATCTGTTATTAACTATACTTGTTCCTTCCTTATAAATGCAATGGAAAAATGGATTTCCGAACAAAATGAAGGGAACTTCCACATTTAGAAGTTCCCTTCTTTCTTCCATTAAGTCCCTTTAGAGGACCAGAATTTACGTCCATTCCTTCCTATGCTCAGAAATGAATGTCATTTCGTTTCGGTAATGTTCAAGATGACCTTGCTCCACCATCTTTTGAAAGGCAAGATCACCTTCACTCGCTCTTCTTGTGATTGTCTTACATAATCCTTCTAATCGTAACAGGATCATCTCGATATAATTCTCCGCAATTCCTTCACCGTAAGCATCAAAAAATGATCTAACCCTGTTTTTTATGCGGGAAGCATCGTGAACTGAATGATAATGGACCGTCTCACCCGTCTCAGTAAGATACAATCTGCTTAATGGAACACAAGTGTATAGCGTATACGCGATGTCCCAAAGTCGTGGACCAGGTCCAGCCACATCAAAATCAATAATGCCAATCGGTCGTTCATTTTGAAAAATGATGTTGTACATGGCAAAGTCATTATGGCATAACACCTCCGCTTGCTGTGGGGTATTATCGATTGCTTGCCAATGATCATCCAATGAAAAGTCGCTTACAGCATCATGATAAAGACGGAGCATCTTCGCGATTTCCCGTAAGACATCTTCTGACCACATGTATGTTTGTAGAGGATAATTCCCCGCTTCTCCTTCAATGAAAGATAGAATTTCTCTGCCCTTATCATCGATACCAAGGAATTTAGGGGCATATTCGTAACCTTTTCCCTCCAGGTGCTTTAATAAAGCATGAATCCTTTGGCTATTTGGCTTCATTTCCCGTCTGACGGTATCACCTGAACGATATACTTTCGAAACGTTCCCACCTGTTAACTCTTCCTCATTGGAAAGATTGGGCATAGATACACCTCCACTGATCATGCAACTATTCACAGGAAAACTATGTTAATTCTAGTGTATCATAGGTCAGAACCAAAACAATCTAGATATGGATGCATATGCAACTACGGACATAGAAAAAAGCACCTTCGATAAAAAGAAGGTGCTGATTCCTTTGCATTCATTTTCTTTTCTGTTCCATGACCTTCAAGCTCAAAAGCTTTTTATTCTCCAGATCATGCTGGACGGTAACGATGACGTTGAATTCCTTGCCATTTTCCACCACTACGAATACAAAGTCGTCTTCCACTTGTTTATTGCCCAAATTTTTACGGCCTTTATATTGATAGTCGGTCACATCGTCTCTAGGATAATCTGCCTGAACGACAGTGATGGCAATCTTCCCGTATTTCTCATAATCCGGAGTTGCAGCAATTGGTGCACTTGGAGCCATTTGCGTTAGTATCATGAGCCCCATGACCAGCATCAGAAATTTTTTCATCCCTTTACCTCCCACCATTTCTCACTTGTTAGTCTTATTATGTATAACATCTCAATAGTTATTCAATCGATTCGCTTCTTGAACAAGCATCATCCCCACTTGACGGTTCCGGTCCCATTCTTCGGGAAATACGGACAAGGGTGGATTCGTTTCCTCCACTAAATAACTAAGTTCAATGGTCAGCGCCGGCCGCTCGAATTCGGTAATGAACCAATCCGTAAATCCACTGCCTATTGCTTCCTTTTCCGGGATGGTCAGTTCATAACCGGTTAGCTCTGCCGTTTTCTTCGCTATGCCGTAATCCCTTGCCATGTTCTTAGGTTTATTGTGATAGTGCCAAAATATTTCCCGTCCAGACGTATGGTAGGAAACAGCAATAAGGGGGTCGAGCTTCTTCGTGAAGGACACAAGTGCTTTTGCCTCCGATGCCATCAGTGGACGTTTTCCTTTATAAAACTGATACGTGGGTTGTTTCGCTTCATTGATTATGTCATCCCAACCACTTGGATATTGCCTGTTTAAATCGATGCCATTCGCATTGGCTTTCCACCGGGACCACTCTGTGCTATAGTCGTTCATTTTCCAGACCGCCACTCGCTCCCATACATTTAAGTGAGAGAAATCACCCTGCTGGATCCTGACCCCGTCAGGATTTAACATCGGGATGAACCAGATGCTGACCTCATCCAATAAGTCCGAGGGGATATCACCGATTGGCTCACCTGTTTGATAGGCGGAGGCATAATCTTGTAGCATCTTCATCAGAATCATCGTACTAAGCCATTCCCGTCCATGATGGGCACCGACCATTAAAATCGACTTCTGCCCCCTACCAAGTTTAACGGCCTTTATCGGTTTTCCTTTTTCAGTTTCACCGATTATTACGGTTTTTAGTTGATACTTTTTTTCCATTTCCAGAAGATCTTTTTCCATTGTTTCAGGTGAATATGGCTGTTCAGAGAATGCGTATGAAGGATAAAGCAGAAAACAGATCCACCAAAGCAAAATGATTTTTTTCATGAACTCACCTTTGATTATTATTCAGGTAAAAAACAACAAACGCGGTTTTTCTATATCACCACTTATTGTAAGGAGAGCTTCTGCCCATTCTGTACAAAATACAAATAGCTCCTTAGTAAGGAGGAGAATGATATGAGGATAGCGGATTATGATCAGGCTTTGTTTCACACACACCGATCGGATTGGGACAGCCTTTTAGTTTTGATGGTACGAACGAAAGATCACATTCTTTCGAAGAAAATTGAGCATTTTTTACACGCATATCGGTTTGAGCATGATTACCAAATCGTTCAATCTCAGCTGTATGCCCTATTTCGTTATCTCGATCATGCTGCTGAACAGACGAGTGAATATGAATATGTAACGGAAGTTCAACAATAGTTTGTACAAAATGGGAAATATTATGCAAGTTGCTTATCAGGGATTAAACTATGGCTGGTGAAACCCTAATGGAAACAAGGAAGGGGTCAGGTATGAAAATACCTGACCCCTTTTTCCATTATTTCTTTATTGTCGCATATGCACTTGCATACATTTTCAATTCATCCATCAAAGCGTCGACAAGCAATGCGGATTCTTCATTCAATCCGTCATTTTCGTAATCGAAGCAGTGCGGATCAAGTACTAGTTGTTTTGGAATCACGTTCGCATAAAGGCTGCGGCCTACCGTTCTCACGGAATTCAACGCGTTGATTCCACCTTTACCTCCGCCTGAAACGGCAAGAAGCGCGACTGGTTTATGTGTAAATTGATCGCTGCTTAGGAAATCCAACGCATTTTTCAAAGCACCACTCATAGAACCGTGATATTCCGGCGTCGTTAAAATGACACCATCCGCTTCTTCGATGCTTGTGCGAAGATCTTGAATCACTTTCATTTGGTATTGCTCGCCTTCCCCGGTATATAAAGGGATTTCACTATTGCTTAAATCGATTAATTCTGCTCCGTATTGTTTAGATATGAAGCGTGAAGCAATCCCTGTACGTCCTTGTTTACGTGGTGAACCATTAATGATGACTAATTTCATGGATATTCCCCTCCTTGGTAAGTTTGAAATGATAGGTCTGAAATATATTTCATCAAAATATCCCATTATCCTCAATCAGTATACCAAAGTCCATGCGTAATTTCCTTGAATTTGAGACATTCCATTTCTATCCTATTTCGGAACAAAGAGCGAAGAACTTGCCTTCGCTCTCCCTTTATTTATTACACCAAAGCTTCTATTTCACTCATGAAATCGTTAATGACGGCGGAAAGCTTATCTTCCGATTCCTGCAGGGAACTTCCTTGGACACCGAAATAGAATTTAATTTTCGGTTCGGTACCTGAAGGACGGAGGCATACCCACGTTCCATCATCGAGGAAATATTTTAAAACGTTGGATGTCGGAAGTTCAATCACTTCCTCAACAGTCGTTCTCAAATCGTACTTTTTACCGTTCTGATAATCTTCGGCGATGACTACGGGGATACCCCCTATTTGGGTAGGTGGGTTTTGCCTGAATCGATCCAATATTCCTTGGATCTGTTTTTCCCCTTCCATTCCTTTTAGGGTTAATGAACGTAGCCCTTCCAAATAGAATCCGTATTTTTCAAAGACATTCATCAAGCCTTGGTAAAGGGTCAAGCCCTGCTTTTTGTAATAAGCACATACTTCAACAGCAAGAACCGCTGCTTGGATGGCATCTTTATCACGGGCGAAATCCTTGATTAGATAGCCGTAACTTTCTTCATACCCGAAAACGAAGCTATGTGCCCCGGTTTTCTGATACTCATTTATTTTCTCGGCAATGAACTTGAATCCAGTCAGAACATCCACCGTCTCCAACCCGTAGGACTTTGCAATCGTCCTCCCGATTTCCGAAGTCACAATTGTTTTCAAGACCACTCCATTCTGAGGAATCGTCCCTTTTTCCTTTTGCTGACTCAATAAGTAATCCAAGAACAAGGCTCCCGTTTGATTACCAGTTAAAACGACATATTGATTCGCTTCGTTTTTCACGGCAATCCCTAACCGGTCGGCATCAGGGTCCGTTGCAATCAATAGATCGGCTTCCACCTGATTGCCAAGTTCGATGGCCATTTCAAATGCGGCTGGCTCCTCAGGATTAGGAGATTTCACCGTCGAAAAGTCCGGATCGGGCAATTCCTGTTCCTTGACGACATGGACATTGTGATACCCCAGGTCCTTAAGTGCGCGCCTAACCGATTTATTGGCTGTCCCATGAAGAGGGGTGAAGACAAGTGACACATCCATTTCTTCGGCTAATTGCGGATTCTCAGGAACCGTCAAAAGCTGTTGATTATAAGCGATATCCAACTCTTCCCCAATAATCTCGATAAGCCCCTTCTCTTTTAACGCTTCCACTTCTTTAATTTGTATATCAAGTTCACTTTCAATGGCATTCACGTACTGAATGACCTGGTCAGCGGCTTTTGGAGGCAACTGTGCACCATCCGGCCCGTAAACTTTGTATCCGTTATATTCAGGAGGGTTATGGCTTGCTGTAATCACGATTCCAGCAAAGGCATTCAGCTCCCGGACGGCAAACGATAATTCAGGCGTTGGTCGCAGCTCATCGAATAAGTAGGCTTTCACACCGAAAGTCGCCAATGTTTTAGCCGCTTCCAGTGCGAATTCCGGTGACTTGTGCCTCGAATCATAGGCGATGACCGTCCCTCTACTTTTTGCCTCTTCCCCAAATGATGAAATATATTGTGCCAGTCCCACCGTTGCCTTTCGAACCGTATACAGGTTCATCCGGTTCGTTCCAGCTCCAATTTCCCCACGCATGCCACCTGTCCCAAATTCCAAGTTCTTATAAAAGGCATCTTCGAGTTTTGCTTCATCCCGTTGCATTTCCTCGAGCAGGACACGTAATTCCCCATTTAAATTCTGGTAACCTGCCCAAGCGGTGTAGAAAGATTTCCATTCCATCTCCAACATCTCCTCTCAACGCCTATATTTTGAATTTTATGTATTAACCCTATTATAAAATTAACATATTTTTCCCCATAAATGAAGTAAAGGCTCGTGATGAAAAAGCAACTGTTGCTTTTTCGTCACGAGCACATGTAAATCCTTATTTATCTCCTTTTTGGTATTGCAATTTGTAAATGTCATGGCGACGATCTTTTAATTGTCTTACCGTACCGGATTGACGCTCCCGTCGTAAGATTTCCAGATCGACATCGCCGATAAGCACCATCTCAAGGTTAGGGCTCGTTTCCCCTACGATACCATCACGGGCAAACTCGAAGTCTGAAGGGGCAAAAATTCCAGACTGTGCATATTGGATATCCATGTTTTCCGTTTGTGGCAAGTTCCCGACAGTTCCAGAGATGACTGTGTAGACCTGATTCTCCACAGCACGTGCCTGGGCACAATAGCGAACCCTCAGATAACCTTGTCGGTCTTCCGTACAGAAAGGTGTGAAAATGATCTTGGCACCCATATCTGTCGCTATACGAGCAAGTTCCGGGAATTCGATGTCATAACAGATTTGAATGGCGATCTTTCCGCAATCCGTATCAAAGACACGTACGCGGTCTCCCGCATTAATCCCCCACCATTTTCTTTCATTTGGTGTAATATGGATTTTATATTGTTTCTCGATGGTTCCGTCGCGACGGAACAAGTAGGCAATATTATAAATATTGTCATCTTCCTCTTTAACGAAATGAGAACCACCGATGATATTGACGTTATATCTTACTGCAAGCTTCGTGAACAATTCAATGTACTGTTCCGTGAATTCCGAAAGCTTCCTGACTGCCAGACTTGGAGACCGTTCATTTAAGAACGACATCAACTGGGTTGTGAACAGCTCTGGGAATACAGCGAAATCAGCATTGGCGTCGGACGCTACATCCGTGAAATACTCCACTTGGTTCGCGAAATCTTCAAATGATTCGATACGACGGAGCATGTATTGCACGACGCATATCCGAACAGGTTCGGACGTCTTGTAATAACGCTTCGATTTCGGTTGGTAATCCCAATTATTCCATTCCATGAGTGTCGCGTATTTATTGGAAGCCAGATCATCAGGCAAATAGTTGGGATTGATCCTCATAAGGGTGAACCCATTTAAAAGCTGGAACGATAAGACTGGATCATATATTTTATGCAGTTGCACTTCCTTGACATATTCTCTCGGTAGCAATTCATCCGCATACTTATGGTAGTTTGGAATTCTGCCGCCGATAATGATACTTTTCAGGTTCATTTGTGCAGCTAGTTCTTTTCTTGAATCATATAGTCGTTGTCCTATTTTCATCCTGCGGAATTTTGGATGAACCATGACTTCAATTCCATATAGATTATAACCGTCTGGATTGTGATTCGTGATGTAGCCATTATCCGTTACATCATCCCAAGTATGGCGATCATCATATTCGTCAAAATTGATAATGAGGCTTGAACAAGAACCAATCACTCTGCCATCGTACTCAGCTACGAATTGGCCCTCCGGAAAGATTTCCAAATGGCTCTCGAGCTGATCTCGTTTCCATGGATCCATCCCTGGAAAACAAGACGCTTGCATAGCAATGATTTCGTCTATGTCCCCTAGCTTCATATTTCGTATTTCCATGATTTTCTCAAATTTATGCAGGTCTAAATTAGGCATTTTTCTCAGGCTCCTTTATTCTCTTCATCGAAGATTATACCCCTAATTTTAAAAATATAACACTTGAAACTCCTAATTCCCTTGTTATGTACCTGGAAAAAACCCCGTCTGAAGCATATTTTAAGAACATATATTTTACAGACGCCATCGATACAGACTATACTTTTATTAAAGAAAAAGAAGGTGGAGTAGGGAAGCGATGAACAAGACAAAAGACAGTAAAGAAAACTGGCTATTTATTGCATGGGCTGCTTCCATCATTTCCATGTTTGGAAGCTTATATTTTTCTGAAATTAAGCAATACGAACCTTGTACCCTTTGCTGGTATCAACGGATCATCATGTATCCTTTTACAGTCATTTTAGGTATAGCCATCATTCGTAAGGACCATTGGATCAGCTTTTATACCATGATATTGTCCGGTATCGGTGCACTCATTTCAACCTATCACTATTTGATTCAAAAGGTTTCATTCTTTTCCGACCATTCCCTTGCGTGCGGAAGGGTCCCATGTACAGGTCAATATATTAACTGGTTTGGATTTATTACAATCCCTGCCTTAGCTCTCGTTGCATTCATCATTATATTCCTATGCAGCTACATCGTATGGACAAGATCCAAGGAGGCTTCAGCTTAATGAAAAAGATTGCGATATTCTTAGTAATAATCGTCGCCCTATTTATCGTATTGGGCGTTGTGACCAATATGAAAAAAGAAGAAAAGGCAAAAGGCAATCCATACGGAAAAGATAATCTTAAATCCGCCACCGTCGATCAATTGGATGATCCCAATTATCAAAACCTGATTCTACCCGCCGAGTTAGAGAATGACCTGCAGGAAAAAGAAGCAGTGACGGTTTACTATTATAGTCCTACATGCGTGCATTGCCAAAAAACCACCCCAGTCGTCGCACCCCTGGCCGAAGAGATGGGCATTGACCTTGTTCAATACAATTTATTGGAATTCGAGCAAGGATGGAGCGATTATGGGATAGAGAGCACGCCGACCATTGTCCATTATGTTGATGGAAAAGAAAAAGCCCGGTTAGTTGGCTACCATGAAAAGACAGGCTTTAAAGAATGGTTCGAGGAAAACGACATCAATTAATAAAAAGAACCGGCTATAACGGGAACAGTCCGTTATAGCCGGTTCTTTTTATTTGCCTTATACTAAGTATGAATTCGCCACTTGAACATTGTACATGGGCAAACCTTCCATTCCCACATGTTCGCTCATTCGGTTAAAATGATTAGAATCAAAGGGGAAGAATATCCCGCATTCATTCAAAAGTGTAATGTTACGCTTGAACAATTCATCTGATTTACGTTCAATTGCCTTTGTATTCACCTTCTCCTCCTTGTCCAAAATGGTTAGGAGGACTTGAAGGCATGTCATCACCTGATACGCTTCCCTCAGTGTACCATTGTAGGTGAAACGGCCCTTATTAGGCTGTAAAACGCCTATTTCTTTAAAATGAAGGATTTCATCTTTTGTGAAGTAACTCGGAAATACAGATTCGTAGAAACGTTCAACAAGATCAGCAATTTCTTGCTCTTGTTCTTCCGTTGATGGAGAGACAACCTTCACAACAAAACCACCTTTTTCAAATACTTTGGTCCTATCTTTGTTTGTTTAATCTTAGAGGTTCATCCTTTTTTTAATAGAATAACATAAAAACTGTAAAAATAATGTGGTAATTTAACCCACCGACTCATTTTCAATAGGTCTAATGATTCTTTTTTCACAGTTCATTGTAATTATTATATATTTTTTTCTTAAAAATACAATCTAATCCAACGAAAGTAGGAATAAATTTGAAACATTTCACAGTAAAAAACGATGAATTATTCATCACTGTACATAAACAATTGGATGGTTTTACATTAGAAGGTCTTTTTAGAGACCATTGGAAGGCTCCAAAGAAACTTGTTCATGAATGGAGAATGAGTAAGGAAGTAAAAGTGAATGATGTCATCACTCCTTGGACAAGTAAAATTTCTGAAGGGGATACGATCCAGATTCCGTTGCTTCACGTTGATGATGATCGAGTACCCGCTACAGATTTGGGAATCACCATCTTATATGAAGATGATTTGTTATTGATTGCAAACAAACCGGCAGGAATGGATACCCACCCCTCTCATTCCGGTGATAGGAATTCGCTGATCAACGGGGTGGCCCACCACCTTCAGGTAACCGGCCAAACCTGCATGATAAAACATATTCATAGACTCGATAAAGATACCACCGGCGCCGTCCTTTTTGCTAAAGAGCGACTGACCGGCTCCATGCTCGATAGAATGCTTGAAGAACGGAACATCAAGAGAACCTATTATGCTTTAGTGGAAGGGATCCTTCAAAAAAACGCAGGAAAAATCGAAGAAAAGATTGGGCGGGACCGGCATCATGCGACGAGACGAAGAGTATCTCCATCCGGACAGACAGCCATCACTCATTATCAAGTCCTTGAACGGTACCCTAAAGAAAATCGGACACTTGTCAGCTGCACATTAGAAAGTGGCAGGACCCACCAAATCCGGGTGCACTTCAGCCACTTGAATCATCCATTGGCCGGGGATACTCTGTATGGCGGAAAGAGGTCCTTTCCACGTCAGGCCCTTCATGCCAGGAAAATGGAATTCATCCATCCTATCTCCGAAGAAAAAATCGCCATCGAAGCGCCTTTCCTGGATAAGCCCAGTATCTTTGATACGTTATAAACCATAAAAAAGCTGGCTCATCATCTTTGAGCCAGCTTTTTTTGATTATGATCCTTTTTTTAATGTAGCGGCCGCCCAATTCCCAAAAGATTGGATTAGCTGAACGAGGCAGATCAATAGGAGGACCGTCAGGAACATGACAGGAAGATCCCATTGTTGGTACCCATACCGTAGTGCCAGATCACCGAGTCCCCCCGCTCCCACAGCCCCGGCCATTGCCGTTGCTCCGATCAACCCTATCGTTGCAATCGTCAAACAAAGGACGATCCCTGGTCTAGCTTCACGTAACATGATTCGAAAGATGATTTGTGTCCGTGTCGCTCCCATGGCCAAGTAGGCTTCAATGATGCCGCGGTCCACTTCGAGCAAGGCCGTTTCTATCAATCGTGCGATATACGGGGCGGTAAATACGATCAGTGGGACAATCGCGCCCTTAACGCCTATCGCCGTGCCTGCCACCCATTCAGTGAAAGGGATGATGGCCACAATCAATATGATAAACGGCACGGACCGGATGATGTTAACAAGTATATTCAATATAAGAAAGACCAGTTTATTCGGTGCTAGATGATCTTTTCTTGTTATCACCAATAACACCCCAAGTGGAATGCCTATGATGGTGGCCACGAAAAGAGCGACCCCAACCATCATTACTGTTTCGTACAGCGACTGTGTAAATAACGGCGACATCCCTACCAAACTCTCCATCATGACATCATCACCTCTGAATCCCGTTTTATTTCCACATGATGAACCGCCTGTTCGAGAAAATCGATGGCCTGTAAAATCGATTCTTCCTTACCTGAAATATGTAGCACCATCATCCCAAGTGGCATTCCTTTCACTGAAATCATCGAACCGCTTAGCACATTGGTGACCACGGAAAACCGTACGGCAAGAGAATGTAGCACAGGATTAAGTGCATCGTCTCCCCTGAATGAGATCCTGACCACTTTATAGGACGAACTTCCATGCTGCATTTTATTCAACAAGTCTTTTGGAACCGTATCATCGAAAACGGTTCGGATGAAGTTTTTCGTCGTCGGGGCTTGAGGTGTACTGAAAATATCATGAACTGACCCCTGTTCGATGATTTCCCCCTGCTCCATGACAGCCACCCGATCACAGATTTTTTTAATGACATCCATCTCATGGGTGATCAGCATGATCGTCAATCCCATTTTTTCATTAATATCAAGCAAAAGTTCAAGAATGGATTCCGTCGTTTGTGGATCTAACGCGGAGGTGGCCTCATCACATAAAAGAAGTTCGGGGTCCATCGCCAAGGCGCGAGCGATCCCCACCCTTTGTTTTTGTCCTCCTGACAGCTGGGCAGGATATTCCCCCGCTTTATCCTGCAAGCCCACTAACAAAAGCAAACCGTCCACCTTTTGCTTGATTTCTCGTTTGGACATCTTATTCATTCTTAAGATTTCTGCGACATTATCAAACACATTATAGGAATCCAGCAAATTAAAATGCTGAAAGATCATCCCGATTTTCTTTCGGGATGACCGCAATTCCCGTTCACTCAATTGCAGTAAATCGACTCCATTCACGATGACTTTTCCGCTAGTCGGCTTTTCCAGCAGATTGACCGTCCGAAGCAACGTGCTCTTTCCGGCTCCGCTAAAACCAATCACACCGAAAATCTCTCCCCTGTTCACGGAAAGGGATACACCCTTTAAGGCATGAATGCTTTTTTTTCCCTCTACATATGTTTTGTGTATATCAGTCAGCTGGATCATTCTAGCCCCCCTACTTATCCTTCATTTCCAGGTTTGGACCAGCAAAGAGCCTTCTTTACTGTGCCTTTCTCTCCTTTCATTCAAAAGGATGATCGACCGTTTTGAACACACCATCGTACTTTTCTTTAATGAATGCTTTCACTTCTTTGGAACTATATAATTCAGTTAATTTTTTATAGTCTTCATTATCTTTATTTTCTTCTGCGGTTGCCAAGTAAATCGGGAACTTGTCCCCTTGTTCGATATATAATGGATCTTCCTTCGGGTCGTATCCATTCTGGATTGCAAAATTACTAGGGATAATCGCAACGTCCAGGCTATTCATCGCTGGAGCAAGCATACCGCCTTCTAACTCCTTGAATTTCAATTTTTTTGGATTTTCTGCGATGTCCTGGATGGTTGCGTAGTTTTCAAGACCCGGCTTCAATTTAATTAAACCCGCTTCTTCATATAACAAAAGACCACGCCACAGATTAAGAGGATCATTCATGATTCCTAGAGTGGCCCCTTCAGGAATTTCCTCGATCGTTTTGTATTTTTTCGAATAAAAAGCCATATTCGTGGTGAAAACCTTCCCCACCGTTGCGATATTGGCTTTGTGATTCTCGTTATATTGTTCTAAATATGGTTTGGTTTGGAATACATTAACATCCAAGTCCCCATTTTCAAGAGCGCGGTTAGGCGTGACGAAATCATTGAATGGGACAATCTCCATTTTGATTCCCTCTTTCTTGGCCACCTCTTTCACCTTTTTGGCCACCTCTTCAAAAGGGCCCGCGGAAACGCCCACTTTAATCGTCTGTTCTTGAACTTTCTCTTCACTCCCGCAGCCTGCCACTAATAATAAGCCCGTGACTGCAAGCAGCATCCCCATCATTTTTTTTGATATCATCATTCTCCCCCCTATTTTTCAGTATACAATTATTATTATTTTAAAAACATCATAATTTTACATTCATCCTATATATTGATTGTTTATCCTTTTTATTAAGTAAATGACAATAATTTTTATATATTTAAATAGCAAATAATGCTTTCTTCTATATTAATTAACGGAAAGAAGGCAACCGCTAAAAGCGATTACCTTGAAATTCCCCAAAAAAAAATAAGCTGGCCGTTTAGGCCAGCTACATTTTCTTTATTTATGAAGCTTTTCTTGTTCCTCTTAAGATTAAGCTTAAGATGAAGACAAATACGATAGCACCGATTAATGCTGGAATGATAGCGAAATCTGCTACTGAAGGTCCCCAAGTTCCAAGAATTAATGAACCTAACCATGCACCAACAAAACCTGCAATGATGTTACCAACGATACCGAATGGTACGTCACGTCCGATAATCATACCTGCTAACCAACCGATAATACCACCGATAATTAATGACCATAAGAATCCCATAATATATTTCCTCCTTGAGTAAATGAATTTTATTCAACAGACTTGAAGAAATACTCATCACTTTCATTATTCGTGTCCGATCAACACCATAACCTTTACACTCAAAAGGTATAATGCCTGGTACGCATATCTTAATAATGCGAATGTTTTTGGTTATTTAAAAAGGTAATTGTCATTTTAAAATGAAGTTGATTGGACACCGCTTAATGTCTGTGTGTGTTTTCTTCTTGTTTGCTGTTGTACTAAGTATTTTCCCCTTATTCTAAATCTAAAACCTTATTTTATTTTAATTTTTTTGGAACCGAAAAAGAGATTATCGATGTAGAGAAAGGGGTATATACTATTTTTCAT
This sequence comes from Peribacillus sp. NPDC097198, assembly GCF_044762055.1. Lineage (NCBI taxonomy): Bacteria > Bacillati > Bacillota > Bacilli > Caryophanales > Bacillaceae > Peribacillus > Peribacillus sp. NPDC097198. The sequence continues at coordinate 81,164 of NZ_JBIWDO010000002.1, read as the reverse complement.
TTCGTCTTCCACTGTTAGTATAGACAGTTTCCATCTATAATATGTTAAAAAAAAGAGTGTCCAGAATTTCTCTGGGCACTCTTTTTAGGGTTCGTGAAACTGGTTAAAAAATCAGTTCATCCGGGTTGCTACCGAATCGTTCATTTTTATTCAAGGCGTCGATTTGGTTCATCTCATTAAGGCTCAATGAAAAGTCGAACACTTGAGCATTTTCTACGATACGCGAAGGTGTAATCGACTTTGGAATAACTACGATATCATGTTGTAGGTGCCATCTGATCAATACCTGTGCAGCGCTTTTCCCATGCTTTTTCGCAATATGGTTGATTGTAGGTTCATCGATTAAATGCCCGCGTCCAAGCGGACTCCACGCCTCTACCTTGATATCATGTTTTTTGCAGTAATCACGAATTTCGGTTTGAGTTAACAATGGATGTAATTCAATTTGATTGACGACAGGCTTAACCTCACTGTTTGCCAATAAGTTTTCCAGATGGTGAACATGGAAATTACTTACGCCGATCGCTTTCACTTTTCCATCATGATAAAGTTTCTCAAGTGCCTTCCATGTTTCCAGGTATTTATCCTGACCTGGCCAATGGATCAAATATAAGTCCAAATACTCCAAACCTAGACGTTCCATGCTATCCTCGAAAGCTTGAAGGGTCGTTTCATATCCTTGTTCCGTATTCCATACTTTCGACGTAATGAACAGTTCTTCACGTGGGATGCCACTTTCCCGAATCGCCTGCCCCACACCTTCTTCATTTTCGTAGATGGCGGCCGTATCGATTGCACGGTAACCTACCTCAATCGCCTTCTTGACTGATTCAACCGTTTCCTCACCGTTTTTCACCTTAAAGACACCGAAGCCCAGCTGCGGCATTTGCACTCCATTATGTAAAGTTATCTTCTCACCAACACTTGAAATCACGTGACATTCCCCCTTAGTTTTATTTTCCAATTATAGCATCAGATACCTTGCATTTCTAACCATTCACCTCGGAATTTTCAGCTTTCAATCCACCAAATCCTTTGGTAAACTATCCATTATTATTTAAAAAAAGAATGAATAGGTAATTTTTCATCGAATGAATAAAATATTTTGTAAAAAAATGACGAAACATCTATCCTTATAGATAAGAAATTCGTTACAATTGAATAGTTGGGCAAAAAAATGTTAAAAGTAGGTGCCACCTTTTCAAAAGAATAATCAATCGATATAACTCCCATTCTAAATAGTAGGAGTTTCAAGACTAATCTCTCGTCCACTTTGTATCCGCAAACTAGGTTTTATATTTACATACTTGAACATTAAGGGAGTCTTACATGCATGAGTAGTCTATTCATTTTAACAGCTGCAATTATCTTCTTTGCTTTAGTTTTTGACTTTATCAATGGGTTCCATGATACGGCCAATGCAATCGCTACCGCTGTTTCAACTAAGGCACTACAACCTCGGCACGCCATCATCATGGCTGCGATCATGAACTTATTGGGAGCATTGACCTTTACAGGGGTAGCCCAAACCATAACGAAGGACATTGTCGATCCATTTACCTTAAATAATGGTTCTTATGTCATTCTTGCTGCCCTACTATCTGCAATTATCTGGAATTTGGTCACCTGGTACGTTGGCATTCCAAGCAGTTCTTCCCATGCCATCATCGGATCCATTGCTGGAGCTGCCATAATATCAGGTGGTTTCGATTCCATCAAGTGGAGTGGGTTTTCTAAGATCGTCCAAGCCTTGATCTTATCTCCTATCATTGCATTTGCAGTCGGTTTTATCGTGTATAGCATCTTCAAGATCATCTTTAAAAATAATAACTTAGGCAAGACCAATAAACGTTTCCGGAGGATTCAAATTCTTACGGCTGCGATTCAATCCTATACACACGGAACAAATGATGCGCAAAAGTCGATGGGGATCATCACATTGGCTTTAATGGCTAATGGATTTGCTCATAGCTCCGACATCCCATTCTGGGTACAACTTTCCTGTGCGATTGCCATGGCCTTAGGTACTTCAATCGGCGGATGGAAAATCATCAAGACGGTCGGTGGGAAAATCATGAAGATCCGCCCGATAAACGGAGTGGCCGCTGATATGTCGGGTGCCGCCATCATCTTAGGGGCTACCTTCATTCATATGCCTGTAAGTACAACCCATGTCATCTCCTCTTCAATACTTGGTGTAGGCTCAGCTCACCGAATCAAAGGGGTAAAATGGACAACCGCCAAAAGCATGCTGGTGACATGGTTCATCACGTTACCAATTTCCGCAGGATTGGCTGCAACCATATACTATATTATTTCATTATTTTTATAATCCAACACTTGAACCTTTCCAATCCGGAAAGGTTTTTTTCTTCTCTTTTCTCTCTTCATCATTGTAGATATTCCCAAATTTCACTTTTCCTTTATCTTTTTGTAAAGTTTTATTAAGAGTTTGTAAATTTTCGTCGAAAAACCTTCCCTATTGCTAGATGAATTCGTTACAATCAAGTTGTTAATACTAAAGCGTACACATTTATACGTAAAATTACGCTTGACTAATTGGGAGGCATTAACCATGGCTTTTAAATCTAAAAAAGACAAATTTGCAGTGATGTTATTAAATATTGCTCAAAACATCAAAGAAAGTGCGGACTATTTCGCAGATTATAAGCTTAAAAATATCAGCGACTTAAAAGTTTTTTCAGATACGATGAAAGATTATGAGCACAAGGGCGATGAAATGGTTCACACCATCATTAAAGAATTAAACAACGCCTTCATTACTCCTATAGAGCGTGAAGATATTCTTGAATTAACCATGAGAATGGATGATGTCATAGACGGTTTGGAGCATTGTTCCGCTCTATTCGAAATGTATTCTATCGTTAATGCCGATGAGTACATGCTTAAATTCGTCGATGCCATTAAAGAATGCACCTATGAAATCGAAACAGCTGTCGATACGCTATCTACTAAAAAATTACCAATGATCCGTGAAAACGCGATTAAGATTAAAGAACTTGAATCTGTTTGTGATGGCATCCAACGCCAATCCATCAAAAACCTGTTTACGGTTGAGAAAGATCCAATCAGAATCATCCAATATAAAGAGATTTACGAGAGCCTTGAAGAAATTGCCGACAACTGTCAAGCCGTTGCCAATACACTTGAAACAATCATAATGAAAAACGCCTAAGGAGTACCCCAAAAAATGGATACTTTATTGATTTTAACGATTATCATTGTTTTCCTAGCACTTGCATTCGACTTCATCAATGGTTTCCATGATACAGCGAATGCCATTGCTACATCTGTTTCAACAAAAGCGTTAAAACCAAGGCATGCTATCATCTTAGCAGCTATCATGAATTTTGTTGGAGCCATGACTTTCACAGGCGTGGCGAAGACGATCACGAAGGATATTGTGGATCCGTTCACCCTCCCGAATGGTTCTTATGTAATCATGGCTGCTCTACTTTCGGCCATCATATGGAATCTTCTTACTTGGTATTACGGAATACCAAGTAGTTCCTCCCATGCATTGATAGGTTCGATTGCAGGTGCCGCAATTGCAGCAGCCGGATTCTCCTCCATTAAGTGGGAAGGGTTCTTGAAAATTCTCGAAGCGTTGATTTTCTCTCCTATCATCGCTTTCGTGATAGGGTATATCGTTTACAGCATCTTTAAAGTTGTTTTCAAAAACAACAACCTGACGAAAACGAATCAAAGGTTCCGTACGATCCAGATTGCTACCGCAGCCCTTCAATCGTATACACATGGAACGAATGATGCTCAAAAGGCGATGGGGATCATTACACTGGCCCTGATCGCCAATGGATATGCATCAAGCACGGATATCGCTTTATGGGTTCAATTCAGTTGTGCCTTGGCAATGGGTCTTGGAACATCGATCGGTGGATGGAAAATCATCAAGACCGTCGGTGGAAAGATCATGAAGATTCGCCCTATCAATGGGGTTGCCGCTGATTTAACGGGTGCCTTCATCATCTTCGGTGCCACTTTGATTCATATGCCAGTAAGTACGACTCATGTTATTTCATCTTCCATCCTAGGAGTCGGTGCATCCCACCGGGTTAAGGGTGTTAAATGGGGAACGGCAAAAAGAATGCTAATCACTTGGTTCATTACCTTGCCTATTTCTGCTACATTAGCAGGGTTGATTTACATGGTTATTAATTTCTTTTTCTAACGTTTCCAAAAACCTGCTGATTCAGCAGGTTTTTTCATTTTCTGGAATTCTTCTATCCTATCACTATGTTAAATAAGGATAATCGTTTAAAATTTGTATAAGAAGGAATTTTTTAAGCGAGGTGCCTTAGCAGTATGAAGGAATTTACGAAAAATAGAGATATTTTTAAAGACCTTTATGGGGATATGATGGAGTTTGCTGATAGAATCAGTTCCGTTTTAGGTTGTCCGATTACAATAGAAGACGGAAACCATCGTCTCCTTGCCTATAGTACCCATGATGATACAACAGACCAAGCCCGGATCATGACCATTATTGGCAGACGGGTACCCGAAAAAGTCATCAATAGCTTATGGAAAGACGGCATCATCCCTTCCTTGTTGAAAGATGGGATGCCGATAAAAATAGATGCCAGGCATGACGTCGGGCTTGGCAATCGGGCAGCGGTTTCCATCCGGAAAAACAATGAAGTCCTGGGCTTCATCTGGGCATTGGAAGTAAACGAACCTTTCTCCGAAGAGGATATGGAATTTCTCCACTTCTCTGCCAAGGAAGCCAAAAATCAACTACAACAACTGCAATTGAAAAAGAAAAGGAAAGAAGCGGGACACCAGGAGTTTCTTTGGCGCATGTTGACGGGACACTATCAGGAAGAATCGGAAATACTCGAGCATTTCACTAAGTTTTCCATCCATGTCCCAGTCGTCTTTTCCATATTGGTATTTGAATTCCCAAACGAAATCAACCGTGAAGTCGAACGTTTCATTTCCTATATGCTAACGACCACCCAAAAGATTCATAGTTTCCTTTTTGCCATAGACCAGAATAGGCTCATCCTTTTTACTGGATTCAATCAGGAGAATGAATCTGCCTTCTCCACTTATGAATTCATCCCTTACTTCATATTGGAAATGCAACGACGGTTTGGTGTGGAACATATCCTTGGAACATCCGGGAACATGTATAAAAACCTGACCGACGTGAAATCAAGTTATGAGGAAGCGCTATATACCCTGAAAATGAAGTCGATTTTTCCAAACGATATGAATCACATCCTGCATTATGAAGAGCTCGGCATGTTTCAAATGCTTGATGTCTTTGCAAACAACAAACAGCGAACGGTCCATCCTTCTGTTTTAAAGCTCAAAGCATACGATATGAAAAATCAGACCGAATTATTGCACACACTGACCATCTATCTCGAAAAAGACGGCAATCCCAATGAAGCTTCAAGGAGTCTCCATATCCATGTGAATACGTTGAACTACCGATTAAAACGGATAAGTGAAATCGGGAATATCCGCCTAAAGGACCCGATTCAAAAGATGTCCCTCTTTCTAGATATCAAGATTGAACAATATAAAGAATTTCTAAAAAAAGCACGATGAATCTTACATTACGGGTAAAGATAGGAAGACGGAAAGGAGAATGACCACCATGAATCTGGAACCAAGAGAAGAACTTGAGAAAGAATTGCAAATCATAAATAAGTGGGAAAAGGAACAGAAAGGTCTATGGTTTTGGGACCGGATCGGTCGCCTCCCCTTTAAGATACTCGACAAAGTGACCCCGTCCTTCATTCAAAAAAGGTTGGGTGCCCTGCTCGATGAAATAGGTAGCTACATACAAACAGGCGGCAAATACCTAACGAAGGAATCGGCCATCATCAGGAAGGTGGAGGTTCATAGCCCAAATTTGAACATCACTACCATTGAAGATATCTCCAGGGATGTGCCACTCCAAGTGATGGACAAAGTTGGTCAAGATATTAAAAAATCGGGTAGTCATTTAGCGACGGTCCAGGGGGCCAGTACAGGAATAGGCGGAGTTTTCACTTTAGCCATCGATATCCCCCTCCTCCTTGGCATGTCCATTAAAACCCTGCAAGACATGGCCGTAGCCTATGGTTACAATCCACGGGACAAGCAGGAACGGGTTTTCATCGTCAAATGCCTACAGTTCACTACATCTGATGTCGTCGGGAAAAAGACGCTTTTAAAGGAAATGGAGAACATGGTCCTTCCTGGGTCCGAATCTAAAAGAGAAATTGCTTCCGAGCTTCAAGGCTGGCGGGAAGTGGTCTATACATATCGCGATCAATTCGGTTGGAAGAAACTTTTGCAGATGGTTCCCGTCGCAGGCATCATCTTTGGTGCATTCACCAATCGTTCCATGATCTCCGATATGGCCGATACAGGCATGATGCTTTATAAGAAAAGAAGAATTATAGAACGAATGAAGGAAATCGGTTCCACTGATTAGTTCCATGTCAGATTTTCTTACGTACACCTTGGTTATCCAGGCTCGTATCCAATAGTTACCCATACCTTTTGACTCTGCCTTTGTGGAATTCCACAAAGGCCTCTTTTCCACTTTTCTGATTTCCACATACTAACCTTTTCCAATCGCGTTTATACTTTAGGTAATACTTAAAAGAAACCATTGGAGGTATTTTAGATGAGAATAGGCATTCCGAAAGAAATCAAGAACAACGAAAACCGTGTAGCTATCACTCCCGCTGGTGTTATGGCATTAGCCAATGCCGGACATGAAGTTTTTATAGAAGTAAACGCAGGCTTAGGAAGCAGTTTCACCAATGAATCCTACCAGGAAGCCGGCGCCATCATGGTCGAAGATGCTGCAAGCGTCTGGGAAAGCACGGACATGATCATGAAGGTAAAAGAACCTATCCCATCTGAATATAAATATTTCCGTAAAGACTTGATTCTTTTCACATATCTTCACCTTGCCGCCGAACCGGAATTGGCAAAAGCATTAAAGGAAAATGGTGTATTGGCCATTGCCTATGAAACCGTTTCCGTAAATCGCACACTTCCATTATTAACGCCAATGAGCGAAGTCGCTGGACGCATGGCCTCACAAATCGGTGCTCAATTCCTAGAGAAAAACAACGGGGGTAAGGGTATCCTCCTAAGCGGTGTACCTGGTGTCAAACGCGGTAAAGTAGCGGTCATCGGGGGTGGTATGGTTGGAACGAATGCAGCCAAAATCGCCATCGGTCTGGGAGCGGATGTAACCATCCTTGACTTAAGTCCCGACCGTCTTCGCCAACTGGATGATATTTTTGGAAATCAGTTAACCACTCTCATTTCCAATCCATTCAATGTAGCGGAAGCCGTTAAAGATGCGGACCTAGTCATCGGGGCTGTCCTGATTCCAGGAGCAAAAGCTCCAAAACTTGTCACGGAAGAAATGGTCAAATCCATGTCGCCGGGATCAGTCATTGTCGATGTAGCCATCGACCAAGGCGGTATCTTTGAAACGGTTGACCATATCACAACACATGACAACCCTACTTACGTAAAACACGGAGTTGTCCACTATGCAGTGGCGAACATGCCTGGTGCGGTCCCTCAAACATCGACCACTGCGTTGACGAACGTAACCGTTCCTTACGCATTGCAAATTGCCAATAAAGGCGCTGTAAAAGCCATTCTTGAAAATGAAGCCCTTGCAAAAGGGGTAAACGTGGCCAACGGTGAAATCACGTTTGAGGCTGTCGCGACGGACCTTGGATATAACTACGTCAATGTAGTAAGTGCCTTGGATCAAAATAATATTAATGCCTAAAATGATAAGCTCCAGTGACGTTCATGACGTCCTGGAGCCTTTTTTGTATTTGTATTTTTCTACACGCACCAGAACATGATCATTTTCGACCCACCGTTATGTGTGATCAGTCTTCAAATACTTTGCCAGGATTCATGATGCCTTTCGGGTCCAAAGCCTGCTTGATCGTTTTCATCACTTCGTATGCAGTGCCGTGCTCTCTCCGCTGATATTTTCTTTTCCCAAGTCCTACTCCATGTTCCCCCGTACACGTACCGCCTTTGGTTAGTGCGTATTCGACAATCTCCTCATTTATCCGCTTTGCTTCCACCACTTCCTCTGGGTTACTAAGGTCCACCATGAACAAGACATGATAATTCCCATCACCCACGTGACCGACGATCGCACCTTCCACTTTCGATTGTTCGATCTTTTCCCTCGAATCCAAAATGGCATGAGACAATTCGTTCAAAGGCACGCTTACATCAGTTACCATCAATTTTTTGCCTGGTGCACTATGGATGAATGCATAAGCAAGATTATGGCGGGCTTCCCACAATTCGTTACGCGCTTTCGAATCCGTTTCAAACTGGATATCTTCACACCCTAAATCCCGGACAATTTCCTTTGCGAATGTCACATCCTGCTCAAGCCCGGCTGCATTCCCGTGAAACTCCAAGAATAATGTAGGTTTTACATCATAGGACTTATCCAAGAACTGATTTACCTTTTTCATAGATTCCGAGTCCACTAGCTCGATTCGTGCGATGGGAATGCCGGCAACCATGATGCCATTCACGGCTGCCACCGCAGCTTCGACGGTTGGAAATGAGGCCCTCCCCGCCATCGTCACTTCCGGGATCCCGTAGACCTTTAACGTTAATTCGGTAAATACCCCTAGCGTGCCTTCCGAACCGACAAATAAACCATTCAAGTGAATCCCGGATGAAGATTTTGCCGCTGAACTTCCGGTATGTATAATTTCCCCGTTCACAAGCACCACTTCCATATCCCTAACCTGATCCCGCATGATCCCGTATTTAACAGAAGTCGTCCCACTTGCATTCGTTGCCGCCATCCCACCTAATGTTGCGTCGGCACCTGGGTCAACCGAGAAAAAGAGCCCGTATTTTTTCAGTTCTTTATTCAATTGTGTCCGTGTTACTCCCGGTTGGACCTTCACTAAAAAATCGCCTGCGCTGATTTCAAGCACCTTATTCATCAAGGATAAATCAAGTGAGATCCCTCCGTTTACAGGGACTACATGCCCTTCCAAACTCGACCCCAAACCAAAAGGAATGATTGGGATTCCTTGCTCATTGGCGTACCGTACGACAGCACTCGTTTCTAAGGCATTTCTCGGATAAACGACCACATCCGGTAACCTTGGCGCATGATACGATTCATCATGACTATGTTGTTCCAGTATCGTTTCATTCACGGATATTTGTCCTGCCGGTAAAATGCTTCTTAATTGTTCAATATGTTCCTTCATGTCTTTTCCCCCTGTTTTTTAACGAAATATTCTGATTAAAGTTCCCGGGAAGTTACCCATTTGTCAGGCAAATTCCCTTCTCTCAGTGATTGATTCCCTTTGTTTTATCCGTGCAGGCCTTCATCGCCTCCAAAACGCTTGCCCTGAACCGATTCTCTTCCAAAGTGGCAACGGCCGCAATCGTTGAACCACCCGGGGTACACACATCATCCTTCAACGCTCCAGGATGCTTCTCCGTTTCAAGTACCATTTTAGCCGCGCCTAAAACAGCTTGGGCAGCCATCCGATAAGCTTGCTTCCTCGGGATACCATCACGTACACCGCCATCCGCGATGGCTTCGATGAACATGTATACATAGGCGGGTGAAGATCCACTGATTGCCGGCACCGCATCCATCAGATGTTCTTGGATGAGCTCCGTTTTTCCAAAGCTGTTCAATAGTGTTGTGACTTCCCTTATGTCGGCAGTATCGATTTCATCATTCATACTGATTACTGTCATGCCTTCCCCTACTAGTGATGGAGTGTTCGGCATCGTCCTTGCGACCTTCACCCGTTTTCCGATGCCCTCTTCGATTTGTGACGAGGTGATTCCAGCGGCCATCGTAACGATCACAACATCTTCTTTTATATAATCCTTCACTTCAGATAGCACCCGCTCGTGCATGGACGGTGGAATAGCAAGGAAAAGCATATCGGCAAATCCTGCCACTTCCTTATTGTCCAAACACCCTTGCACTCCATATTTTGAAGTGACTTTAGTCAAGGTCCCTACACTTGCCGTACTGACCATGATCATTTCTGAAGATACGACGCCAGAACGAAGCATGCCTCCCAGCATCGCCTCTCCCATTTTACCGCATCCAATGAATCCAATTTTTTTATTCATATTTCCCACTTCCAATCATAACTTCATTTAGTATCTTATTATAACGGATTCAGAAATGAGAAACATGCCCAAGACTTCCTAGTGTGTGTAAAAGAAAAATATCACGGGATCCATTCCTTTAAGATTCCATCCCAATCAAGTGATTTTTTTAGCGAAAAATATGGATTGACTATATAGTCAGAAAAAGTTTATAATTTTGGCCACTTAGTCAATATCTTACAATGTAGATTGAACTTTACAAGAATGGAGACGCGAAATGGACATGGAGAAAAAGTCAATCAATACCAAGCTTGTCTTGACCGGATTGATCATCGGGATGTTTTTCAGCTCATTGGAGCAAACGATTGTCGGTACAGCAATGCCGACGATCATCGGGGAATTGAATGGCTTCACCATCTTCGCTTGGGTGACGACCGCCTATTTAATTGCCTCCACCACCGTCGTTCCTATCGTCGGGAAATTATCGGATTTATATGGCAGGCGTTCCCTTTACCTGCTGGGAACGATCATCTTTACGATTGGCTCCTTTTTATGCGCCACCGCCACTTCAATGGAGCAGCTCATCATTTACCGTGGCCTTCAAGGAATCGGGGGCGGGATGATCATGCCCTTATCCCAGACCATTATCGGAGACATTTTCACAGCTGAACAGAGAGCTAAATGGCAAGGTGTTTTCGGGGCCATTTTTGGATTAAGCGCCGTTATCGGTCCATTTTTGGGTGGACTGATTGTAGACCATATTAGCTGGCATTGGATTTTCCTCATCAATGTACCAACCGGTTTATTATCAGCAGGAATGATTTACGTCGGATTAAAGCATGAAACCATCATGAAAAAAGAGAACGTTCACATCGATTATCTAGGGATTTTCACCTTAATCCCTGGCATCGTGTTGCTTTTGTTGGGCTTGACCTTCGGAGGTGATAAGTTCGAGTGGATGTCGATCGACTCTATATCCATCTTTGGAAGCACCCTCGTTTTCCTTGCCCTTTTTGTGGTGTTTGAAAGAAGGGCCATTGAACCGATCCTGGATTTATCCCTATTTAAAAATAGGGTATTTGCCACCACGAACATTTTAGGGTTTCTACTGGGCCTTGGCATGTTCGGGGCCATCATGTTCGTTCCGCTTTTCATGCAGGGCGTGCTTGGCGTGTCACCGACTAAAGCGGGTTCGACCATGACCCCGATGATGATCGGCATGATTCTCGCCAGTATCGTCGGGGGCCGGCTGCTGTTAACCTTCCGCTTTCATACGGTGCTTACCTCCGGAATGTTTTTTGCAACGCTTGGATTCATCCTCATGAGTACGATGGATGGTGAAACCAATATCCTGACCGCCTTTATTTTCATGGCAGTCCTTGGAGTGGGAATGGGGCTAGTCATGCCGACGTTGATGATTGCCGTTCAGAATGAATTCCCAAAGTCGCAGCTTGGTTCGGTCACCGCAGCCTCTACCTTCTTTCGTTCCATTGGCGGAACGATGGGGATTACGATCTTGAATGCCGTCATGAACCATCATCTTCAACAAAATATGGATGATGCCGTGCTGAGCGAAAAGAACCCTGTACTGCATGAAGCTTTGAAAGGGCTAGCCAATCAGACAGATAAGCTATTCAATATCATGCTTTATCCTGAAAACCTGAAACTGCCGGAAGAAGCCCGCCAAGTCCTGATCAAGACGATTGAACATGCTTGGATCGATGCCTTTTCCAGTGTCTTCATTACCGGTGTCTTTTTTATTTTTGCCGGAATATTGGTCGCTCTTTCCGTGGGGCCGGGTAAAATCAAGCGGGATCAGGAAATGCAAAGCGATAGGAGCCTATAAGCTAATGGATCGGCTGCATGCGTAGTCGATTTTTTCATTTTGTATCCTGAGGTTTCTTTTTCTTCGATAAGGGAATTTTAACTGTAACCTACTTATTGGAGTGATACGATGCAAAAAGAACCTACCATCCCATCCATTTTGCCACCGGAATTTTACAACCAGCCCACGATTGAGCTGGCCCAATCCCTTTTGGGTTGCCTGCTTGTGAAAGGGACCCCGGAAGGAACGGCTGCTGGTTTTATCGTCGAAACCGAAGCCTATATGGGGGCCATAGACAGGGCTGCTCATAGCTTTGGCAATAGAAGGACGAAGCGGACGGAAGTCATGTTCGGTGAGTCCGGCATGATTTATACATATTCCATGCATACCCATACCCTTGTGAATGTCGTGAGTGGCGGTCCCGAAATTCCGGAAGCCATCTTGATTCGGGCAGTGGAGCCCTATGTGGGAGTGGAATTAATGCATGAAAGGCGTGGTCTTTCTGATGTCCGCAAACTGACGAATGGACCCGGGAAGTTATCCAAGGCACTTGGCATCACGATGTCTGATTATGGACATATGTTTACAGAACCCCCACTTTATCTTGCTTCCGGCAAACGACCCGATCACATTTCAAGCGGACCCCGTATCGGCATCGGGAACTCGGGGGAAGCGAAAGACTATCCTTGGCGCTTTTGGGTGACCGGCAGTCCTTTTATTTCACGCTAGCATGTCAAAAGCGAATGCAGAGAAATTGCGGGTGAAAGCTAAGCTTTGAAAACCTTGAAATGTCCCGATTAGCACAAAAAACGGTACGGCACACATTTCTTTTCGCCTGCTGGCTTCCCCACGCTTTTTTTGCCTCTCTTACCACTTAAATGGCCAGAGTCATTCTTTATTGAAAGAAACATTCTCAAGCAAAGCCAGTGTCTACCTGCTAAAAGTACATTGGCTATTCCCTTCATCTTCCCTCACCCACTTTACCGCTTACTCCCAATCCACCCATTCACCTCCCTTTTTGATTCGTGATGTGTTCAATTCACTGGTCTTCACCGTCTCAAGGAAATGTTTGTAAGACAACCAGTCTTTTAGACTAGCAATACTTAAAATCCATGAAACTTTAGAACTCACAATTTAACATTTTTTTGAACAAAACCTCTTAAATATGTTATATTATGTCGAGACGTGCTTTAAATGGAAAAAATATCGGCTGAAATAAATGGAGGTGCCTTTCGAACAATCATAATCTTTGTTGCCATTTTTATAATAACGATCAATTCATAACTGACTGTTATTATTAGTCATTTTCTTTGTGCGTCCTTATAACTAAGGAGGTCACCCATTATGTTTAAAAAAATCCTACTACTTACAATGGCCGTATTCTTCATAACGACCACTTCACTCAGCCCTTCGCTTAAGGTCAATGCTGCAGAATCCAATGACACGGGAATCATTCATAATATAAACAGTGCCAATGTCTATAAAGGGCCTGGTAAGGCTTATGGGACAACGGGCGGAAAAGTGCGAAAAGGGGAATTGGTGACAATCATCAAAACCTCCGGCAACTGGACGTATTTCCAAAGTAACGATGATTATGGCTGGATTGCGTCAAGGTTTGTACAGTCTTCTCTTGGTGAAGCTGTACTGACAAACGGAAAAGCTTCACATCTTCTTTATTCTGGACCTGGAACATCATTTGGGAAAGAAGGATCTTCAAAAGCAGGTACTACAACCATCCTATTTGAAAAGACCGGCTCTTGGCGACATATTTATGTAAATGGTCAGGAAGCATGGGTAGCTGAGAAATACATTCAGCCTACATACGGTGTAGGAAAGGTCAAAGCTAGTTATGTCAATTTGTATAATGGAGCCGGCAAGAAATACGGTACGTCTGGGAAATTGAGCAACGGTAGTGTTGTCGCATATGCAGAAGTGAAAAATAATTGGCGTCATGTGTTTGTAAACGGAAAAAGCCACTGGATTTGGAACGCTCACTTGACTAACACCGATTACGATACCCTTTCACACCAAACTGTCATTGCGAAAAGTTATGCCAACCTATATAAAGGACCAGCTAAAAGTTCTGGTGCTAAAACAAAAGTGACCAATGGCACAGCCCTTGTTTCGTTAGCAACGATGGGAAATTGGACATATATCCAAACTTCATCAAATGAAGGGTGGGCTTGGTCAGACTCTCTTGTAGACACGACTGCTACCGCAAAAGTCACTGGTACGAGTTCGGCTAAAATCTACAAATCTCCTAATAAGAGCGGCGGAACCACAGGCAAAACCCTTGCGAAAAATAAAACAGTTGCCATTAAAGAGCTGAAAAACGGATGGCGCTCTGTGAGAAGCAGCAATACAACGGGTTGGATTGAAGATAAGTACATGAAGGAAACGATGAAGATTTCCTCCAAATCTGAGGGTGTTTCTCAATCTATATATAATGTAAATGTATATTTATCTGCCACAAAGTCATTAGGAACGATTGGTCTTATCCCAAAAGGGTCTACCGTGAGCTATTTTCAGGAGAAAAATGGTTGGAGATACATCCAGGCTGGTAATCTTCAAGGCTGGGTTTGGGATAATTCTCTCTCCACCGTCTCCCCATTAAGCGAACTTAGCATCATTCTCGATCCCGGTCATGGTGGAACGGACCCCGGTGCAGTGGGTAATGGTCTGCAAGAAGCCGCTCTCACTCTGGAAATCAGCGAGAGAGCACAAGATTTATTTGATAAAACACCCATCCATACGATCATGACCAGAACCTCAAAGACAAGCAGTGTTACGGCGGGAAGTAAAATTTCCACCAGCCAATCCCTGCAAAAGCGCATGGACTTTGCTTCAGCGAACAAGAAGTCAGACGATGATGTCTTTGTCAGCGTCCATATTAATGCCGGCGGTGGCACTGGCGGCGAAACGTACTATTATAGTTCGTATAGCAGGGCTGCCGTCAATCCATACAATGCTGATAGCAAACTTCTAGCACAAAAAATACAAGCAAGATTGATAGATTATATGGACTTTAAAAATAGAGGGACAAAAGAAGCTAACTTCTATGTTCTAAAATACAATTCCATGCCAGCAACGCTAGTGGAAGCAGGTTTTATCGATAATGCTAGCGATGCAGCCAAACTGAAACAAACTTATTACAAACAACAGGCTGCCAAAGCAATCTATCAAGGTACACTTGATTATTACAAAGCAAAAGGTTTCAACGTAGACGCTTATAATCTGTAGATGATCAACCCGCCCGGACTCATGGACATTCACATGTTCATCGTCCGGGTTTTCTATCCATTTTGTTTTCTTCCCCATCCTAAAGGAGGTGTTTCTATTAACAAAACGTTATGGCTCATTCCTTTATTATTTCTCCTCCACAACTCGGAAGAATCATTAAGTATGACCGAATACTTAACAAAACACTTTCATATACCTTTTATCAGTCAATCTCAATTCATCCTTGCCGCTTCTATCTTGACTGTTCTAGTATTCCTCATCATTTGTCTTTATCAGATTCAGGTCTTATCATCCATTCATTGGGTCATCTTCACACAGGGTGCCATTTTCTTCAATGCGGTACAGCATCTTGCTTTATTCTTTTACTTTGGCTCGTATAATCCAGGAGCTATTACAGCCTTTTTCATCTGTCTCTTTTCTATGATTCTGCTTGCACACGTATTAAAAAATAAGGTAGTCCGAGTTTGGAGTTTGTGTGTAACGCTTACCGGAAGCCTACTTTCCTACCCCCTGATCATCTGGCTTATGCTTCGTTTAGCTGGATTTTTCACATAAAAAATAAGAGGCCCCCATCAAGAAGGCCTCTTTGTTTTCATTATTTATTGGATACCCCTGCTGATTCAAATGTTGCCATTTCTTTTACGACCAACGTCGCTGCCTGAAGAATGGGAAATGCAACCGCAGCACCGGTTCCTTCCCCAATCCTCATGTCCAATTGGAGAATCGGCTCTTTACCAAGCCATTCTATGGCCGTTCTGTGGCCAGGTTCTGCCGATTGATGGCCAACGAACATATAATCAGCACAACGATTCGAAATCAAGTTTGCAATCACACCAGCCGTTGTCGTAATGAACCCATCCAGCAAAATCGGTATTCGTTTGTTGGCTG
Organism: Peribacillus sp. NPDC097198; assembly: GCF_044762055.1. NCBI lineage: Bacteria > Bacillati > Bacillota > Bacilli > Caryophanales > Bacillaceae > Peribacillus > Peribacillus sp. NPDC097198. Next base: position 65,068 of record NZ_JBIWDO010000002.1, on the reverse strand, counting down.
CTGCAAGCATCGCCCCTGCCATACCGGCAATCTCGAGTCCACCGATTTTCATTAAAATATCGATTGGATCTTTCGGATTAGGATTTCTTAATGAAATGGCCTCTTCAATGATTCTTTGTTTATGTATGATTCCTTCACTTTTCAGGCCGGTCCCCTGACCTACTAGTGATTCCACGCTTTTTCCACTAACGACCGAGATGATGGCAGAACTCGCTGTCGTATTGCCAATTCCCATTTCGCCAAGGATCAGACATTTCGCACCTTGCTCGATCATCGCCTCTGCCCGTTCATACCCGACTTCAAGCGCTTGGTTTACTTCTTCTAGCGTCATCGCGTCCTCTTTATAAAAGTTTCGAGTTCCTCGACGAACTTTCCTTGACGTCAATTCAGGTGCTTCAATATCCGCATCAATCCCAATATCGACAATGTCAAAGTAAGCGGATATCGCACGGCTGAATACATTGATTGCCGCTCCGTTATTAAGGAAATTGAGCGCCATTTGTTCGGTCACTTCTTTTGGATAAGCGGATACCCCTTCATCCGTAATCCCATGATCTGCCGCAAACACGATCACGCCTGGTTTAGACACCTCCGGAAAGGCCTCGCCTGTCATCTTCGCCAGTTCGATAACCAATTCCTCAAGCCTTCCCAAACTTCCCTGCGGAACAGTCAGCGAATCCACGTACCCTTTCACTTGCCTTCCCATCTCTTCATCCAACTCTGGGATGGATAGAGTGGCTAGCCCATTCTTCATCATTCAAAAAACCTCCACATATCAAATAAAAGACCTTACCCAATGGAAAAGCCCTTTACCTATCATCTTCTAAAAGTTCGAATTAGTCTATACTATCAATAGGATTCTTTTTAACCAACAAAATATCATGTCATTGAGGGTCACCCAGTTCATTCAAAGGGAAGAAACGAAACTCCACTTTCCCTACAAGTGAATCTTCGCGGATGACACCGAACCTTCTGCTATCCCAACTATGCCTGCGATTATCTCCCATTACGAATAAAGTCCCTTTTGGAACTTTCACGTCGAAACTCTCAGTCAAGTTTTCATCAGATTGGATTTCCTCTTTTTTTGATTCCACGTATGGTTCCTTATATTGTTTCCCATTTATGTAAAGCACGTCATCCTTCATTTCCACACTATCGCCCGCAAGTCCGATGACTCTTTTAATATAATCTTTTTCTGCATCCGGAGCGTGAAATACAACCATATCAAAATGCTCGATGTTTCCGACTTTCGTAACGACAATCCGGTCATTATTTTCGTAAGTGGGCTCCATGGACTCACCTTTTACAGTCACTGGAACAAATAAAAACTGACGACAAATGAAAACGACGATTAATGCAATAAGTACCGATTTTACCCAAGAAAAAAGTTCTTTTTTCATGAAATCCCCTTTCGCTCCAAAATATTAGTCATTAAAAATATTTTACTAAACTGGTTTATTTTTGTATATACACAAGTGTGATAAGCTAAGGATTTTTGTTCCGATATTCATTGTTTGGAATATGGTACACTTAAAAACGAAGAAATTAAACGGTAGGAAGTGGATGGATGTCGCTGCAGTCAATCAATACATATTTAAATAGAGCCATGCCATTCATCACACCGATAAGCGTTGTCATCGGTGTCTTGTTGGCCGAACGGCTAACCGATTATACATTTTTGGTTCCATGGATTTTTGCTTTCATTACCTTTACAGGTAGCCTAGGCTCCAATTTCAAATCCTTGAAACGAGCAATCTATCATCCTTTACCCATTTTCATAGTATTAATGATCCTGCATATCCTTATGCCGATTTGGGCCTGGGCCCTCGGGCACCTGGTGTTTCAAGGGGATGCTTTCACGATTACCGGATTGGTCCTTGGTGTCGTCATTCCAACCGGAGTCACCAGCATCATCTGGATCACCATTTATAAAGGGAATGCCGCGTTAGCTTTGACGATTATCCTTATCGACACCCTTCTTTCCCCCTTCATTGTGCCTTATAGCGTTTCACTTTTTGGGGGAGGCACGATTGAAATGGAGATATGGCCCATGGTGAAAGGCCTGATCGGGATGATCGTTATACCTTCGATGCTTGCGATGTTCTTGAACCAGGCCACAAAAGGGAAAATAAAAGAGAGGCTTGCCCCCCGTCTGGCTCCTTTTTCCAAACTAAGCGTAGGGATTGTCGTGATCTTGAACAGTTCAAAAATCGCACCCTACCTGACCCATTTCAACGAGAAACTACTGGTCATGGCACTCTTGGTACTCTTCATCGCCGCTTCAGGCTATGCATTTTCCTGGTCGATTGGTAAACTACTACACTGGGAAAAAGAAGATGTCATTACCTTGACCTTTACCGGGGGGATGCGCAATATCAGTGCCGGTGCAGTCCTTGCCACCACCTATTTCCCTGCAGCCGTTGCCGTGCCCGTGATTCTCGGGATGCTCTTTCAACAAATGCTTGCATCCGTTTTCGGCTATTTCCTTGATAAGTATTACCATCGAAGGGTAAACGAGGCATAGATTTTTTATCTCTTGAATGGAGACATTCGAGCAAAGCATATGAGCGTCTCTTTTCCCTTTCAATAAAATAACAATTATACTATTAATGAAGAATCAGCTCGTGCAAATAAATAATAGGAGGTTTTATGATGAAAGTTGTTGCCATCGTTGGAAGCATTCGAAAGGAATCTTATAACCTGAAACTCGCTAAATACATTCAAAAGCGGTATCAAGATAAATTCGAACTTGAAATCTTGAACATTCGGGATCTACCATTTTTCGACCAGGATATCGAAAACGACCCGCCAGTCGTTGTGAAAGAGTTTAAAAACAAAGTGGCCCATACGGATGCGGTCTTGTGGGTGACTCCTGAATACAATGGGACAGTGCCAGGCGTGTTAGTCAATGCGATTGATTGGTTATCTCGTGTGGATAAAGTCTTGATTGGTAAACCATCGTGGATCGTCGGGGCTTCCATGGGGAATTTGGGGACGGTTAAGGCCCAATTGCATTTACGGGATATCTTATTTGCCGCAGGCGTCTCGTCTCCGCTTCTTCCTGGAAATGAAGTGTATGTAGGGGCCGTGCATGAAAAAGTCGATCAAGAAGGCAACCTGACCCATGAACCGACTGTACAGTTTTTGGATGTGGTCGTCGATAATTTCATTACTTGGTTTAACCATCATAATCGGTAATACTCAGCCTGAAAATCCCAGTAGTCTTCATTTTACTGGGATTTTTTGTATTTATTATACATCACTCACTTCTTCATTCTGTACGATAAGGGAGCCTGGTACTCTTTTTTTTAGCTGAATTAACGCCACATCATCATTGATTCCTTTTAGAGAAGCCTTGAATGGAATTATCTCAAACCTTTCGAGCCCCATGATGATTGCTTGCATTTTTTCATTTTGAAGGGCATCTTCACTAAGCACTAAATCATGACCGGCACTTTGACCTTGTACGCGTGCAGCCATATTCACAGTCCTTCCGAAGTAATCCAATCGATCATTCGAATTCACGGCAATCGCTGGGCCACTATATAAACCTAGTTTCAAGACAATGGGATCACCTACCGTGGCATTGAACTCTGACACATGTTCTTGTATTTGAATGGCGGCTTTCAGGGCATCCTCCGGCAGATGAAATACCGCCATCACGGCATCTCCGATCGTCTTGACGACACCCCCGGAATTCTTTGAAATCCAATGGCTCAGAAACTCGAAATGCCTGCGAACCTGCCCGTAGGCATCTGCATCCCCTATGCTTTCGTATAAGGATGTCGATCCTTGAAGGTCGCTAAATAAAATGGTCACGCTCTCGATGCCAACCTGCTGCCCGGGGGATAATACTTCAGACGAAAACAGGTCCCGGAATTCCTGCAAAGAGGTGACCCAAGCAGCTGTTACGACTTCTTGGTTCCATTCGGCTTTTTCCATGACAACGACGATATCCGACGAACTTTCATTGGATATCATCATTTCATCGTTCTTTAGATTATATTGTTCTCCGCTTTTATGCCAACCGTTGTCCTCATATGTATAGGCCATCCCCTTAATATTTTTATCTTCCGGCCATTCATCGAATGTAACAATATGATTCGCCTGCAACACGCGTATCCTCATTTTCACAAAACCATCGGGAAGAGGGAAGGCAAAGGCATTCCCCTTTTGTATTACCCTTTGCATGTGTACATGCGGGGTGATCATCGGCCCGCCTACACAAAAAACCTGGTCATATGCTTTCCTTATGGATGGATGCACGGAAAAATTCAGTTCCACATATTTACCGAAGTCCGCGTTATAGTCAATTCCGCATAAATCACAATGAAATTGACCTTTCAGCTTTGATAAAGTCGTATATTCCACCTTGGAGACACGGCAATTCGGGCAAATCAGGTTCCAGCTTAAATTTAAGAGGCCCGCTTTTGTTGCGTAGAGAAAAAGACGCAAGACCTCTAGTGGCTCCGCTCCCCATTCGCTTGCAACTTTATAAGGATTCATCTTGACTACATCATTGCTTTCGCCATCCCTCAATAATCCATGCAACTTTATCCTATAATCCGGGTTAACGGGTGCTTCATCAAGCAGCGTTTCTAAGCGATTCAATTCCTCAAGATTTACTTGTCCTACTGATTTTTTCTGATAGTGGATTTTTTCAATGGTACCGTTGGCCACTAGCATCTGCTCGTCCACATACCGGATCGTGTTTTTCATTGATTTGATTCCTATGAGGGGGATCGCCGCCAAACCCAATAGATTACGAGGAGAAAATTCACTCTTGATCAAGACCTTGCATCCATTTTCGTATATCGTTGATTCCAAAAATTCAAAAGTGGTTACCAACTTAGTAAAAGGACCTTTTTCGTATATGCGTTCAAAGGTATATTGTTCATTTTTCACCCACTGAAAGGGATATTCCTTCCACAAGATATCGACGAATCCAGCTACCTTTGCTATTGCATCTCGATAAAAAATCCCACCTTGCTTGTTTTCCACTTTGCCGAATTCGACAGGGAATAAACCAATGAACCGGTTTAAGCGATCATTGTCCCCCAACACCTTCCAAACGAAGGACCTAGATAAAGGAAAATCTTTTTCGATGCTATATTTTCTTATAAAACGTTCCATCCCCTGTTCCCCCTTTATGAAAGATAAATCGCTATGGCCAGTAGAATGATATGGAAGATTTCATTGACCATGATCGATAACCAACCCTGGATCTTCATCGGCCATTTGGATATTCCTCCCCCAGAAAGAGACGAAGGTTTGCCGATCCAATACGATATGTCCGAAATAGATGACTGTGAGCCACCAAAGTAAGATTCCTCCTGCCAATAGACCGAATAAAAAAACGATGAAGTATAGACAGTCACATGCGTGAATAGAAGAATCCACTTTGTGGCTTTGTTGATAGCCATCCACCGGGTCTAAAAACAGAAAGTCCCCCACGAAATGCCCAATCAACATGAAATCAAATGGATTCATTTACCTTCCCTCCAATCCATGTCCCTCTTCTATCGTTATGTATTTTCGCTCTTCCAAGGCGGTCAGAAAAGCAATAACCAATGCTTCATCGAAATGTGTATCCCTGCATGTCATCAGCTCTTTTGCCGCTTCATGGTAACTAAGTCCCTTGTTATATGGTCGATCCGTCGTCATCGCATCGAATGTATCGGCAATTCCGACGATTTTCGCAAAGAGAGGGATTTCCTTTCCTGCCAATTGATCAGGGTATCCACTTCCATTCAGCCTTTCATGATGGTATCTTGCCGTTTCCACCGCATTCAAGATTGTTCTTTTTGGCTCCATGGTCGACAAAATATCCGCGCCGATTTCAGGATGCTTTTTTATGATCTCGTATTCTTCATTCGACAGTTCAGTAGGCTTTCGTAGAATTTCATCGGGGATACCGATTTTCCCAATGTCATGAAGCAAGGCCGCTTTATACAATTCCTCACATGTTTTGGTATCCAAGCCGATTTTTAGAGCCATCCATTTAGAATAAGTGGCCACCCTTTCCGAGTGACCGGCAGTATATGGGTCTCTCTTATCCAGGGTTTTGGCAAGCGTGCGGATCATGCTTAGATTAATATTTTGAATTTCCTCGAACATTTGGCTATTGTACAGTGCCAATGCTGACTGGTTGGCTAAAACGAGGGCCATTTGGGCATCTTTCCTAGTGAAATTTTGGCCGTTCTTTTTATTAAGAAGCTGCATGGCACCAATCGCTTTCCCTTTTGCAATTAACGGAACCGTAAGCATGGACTTGGTGGTAAAACCGCTATCCTTGTCCACTCTCGGTGCCCAAGCCGGATCTGTTGATACATCAGAAATCAACTGTAGTTTTCCTGAACAGATCACTTTTCCGACGATTCCCTCATCCATTTTCAATTCTACTTTGAGAATGTTAGAGGAAGTCGGCCCATATACGGCAGTGGCTTTTATCACATCACGATCTGAATCTGTCACCCATAACGTACCTGCTTCTGCATCCAAAAGCTTGGCCATCTGGAGAATGATATTCTGAAAGACAACCTTCACATCTAAATCTGAATTCAACTCCTTGAAAGCATCTAAAAGATTTAATAATTCATTTTCCATATACCTAGTTTCTTCACTCATTTTTGATCCTTTCATCTGGCCGAATTTTCATTACATATATTAAAAGAGTGGATTTCACCTCTATATCTATGATTCTTTCCGTGATTTTCTCAATGACATTCTTCATCCCAACGTCCATTCATTATCAATTTATTCCATAATATCGGCTGTTTATTGTTTTTATTTATCTATTCCCTGCCGAGCTTCGTACTTGAAAACAAACCGCTAATAGAAATGCCATCCCTATGAAGTGTAGGGATGGCGGAGCTGGACGTTTTTATAGTTTGAACGTACCTAATAGTTCCTGTAAGTCACTGGCCATCCTCGAAAGATTATTGGAGGCAGAAGCTATTTCTTCCATGGATGCCAATTGTTCTTCCGTGGCGGCTGCAACGTTTTGACTATGACCTGTTGCATTTCTTGCAATGGTCGTGATGCTCGTTAAATTGGTTAAAACCTCTTGAGCGCTATCTGACATTTGCTCGGAAGTTGCGACCATTTCTTCGATTTGATCACTCGAATCCCTAATCGAATCCAAGATGACTTTGAAACTTTCCTCTGTTTTCGAGACGATACCAAGTCCCTCTTTCACGTCCAATTTGACTTGGTTGATGGATTGATTGGATTTCATCATGTCTTCTTGAATTTCTTTAATAAGTTCAGCGATTTGAGTCGAAGAGTGCTGAGACTGTTCAGCCAGCTTACGGACCTCATCAGCGACCACGGCAAACCCTTTCCCGTGTTCTCCTGCCCTAGCTGCTTCGATGGCCGCATTCAATGCTAACAGGTTCGTCTGATTCGCTATCTCTGTAATCGCTTTTGTTATTTCGCCTATTTCCTGAGACCTTTTATCCAGTGATTGAATCGCTTCTCCACTTTTATCAACTGATTGGGAAATCGTCTGAATCTGTAGCGCCGTTTTATCAACGAATTCGCCACCCAATTTCGCTTGCTCAGCGACATGTAATCCAGACTTCGCAATGGCATGGGAACTTTCTGCCATATGATGAATGGAAAGCGATACTTCCCCTAACTCCGTCGAACTTTCCTCAAGGCTTGCTGCAGAGCTGCCGGCTCCATCCGCTATCATTTGGATGGCACTGGAGATATCCGCCGTTGCCTTACTTGTTTGTTCAGCACTTGCTGTCAGCTCTTCTGACGAGGCAGCCACCTGATCGGATGTGTGGAATGCCCCCTTCATCATATTTCTAAGATTGCTTACCATTTCATTCATTGATTTGGCAAGAACCCCCACTTCATCTTTCGTATCAATATCCGATGTTTGGGTTAAATCTCCTTTTGAGATATCCACGACCAATTGCACGACCTTATTCAACGGTTTCGATATCACCTGAGAAATAAAATAGCCTAGAGCAATACTAAGCAATACTGAAAAAATGATAAGGATATATGTAGTACTCTTAGTATGGGTGAAGGAATCATTGGCGCTTTTATAAGCATCACGGGCCAATTCATCCGTCATGATATTTAGCTCCTCAATCTTTATTTCCAATTGGTCGCCCTTCCCTTTGTTTTCTTTTAATGTTCGGAGGAATCCTTCTATATCATTCGCCTTCCCTAATGCCATATTTTTTTCCGTCAGGACATAAAAATCCGCCAGGGCTATCTTGTATTCTTCAACAAGGCTTCTTTCAGAAGCATTCATATTACTGCTTTCAAATTTCTTCGTTAATGCATCAATTTCGTCCATCTTTTCAAGGATTACCTGCTCACCCGCTTCTTTTTCTGCAGGCGTTTTTGCGACAAATGCCAAATTACGGACACCGATTCGAATATCTTGATACGCAACCTCGATTTCATTAAGATATTGCTGGGGCACAAGCTGGTCATGATACATGGATTCAAGATCATCGTTAGAATGACTTAGATTCGTTAATCCGTATATTCCGACAGCTCCTAGAATTATGCTCATTAACAAAAATGCCACAATCAATTTTACTTTTATCTTCAAGTTCCTATACATCTTCACTTTATTTCCCTCCGTATACTATTATTATTCTTAAAACTCTCCCCTTTTAGGTATAAAGTCCTTCATTCTTTTCTTATATCGGCACTTCAAGAAATTAGTTAATGCAACCAGCACACTCACATTATAATTTTATTTATAACTGCTCCTAGGAAAAGACCATTACCCATCATTTCTTAGGAGAGTTTGTGAACGCTTACACAATAAACTTTGATGATTCAAAGCACTTTATAATATTTTCCTTATTATCAGCGGATTTAACTCCTTTACAACTTAGAATATTTAAAGTATTATTGACTTTATCGCTTTTAAGGAGTTGTGTTTTTTTGGAGGAGAATAAAGGGATTACAGTCGACATGTTAATAAGTGTTTATAATGATTTGGCCAAGAAAATGGCAAACAATCGGTTAAAGGCATTCGCCAGCCATTTGAGAAAACAAGAGTTGACGCTCAATCAATATTCCATATTAAGCTATATCGAACGGAAGAACGCTTGCTTATCGATTCAATTGGCACAGCATTTAAACTTAAAAGCAGCATCGATCACTTATTTAGTCGATTCTCTTGAGAAAAAAGAATTGGTTATACGGGTGGAAAACCCTTTGGATAAAAGGAGTCAACTCATCCAATTAACGGATGCTGGATATAGCGTCGTTTCTTACTCTGTAGATAACTCCCATGCTTCTAAGATATTTGAGGAAATGGATCTGGAAGACAGGGAAGTGCTGTACTTAATGGTAAAAATCATGAATAAAAAGGTATTTTCAAAGGCAGAATCAAATGACCGACTTGATGACTGACCCGTTTCACTAGTTTGAGGAGAATGATTGATTTGAAGAAATTATTAAAAATTAAAATGACCTGGTTTCCCATCTGGGCGGTACCCTTGCTAATGCTAAGCATGATATGCATCTATTTGCCCGTATTCAGTGGAGCCGATCCAAAATTGTCCAACTTTCCGTTAATCATCGTGAATGAAGACGAACAGTTCACCTCTTCTGCATTCGGTAAAAGTCTGCTAAGTAACCTTTCCAAAGAAGTAGACGGGCATTCCTTACAATGGTCTGTGGTGACAAGCAAAGAAAAAGCAATCGATCAAATTAAGGATGATAATGCTTATGGAGCCATCGTTATACCTGAAAACTTCTCAGCTTCCATTAACGAATTGAAGGGTGGCTTCATTTCAGGGGAGACGGATGGAAAAGCGGCCGAGGTGGAAATCTTGATCAATGAAGCTGGTGGTCAGATGGCTACTGCAGTTGCTTCTAATGTGCTACAAACGATGGCATCATCAGCATCCGATGGCCTAAGCGGCCAAATTAAATCCGCATTGGTTTCAAAAAATATGCAAGTATCTCCACTTTCAACTTCTGTATTAGATCAACCCATCCACTATACATCAACCAATGTCCTTGGATTGCCAGCCAATTTAAATAAAGGGATGACCCCCTTCATGATTGTGCTGATTACATCAATAACAGGACTGCTGGGTGTACAAATGATAAATGGCTATATTAATAAAATCAGTGAAACTCTTAACTCAAAGGGACACACGATCAGCAACACAAAAATTCTCATTACAGAATTGCTCTTCGGTTTAATCGTAACACTACTGGTTTCAGCCATGCTTCAACTCGCTGTGTTCGGATTTTTCGGGAGTGTGCATTCCATTGGCATATGGCCAATATTCTGGTTTACCTTGTTAAGCAGTATGACGATGTTCCTCATGTTTAAAGTAATCAGCCTATTCTTTGGCAAATGGGGAATGCTTATAATGTTCCCGCTCAACATCATGGGTATTTTCGGCAGTGGTGGGGCGGTTCCTATCGCAAACCTACCGGATTTCCACCGTATCGCAAGCATCTTCCTTCCAACGAGGTACATGGTCGATGGAATGAGGTCGTTGCTTTACTATGGTGGTAATATGCAAGCCAGCCTTGGTACGGCATTATGGGTCATCTCCAGCTTATTTGTTGTATTCCTAGGCATCTGTTTAGTTGTAACACTTACCACCCATAAGAAAGATTCTTCAAAAGCTAAGCTGGAACCCTCTCTCGTAGAGGCCTAAAGCCAACAAAGAAAAAGAAGCCATCACAGGCTTCTTTTTCTTTGTTTTACGCGTATTTCTTACTTTCTTCTTCCTTGAAAAAGCTCTTCATCGCATGGAATACATCGGCCTTTTGCTTAAGGATATAATGCCTGAATTTTTCATTGTCAATGTTCTTATAGGCAGTCATGAGGGTGGAATGGCGGTTATACTGGTTGACTTCGCCATAACCGAACATATTGGAGACCTTCATGAGTTCTTCCACGAGCTTGACGCACCTGGCATTATCGGATGTGAGGTTGTCACCATCGGAAAAATGGAACGGGTAGATATTGAATTTCACAGGGTCATATTTATGATCGATAAGTTCTAATGCTTTACGGTAGACGGATGAACAAATCGTTCCACCGCTTTCCCCTTTTGAAAAGAAATCCTCTTCAGGCACAACTTTCGCTTCGGTGTGATGGGCAATGAATTCTATCTCGACGGTTTCATATTTTGTCCGTAAAAAGCGGTTCATCCAAAAGAAGAAGCTCCTGGCCATATATTTTTCCCACAGACCCATGCTTCCTGATGTATCCATCATCGCCAGCACGACCGCTTTGGAATCCGGCTTTTCGACCTCATTCCATGTCTTGAATTTGAAGTCTTCCTTATAAATGGGATGAAAGCCTGGATCGCCGCTTAAGGCATTCCGTTTGAAGGCCGATATCATCGTTTTCTTTTTGTCGATATTCCCCATCAAGCCGGTTTTCCGGATATCATTGAATTCAATATGCTCAAGCGTATGCTCCGCATGTTCCTTTTTCTGAAGGTTCGGCAGCTCCAATTGGCTAAACAATGCTTCCTCCAACTCCATCATCGACACTTCGGCTTCATAATAATCCTCGCCCGCCTTGTCCCCAGCACCTTGCCCTTTTCCGGAACCGGCATTCGATGGCGATCCATCTCTTGCAATGACATCCCCGACTTTACTATCCCCGTCCCCCTGACCGACATGTTTGTTTTTATCATAGTTATAGCGGATTTTATATTCATCCAAGGAGCGAATCGGGATTTTGATAACATCCTTACCATTGGACATCACGATGCTTTCTTCAGAAATCAAATCAGGCAGATTATTCTTGATAGCCTCTTGCACCTTTTCCTGATGGCGTTGTTGATCATCATAGCCTTTCCGATGGAGGGACCAGTTTTCCTCTGAGATCACGTATTGTTTATTATTCTCTTCTGACATTCTCTTCCCCCCTTAAAAATGTTTGCACGCTTTTCATCATTCCTTCATATAATAAATTAGTGTGAGAAAGCCCACAGCAACACAGGTTTAGCTATTCAAATATACAATTCGAGAAAAATCGGATAAAAATAAAAGTATTACTCTATCCTATGCAGCGGCGAAGGATAATTTACACAAAAATTCATTAATGGTTGTTTTGCCCAAAAAATAAGACGGGTTCCTACGCGATAAAAGAAATTGGACATGCTTTGCGGCTGTCCCAGGTCAACAGGGAAGGATAAACCTGAACAACAAGAAACTCAATATCCTCAGTGAGTGACCGGTGCTAATGAAATGATATAAGCGGGCGGAATCGTTGTTTTAGAGAGAAAACAAAGAGAATGAAGTAGTTACGTTACGGGTTATTAAGATTTGAAGGATCTATAAAAGGAGGAGTTGCAGGGGATGTCGATCTCCCATCCCGATCAATGCGGTTTTTCGATAGGCATTGACACAAATAAAAGGGCATCCTGTAACTTCCTTGGATACCCTTTTTTACATGGATGGAACGATTTCAATGGCACGCCTTTTCACTCTTTTTTTTCCTCGACTTCATGTTGGACGGTACCTGGTCGTTTATCCCATTCCTTCAGTTCTTCGTTCGTTCTCTGCCGTTCCATTTGCTTCCCAAGTTCTTTCATCTCGTCTAAGTCTTTCGCCATCGAACTGTTCTCTGGAACATGTTCTCTTTTCAATTCTTCTTTACTCATTTTATATCACCTCTACCTTATTGATACCCTATATTTCCAATTTTCAAACCGTACATATGTCCAATGGATAAAGGGTATAGATAATCTATATGGAAAAAATCCAGGAGGTGAATGGAGCATGGAAACCACTACACTCTATGTGAGGGAAGCGACAACCGAGGGCCCAATTTTAAATTTAGAGTCCATCCTATTGAGTACGGAAGGCGTCGAGCGTGCCATCATCGATGTGGATGACGGCGAAATCAAAATCGAATACCGCGAAGACAAGTTATCACCAAGCCAGCTCGTCACACTCATCGAACAATACGGATTAAATGTCACTGAATAAAAGAACCCACAACACAAAAAACACCGAACTCTCCCAAGAACGGCAGAGTTCGGTATTTTCATTTATAACGTTTTACAATTTCCTGCAGTTTCAATGCCAAAGCGATGTTTCCGTCTACCTTTAGGCCACCTGTCATAAAAGCGACCGTTGTATTTAAATCGTCCTTTAATAACTTGGAGAAATTCTTCTCTGATAATTTCAATGTCACTTCTGGATCATTTGTCGTACCTTCGATCACTTCAACTTGTCCATTATTAATCAACAGCTGAACCGGTCCAATCTCTTCAATGTTGAATTGATACACACGATTTTCCTCGTTTTGGATATGCTCCGGATTACTGTTGATTTTACCAGCCAATTCATTCAATTCAGCGATTACACTCATTTGAAATCCCTCCATCAACCTTTTTATGATTGCGCTTACAAAACAGAAAAAACCTTACTGATCCATGACAACGACAACGTTTCTTCATGTACATGTTGGACGATCATGTGAAAATATCCGAAGCGCGAAGTATTTCAGAGGATTTTAATAGGTTGTTTTATTAACATCGGAGAATAACTGCTTCAGCTAAAAGATATCACGAATTGGTATTATTTACAATATTTTCTTTCGATAAACCCCCACCTTTTAAGGCAGGGGTCTTCTTGTTTTTAGCGGTTTAACAAGCTTCCTACGTAGCGAAGTAAGTCATTGGCGGAAGTCGAGTTATACCCATGTTCGTCAATAAGTCTCTTGATGACTTCATTCACTTTCTTCAGTTGTCTTTCATCCGGTGTCTTGGTTGAAGTCGTGATTTTGACAACATCCTTCAAATCAGCAAACAGCTTTTTCTGAATGGCTTCACGTAGGCGGTCATGGGAATTATAATCAAATCGTTTTCCTTTCCTTGCATAGGCCGAGATACGGATCAGGATTTCTTCACGGAAGGCTTTTTTGGCATTTTCAGAAATGCCGATTTGTTCTTCAATCGAGCGCATCAATTTCTCGTCTGGATTGATTTCCTCCCCAGTCAGTGGATCGCGCAGTCTTGATTTATTGCAGTATGCTTCGACGTTATCTAGGTAATTGTCCATAAGGATCTTCGCCGACTCTTCATAGGAATACACAAACGCTTTTTGCACTTCATTTTTGGCAATCGAATCATATTCCTTACGTGCAAGCGAAATGAAGTTCAAATATCGTTCCCTTAGCTCGTTCGTTATCGACGGATGCTGGTCAAGGCCTGCCTTCAACGACATCAATACGTCAAGTGCGTTGATGGACGGGTTTTCCTTCCGAATGATAGTGGAGGATATCCGGTTAATGACATACCGTGGATCTATCCCGCTCATGCCTTCATCTTGGTATTCCTTCTTCAGCTCATTGATGTCCGCGGAGTTGAATCCTTCAACATTTTCCCCATCGTACAGTCTCATCTTTTTCAATAAATCGATATCACCTTTTTTCGGATCCTTTAAACGGGTCATGATACTGAAAATGGCTGCCACCCGCAAGGTATGCGGAGCAATGTGGACATCGGAAACATCGCTTTCATGGATCATTTTTTCATAAATCTTCTCTTCTTCGCTCACCTTTAAGTTATACGGGATCGGCATGACGATAATCCGGGAATGTAGGGCTTCATTTTTTTTGTTGGATATGAATGCCTTGTACTCCGTTTCATTCGTATGGGCAACGATCAGTTCATCTGCACTGATTAATGCGAACCTTCCTGCTTTGAAATTCCCCTCCTGAGTCAGTGAGAGCAAATGCCATAAAAACTTCTCATCACATTTCAGCATTTCCTGGAACTCCATCATTCCGCGATTTGCCTTATTGAGCTCACCATCAAAGCGATAGGCTCGCGGATCTGATTCAGATCCGAATTCGGCAATCGTCGAAAAGTCGATGCTTCCGGTCAAGTCGGCAATATCCTGTGATTTAGGGTCGGATGGACTGAATGTACCAATCCCCACACGTTTGTCTTCTGAAAGGAAGATACGCTCAACCATCACGTCTTCAATCCGGCTGCCATATTCCTGTTCCAATCTCATCACATTCAGCGGTGACAGATTCCCCTCAATCCGGATGCCATATTCCTCAAAGAAATCCTGCCGCAAGTTTTGAGGAATGAGATGCAGTGGATCTTCATGCATCGGACATCCTTTTATCGCATAGATCGCCCCTGAGTCATTTAACGAATAACTTTCAAGCCCCCTCTTAAGGAGTGAAACCAATGTAGACTTCCCACCTGATACCGGTCCCATCAAAAGCAAAATCCTCTTTCGGACATCCAACCGCTTAGCGGCGGGATGAAAATACTCCTCGATGAGCCTCTCCAATGAATCCTCAAGTCCAAACAGCTGACCACTGAAAAAGTTGTACTTCTTCGTTCCATCTACTTCCTCTATCCCAGCATCTCTGATCATGTTGTATACACGCGAATGAGCAGATTGTGCAACTAATGGCTTTTCTTTCAGTATCTCTAAGTATTCTGCGAAGGTGCCTTCCCACTTCAGCTTCTGTTCATCTTCTCTAAATTTTTCGATTTTCTTTAAAATATCCATCTAGGAACCTCCCCCTATCACTTTCAGAGAATACTTAAATCTATGCGCCGAGTTTGACAAACATGTCAGACTTTCCAAAGAGGTTCATCTTGTCCGGCTGCCCAATCCAAGGTTTTCCTTTAAAGTCTTGAATATTTGGTGACAAATCACGGGGCAAGAAAATTTACGTGCACATCTACTAAAAATTGGGGTATACTAAGCCTATACTTAAGTGGGACAATATGGGTAAAGGGAGGTTACATCATGGGAACAGTTATTGTCATTGCCGTAACAATTGCGTTTTTAGCTGCCATCTTCACTGGTGGATATGCCGACAAACCAGGTGTGAAAAATAAATAAGAGCATACGAAAAAGGGAGCTATCCCACAAGTCATGAAAATGACTTGTGGGGGAAGCCCCTTTTTTTGGAAGAAAAGCATATAAAAAAGAGACACCAAATAAGTGCCTCCACTAAGAGTGACTTTCCTTTTACTTTTCAAACTCTTCAGCAAGCATGCTTGGAATAGAGATTTCCCAACCGGCTTGGGAAGTGTAGCTGTATTCGCCAGAAATAGTTCCGTACACAGTAATAACATCATCTTCTATATAATCGGTCGTACCTGCATACATGACCATTATAATGTCATTAGGATCGTATCCATATGATGTTTTTGTAACAGCTAAACGGATGGCCGTAAAGTCCTCTTCTTCCTGGATCTGAATAACCTCACCCGTATATTTCGTATACTCACCAATCATTTTATCTGGATTTTTCTTCAACCTATTATATTCAATAGGCTTTGCATTTGCTTTTTTAGCAGCCGCTTCTTCTTTAGCTTTCTTTTCAGCTTCTTCTTTAGCTTTCTTCTCAGCTTCAGCCTTCTTCTTAGCCTCTGCTTCATCCTTAGCTTTTTCTTCAGCAGCCTGTTTCGCTTTCTCCTCAACAATGGCCTTCTCTTTGGCCTCTCTCTCTGCTTTCTCTTCAGGTGTTTCTGCCTTTTCTGTTTTCTGTTCTTGAGCTGGCTTCTCTTTATCTGTTGTGGTTTCTTCAGATTCCCCGCTTGCTCCTATAATAATAAATGAAATGATGGCGACAATAAATGAACCACCCACTCCAATAAAACGTGATTTTGCCTTTCCGTTCTTTTTGAGTAGTGCTACTATACCTAAAATGATAAATACAAAGATAGATATGAAGCTACAAAAAAATAAAATACCACCTAATACCTGCAAATTGTTACTTCCTTTCTTATTATGAAGTTATCAGTACAAATGTTTATTATATACTTAATTAGGCTGTGAAGTTTTCTCACTATTGCCTTTGTTAATATTTACTTTGTTAAAAAGCGGATAATCTCCTTATACTTGATTTATGACATGCCTCCTTGAACCTTCGAAATAATTCATCGGAAAATTTTTTTACATCCTATCAGAAAAAGAATATCTGCATTATTTTAATTTATACAAGAAATAAGAGCCCAACACTTAGTGTCAGGCTCTTATTTTTAAGCTCTATATAATTAATGAGATGTAATCCTTTTAAATGGATGTTCGAACATGAAGTAGAGAATCATCCACCTATAATTATTGTTTTTTCAATCCTTGTTTTTCCACAAAGTCCTTCATATACATCCGGCTTTTCTTGCCGGCCATGTCCGCCATTTGTTGCGTCCAGGTTTCTTTCCGTTTTCCTTTGGTCCGTTGCTCATAATAGTCGGAAATCGTTTCATTGTATGCTTCTAGCTGACCGATGAAGGTCTGTTTATCCGTTTGATAGCCATTTTCATGATATACATTGGCTTGAGGAAGTCTTGGCTTTTTGTCTGAACGTTTTTTTGGATATCCGACAACAAGGCCGAATAGAGGAACGACACGATGTGGGATGTCCAGGATTTCCGAAACTTGTTGAAGGTCATTACGAATACCACCAATATAGCAAATGCCGAGGTCCATTGATTCAGCAGCAAGCGCCGCATTTTGAGCAGCGAGTGCGGCATCGATGCAGGCCACCATGAATTTTTCCGTACTTTCAATTGGTGCAGTAAGATCTTCGTTTTCCATCTCGGCTACTATGTCCATACGATGTAAATCGGCACAAAACACGAATAAATGTCCATTATTCTCTACATATGATTGAGGTCCAGCCAATTCAGCAAGCTTGGCTTTCTTTTCCGGGTCGGTCACCCCGATGATCGAATAGGCCTGGATATAGCTTGAAGTTGATGCAGCCTGTGCACACTCAACAATCGTGGAAATTTGTTCCGCAGACAATAGCTTGTCCTCAAAAGAACGGACGGAACGGTGGTCCAGAATTTTCTCGATGATGTTATTCATTGCTTTACCCCCTAATTATGTATAAGCATTCGTCAGCAAAGCATCCCCACCCCGCTGACGAATAACTCCTTAATATTCTCTTTTTAATTCCAAGTCACGGTAATCCTGTTGTCTTAACGCCTCATAAATCAAGATGGCGGCCGTATTGGAAAGGTTCAGTGACCGGATTTTATCCGTCATTGGAATACGGAGACATCTGTCCATATTCTCTTTGATCAACTCTTTTGGCAGTCCTGTCGTTTCGCGTCCGAAAATAAAATAAATTTCACTTTCTTGATCACTGTAATCGAAGGTTGTATGCGGCTGTTCACCAAATTTGGTTAAGTAATAAAATGCACCGCCGGCATTCTTCTCAAAAAACTCTTCCAATGAATCATAATAATGAATCTTCACATGTTCCCAATAATCGAGCCCAGCCCGTTTAAGCTGTTTATCATCCGTTGAAAAACCAAGCGGACGGATAAGGTGCAGGTGTGAATCCGTTCCTGCGCATGTTCTTGCGATATTTCCTGTATTTGCTGGAATCTGTGGTTGATATAAAACTACATGTATTGCCACTTCATTTTCACCTCTAGTTTAAACTTCAACTAATTATAGCATTAAACAAACAGACTAAAAACAATCACACTCCATCTAATATCACGAAAAATTTATAGACGATGTTCGGTGTATATCGAGTCGAATCCTCATACGTCCAATATCGATGGCGACTATTCATCGTATGGGCATTCACAAGAGGCATGCCTTTTTGGTCCTTTGCCGTCACAATCAAGTTATGATCGAACCGCCCGTCACCTTCAAAGTCAATGCACAGGATGTCACCCAGGTTCAATTCCTGTGCCGTCTCCACTTCTTTTGTCCTGATCCCTTTCCCTCCCTTAAGCAGATGATACAAAGAATGAGCTGTCGTCCAGGTATAGCTCCAATTCTTTCCTCTGATCCACCACCCTTTATTCTTGTTCGGCTCGCCCCACATCGGGATGTTCCCGGCATGCAAGCACTGGGAAATAAAGTTGGTGCAGTCATCGGTGAATTTATAATACTGTGGATTGAACTCATTCCACCATCGCTCCGCATACTGAACCGCCTTCATCCGGTCATACTTATAAGTAAGCCGATCCAAACCCACTTCCCAATTTTCCGGGTCCTCGTCAGGTTCTAAATCAGGTTCAAGCTCCCGTTCTTCTATTAAGTATTCATCCCGAAACCGCGCCTCCCTCTCTTCCATCTCCTCTTCTATATAGAAGCCATCCTCCTGCTTCATTAAATACTGCAGATGCACTTGATAGGTCAGGATTTTCAAATCCCCTTCCTGCCGTTCCGAGTCAACCTTTCCAGCAGCATTCACACGGACAATTTCCGTATCATGCTTCTTCAGTGCTTCCTTTTTCAGATAGATCTTACCCTCTCCCCGTACATGCTCATTGGAAGTGTAAAGTTCAACCCTTTCCTGTAAAAGCCGTTTCAACTGTTCCCTCAAAATCAAGCCCTCCTTCATAGCGCCTCTTCTAATGTGTATGAAGGAGGGCTTGGTTAAAAACACAACTTCATTCGGTCCATTGCTCAACTGAGAAGCAATTATCGGTCGATGGGGTAGTTTTATCAGTCAATTCGGCTTTTTATCGGTCGTTTTGCCACTTTTATCGGTCAAATCACACTATTTATCGGTCAAACTGCTAAAAATGGAAAGGCCCCGAATGGTTGCTTTCGGGGCCTTCCTTTTTATTCATTATGGTAAGTGAACTGTAATCCTTTTTCAATTTCCGCGAGCACTTCTTCGTCTTTTTCCTTCAACCTGGCTTCTTCCAAAATGGAGGTCGACCGTTCCCGACCGATTTTCCCGATCGCCCAGGCAGCCGTGCCACGCAAAACGGGGCGCGGGTCTTCTTGCATGATTTGAATCAGTTCCGGCATGGCGGTTTCATCCTTAAAGTGAGCCAATGCCAAGATGGCATTCCGCTGAATCGGCTTTTTGCCACGCCATGATCCAGATACATGTCCGTATGTCTCTTTAAAATCGCGATTGGAGATGGTGAGCAATGGCTTCAGCAGCGGTTTGGCAAGCTCTGGATCCGGCTCCATCTCTTCATGAAAATGAAAATCCATCCCTTTATTTTTTGGACAGACAGTCTGACACGTATCACATCCATATAACCGGTTGCCTATTTTCGTCCTGAATTCATCCGGAAGGAAATCTTTCGTCTGCGTCAAAAATGCAATACAGCGTTTGGCATTCAACTGTCCACCTTGCACAAGGGCACCTGTTGGGCATACATCCACACACTTATTGCATGTGCCGCACTGATCCTCCATCGGCTGATCCGGCTCGAACGGCAAGTTGGTAATCATGTCACCCAAATACACATACGAACCAAATTCCGGAGTGATGATCATGCTGTTTTTAGCGCTCCATCCGATTCCTGCCCGCTCTGCAACGGCCCGGTCCGAAAGTTCGCCCGTATCCACCATTGATTTCGCCATGGCTCCAGGGACTTTCCCTTTTATAAAATCTTCAAGTAGCTGCAGTTTATTACGGAGCACGGTATGGTAATCCGTTCCCCAGGAGGCCCGGCAAAAAATCCCGCGACGCTCTCCTTTCTTGCTTTGAGGGGCATCCTTCAATTTCGAAGGGTAGGCAAGCGCAATTGATATGATTGATTGCGGTTTATCGAAGATCAATTCGGGCCTGACCCTTTTTTCGATATCCTTTTCTTCAAAGCCGGACTGATAATCCAGCTCCTGCTGTCGGATCAGCCTGCTTTTCAACTCCGTGAACGTCGTGGCTGACGTAAAACCGATTTTATCGATGCCTATTTCCTTACTATATAAAATCACTTCTTGCTTGAGTGCATGCATATCCATTTCTATCACCTTCGTTCTCTTCATTCTACCCAATGATGCTTGTAACATATCAAACCATTGGTATCTATGATAAACTAATTTCAATCATTTTTGGAGGTGTATCACTTGGAAATTAAGATTTCCTCTAATCTCGCAAGCAAAGTTCCCGATTTCAAGATTGGTTTCATTACATACGAAAACATCGAAGTCGGCCCCTCGCCGCAAATGGTAAAAGGGAGACTTCAATTATTTCAAGAAGCTTTATTTTTTGATCTTGAAGAAAAGGAACTCACGGATTTTCCGGGTATCAAAGAATGGCGGGAGATTTTCAAAATGACCGGGACGAACCCTTCACGCTATCGCCCTTCCGTCGAGGCCCTATACCGCCGAGTCAAAAAGCAGAATTACTTATCCCCTATCCATTCAGCCATCGACTTGAATAACTTCTTCTCGCTTTTATACGAGGTCCCGATTGGCATCTATGATGCAGATGCATTATCAGGTGATCTCTCCATTAAAATTGGTGGAAGTCCGGACCAATATCCTGGATTGAATGGGCGGGTGAACTCGATGGAAAACATGATCGTTTCAGCTGATGATGACGGCGCATTCGGGAGTCCCTACGTCGATTCGGAACGGACGAAGGTCACCGAAGACACCAAACATGCCATCCAGATCATCTATTTACAAGCAAAGACACCCATCAAAGAAGCCGAACAGCTCACAAAGTCATTGATGGATATGTTCCTCGAGATTCACGGCGGAGACGGATCTTTTTCCGTCCTAGAAGGATAATGCAAAAACATGAGTCATATCGAGATAATGGCTCATGTTTTTTTTGTGTATTTTTTAACAGATTCGGAGGCTACTCCCCTGAAGTGCTCAATTCTGCAGTTGCAATTGCTGCGTGGCTAGCTTTCGATACAAGCCATGACTTGCAAGCAATTCTTCATGTGTCCCCGCCCCAGTAATCCGCCCTTCTTCCACAACCAGTAATCGATCCGCATCAATGACCGTCGACAGCCGATGGGCAATGATCAGGGTCGTCCTGCCCGCCATCAGGTTCTTGATGGCATGCTGAACAAGAAGTTCCGATTCACTATCGAGATTGGATGTCGCTTCGTCCAATAGCAGGATTTTCGGATTGCGCAACACAGCCCGGGCAATGGCAATCCGCTGCCGTTGACCACCCGATAACTTCACGCCTCTTTCCCCTACCTCCGTATCAAAGCCATCCGGAAGCCTTTCGATAAACTGGTTGGCATTTGCCATCTTTGCTGCGTCGATGATTTCATCCATTTCAACTTGACGGCCTAGCCCGTACGCTATATTTTCTTTTATCGTCCCCGTCATGATTGGACTTTCCTGTGACACATACCCAATTTGCGACCGCCATATGGAAAGTTCAATATCCTTAATTGGCACCGTTCCCAACGAGACCATCCCATTCGTGGGTTCATAAAAACGTTCAATCAACGAAAATATCGTCGTCTTCCCACCACCGCTTGGTCCCACCAGGGCGACCGTCTTATTGGCAGGAACCGTAAACGATAAATCATTCAAAATGGGCTTAGACGCTTGATAGGAAAATGATACATCCTTAAACGTCAAATCAGCTGTGACCAATGTGTCATGCTTCCCTTCATAGGTTTCACCAGGTATCGAAAGGACGCCCTGGATTCGTTCCGTCGCTCCCATCGCCTTTTGAAATGCCGTAAAAAATGAGGCCATCTGACTAAAGGGCACGATGATTTGGATCATATAAATAATGATGGCAACAAGTGTCCCCGCTGTCAGTGCACCAGAAGCCACCCGAACTCCCCCATATCCAATAAGGATCACGAGAATCACCATCATGATTGTCGTCATGAAGGGGGAAATGATGGCTTGGATCCTAGCCTCCTTCAATCCAAAACGAAAGAGCTCACCAACGCCACGATTGCCTTTTTCACGTTCCAACTCTTCGCCATTATGCGACTTCACTAAACGGACCTCGCCTAGGACCCTCCCTAGATTTCCGCTGAAGGTGGCCATTTCATCCTGCGTCTGCTTAGAGACTTTATACATCTTCCGCCCAAGCGGAATCAGGATCAGCATGGATAGTGGTACGATGCTGAGCATGATGACCGTCATCCGCCAGTCCAACAGGAATAAGATGATGATCGACCCGATAATCGATATGATCCCTGAAATGAATGTCACGAAATGATTCGTGATGATCGTCTTAATCGTATTCGTATCCTGAGTGATCCGGCTAAGCGTTTCACCGGACTGGTGGGAATCAAAAAACGATACGGGCAATTGTAAAATATGATCCCATAATTTCCGACGGATTCCAGCTACAACATTTTCACCGATATAGCTCAGAAAGTAGAAGGAAAAACCTCCCGCAACGGTCTGGACAATAAAAGCCCCTAGCAAAAGGAATATCGTTGTTCGCTCGATCCCGCTTCCAGATATCATATCGACCAGATTCTTCGTAACCAACGGGACGACGAGACTCGCCACCGTTTCCACCAAACTTAACACTACGACAAATAACACCATTCCCATTGGCAGTTTTTCCGATCTTAACAAGGAAAAAAATGATTTCACATTCAGCTTCTTATCCATGTACAACCTCATTCCTCCATTTTCACTTACCTAAATTATAGGTAAAAGAACAGATACTTACAAATTTGTACAATAAAAAGAAATCCTGCTGTAATCAGTAGGATTTCTGTTCGAAAATATAAAAAACGCAAAGCTTCGTTCTCCAAGTAACGAAACCCTGCGTTATGAGTATGTATGATTGGAGCGGGTGAAGGGAATCGAACCCTCATCATCAGCTTGGAAGGCTGAGGTTTTACCACTAAACTACACCCGCATATCCTTGTAGAATTTTGTCGAATCAACTAATAAAATAATTATATAGCTTAATAGAAAAATATGCAACCGTTAAATGAATTTTTTTCATACCCGCTTGTTGTTTGAAAATAAAAAACGCAAAGCTTCGTTCTCCAGGTAACGAAACCCTGCGTTATGAGTATGTATAATTGGAGCGGGTGAAGGGAATCGAACCCTCATCATCAGCTTGGAAGGCTGAGGTTTTACCACTAAACTACACCCGCATATCCTTGTAGAATTTTGTCGAATTACTAACAACAAAATAATTATATAGCTAATTTCACAAAAGTGCAATAGTCTTTTCGAAAAAAATAATAATAATTCCTGGAGATAGAATTAGTATATGTTTCGGCCCAATAAAGATGTTAAAAAGTTCCCGGCAAAAGGATTCTTCCAAACATTAAGACCAGATCACTTCCATAAGCCTTGGATAAACTTGTTCCGCTGTTTCAAGCAACATGATCAGCTTTCGGAATGCCAAGTCCGGTAAAAATTCACCATCAAGGGAATACGAATAGCGAATCGAAATCGTCCCATTTTCCTCATATAACTTTGAAAATCGGAATTGAGCATTATATTCATTCAATAACGTATGAACGGCTGCCTTCTTATCGGGATTCTTTAGCTCCGTTACATTAAAACAAAATAAATCCGCCACTTTTTCATCTTGATTAAATGAAAAGACTAACAGGACCTTCCATCCATCCTTCAACTTCTGTTCCACTCTGAAAAAGGTGATATCTTCCTCTTTGAACTCATTCATATGGATTTTTTCGCGCATTAAAAAATCTCGAAATTTCGCAACATTTGACATCATCCATCACCCTTTCTGTCTGTATGTACATTTTATAACGAAATATGGCATTTTTACACATATTTCGTGCATTCCCTATAAAATAGTTAACGCGTTCCCTTTCATGGACCATAAAAAAAGCATAGTAAAGGTCTCCCTCCACTATGCCCAGTATAAAAACTTAAAGAACGGCGTATTCCGGATCGGCAACTTTGACAAGCTGCTTCCCTAGGTTCTTTCCTTTAAATAAGTCCAAGAATGCCTCAGGGGTGTTTTCGAACCCTTCCACAATGGTTTCTTCGTACTTCAGTTTACCTTGTTGCAGCCACTGCCCCAAATCTGAAGCTCCTTCTTGGAAACGATTTGCATAATTCCCGACCGTGAAGCCTTTCATAAGTGCGCTCGTTTTGATCATGGCCGATTGCAGGCGTGGCCCAAAATCTTTACCTTCTGCATTATAAGAAGAGATTGCACCACATAATGGGATACGCGCATTCATATTTAACAGTTTGAAAACGGCATCCGTTACTTGGCCGCCAACATTATCGTAATACACATCGACTCCATCAGGGACTGCATTCTTCAAATCCGTTTCAAAACTTTCCTTCTTATAATTAACAGCTCCGTCAAAGCCCAGTTCTTTTGTTAAATACTCTATTTTCTCATCCGAACCGGCAATCCCCACTACCTTGGCACCTTTGATTTTTGCGATCTGTCCAACGACAGAACCGACGGCTCCAGCCGCTCCGGAAACGACGACCGTTTCGCCTTCTTGCGGTTTACCGATATCAAGTAACCCAAAGTATGCAGTCAATCCCGTCATGCCCAGTATGCCTAAATGAGTCGTGATTGGTGCCACTTTAGGATCAATCACCCTGACTTGCTTTTCATTCACGACCGTATATTCCGCCCAGTCGATATTTCCCACAACGACATCGCCTTGCTTGAAGCTGGACG
The DNA here is from genome assembly GCF_044762055.1 of Peribacillus sp. NPDC097198. Classification (NCBI taxonomy): domain Bacteria; kingdom Bacillati; phylum Bacillota; class Bacilli; order Caryophanales; family Bacillaceae; genus Peribacillus; species Peribacillus sp. NPDC097198. The sequence goes on along the minus strand of NZ_JBIWDO010000002.1, from coordinate 39,774 downwards.
ATTTGGATTCCACCACTTCAGCCACGACGCCACCAGTGATGACTTTATTCAACTCAAATGGGGCAATATAGGATTTAGTATCTTGCATTCTTCCACGCATATAAGGATCAACGGATAAATAAAGCGTCCGTACTAAAATCTGATTTTCTTTCGGTGAGGGAACTTCACTCTCCACAAATTTGAAATCTTCTTTGGAAGGCATCCCTTTTGGACGGTTTGCCAGTGTGATCGTTTGTTGCGTTGATTGTGTCATGCATGTTCCTCCTTGATTTTTATTACATACTATAGAAAAGTTAGCGTAGCATTGATGCAGATTAACGGTCAAAGTTTCTGCTTACTTTTTCCAATACTATTCTATATGTAGCCCTATTTGTAAATCCTAAACTTTCTTATTTTGCATCAAATGAATTTCCCAATCCACAAAACAAGAAAAATAGCACTATACAGACCATTACCACATCTGGTACACTACTATAGTTACCAAGGGTAACTATTATCGGTGAGGAGGCAATAAAAATCGAGACATATCGTAAATTCTTCCATCAACTAATGTTGTTATATAGACCCTTTGAAAACAACCTCAATATACAGCTTGGTAAACACCATCTATACAGGGCCCAATGGACGATCTTATATCGCCTATTTAATGACGGACCTTCGACGCTTGTAGAGTTATCCAATTATCAAGGTGTGGAAAAACCGACCGTCACAAGGACGATTAACCGCTTAGAAGAACTCGGGTACGTTGAACAGATTCCTGGTAAGGATAAGCGTGAAAAAATCATGCATCTTACTGAGCTGGGGAGAACCGTTTATCTGGAAGTGCGTGTGACGATTGACCGATTCGAACAGGACATCCTGATAGGCGTTTCGGAGGCTGAGCAACAAGAAGCTATACGCGTCATGGAAAGCATAAGAAATAAACTTATAAAGTGAGGAGACAAAAAATTGCAACAAGCTGCTAAACCAAAATTATGGACGAAAGATTTTATCATCGTTTCTTCCGTCAACTTTTTCATTACGTTAATCTTTTATTTATTAATGGTCACGATCGGGGTCTATGCCGTAGAAGAATATGGTGCTACCACGAGCCAGGCAGGACTCATTACCGGAATTTTCATCATCGGTTCATTGATTGGACGGCTTTTGATCGGTCGCTTCATCAACGCCATTGGCCGGAAGAATACATTATTGATCGGATTAGTCTTCTTCACCTTGGCTACCCTTTTATACTTTGTGGATTTCGGGGTTCCTTTCCTCCTCGCCAACCGCTTAATTCATGGTTTTACAATGGGGATGGCCGGAACTGCATCTGGAACGATCGTCGCCCAGATCATACCGATTACGCGTAAAGCGGAGGGAATCGGCTATTTCAGCATGAGTGCAACATTAGCCACAGCAATCGGACCTTTCATCGGGCTATCTTTAAGTCAGCATACAAGCTTCCAAGTGATATTGATTTTCTGTGTAGCCTTGGGCATCATCGGGGTACTGACGGCTCTTTTCATATATGTACCGAAATTAGAGATCTCAACTAAAACAGCTGAGGTGAAAGGCTTTAAGCTTTCTAGCTTTATTGAACCGAATGCCGTCCCAATTGCAATCATCACTTTGTTAGTGGCATTCTGTTATTCCAGCGTCCTTTCTTATATTAACTTCTATGCGATTGAAATCGACCTGGTCAGCACAGCCAGCTTCTTCTTCCTTGTCTACGCTGTTGCCGTATTGGTATCGCGTCCTTTCACAGGCCGATTGATGGACTCCAAAGGTGCAAACTACATTATGTATCCTACATTCATCATTTTTGCCGGGGGAATGTTACTCCTAAGTACAGCAACAAATAGCTTTACATTACTATTGTCCGGTATCTTGATTGGACTCGGATTTGGGAACATGCAATCAAGCACACAGGCCATTGCAGTCAAACTGACACCGCCTCACCGGATGGGGTTAGCCACATCAACGTTCTTCATTGCACTTGATGCAGGGCTCGGATTTGGGCCTTACCTTCTTGGATACATCATTCCAAAAACGGGATACAGTACATTGTACGTCATCCTGGGTATTACCGTCCTTGTCACTACCGTCCTATACTACTTCTTACATGGTAAAAAAGAACATGCCGCCATGGAAGAACTTAAGAAATCTAAGCTAGTTTGATTACTACCGATATAAAAAAATTAGCCAGAGGAGAATCACTCTCTCTCTGGCTAATTTTTTTTATTTACTTTTCACGTGCGTTTTTAATGAAGAGGGAAACAACCAGTCCGGCGACCGCAAGAAGCAGACCGAAAATGAAAGCATCTTGAACACCTGCTGTCAATGAAGCTCCTATGGCAGCTGGGTCTAATGGATTTTCCAATTTCATCATATAAGATTTTTGGGAAGCAGACATGATGGTGATCGCCACTGTCGTACCAATTGCACCCGACACTTGCTGTAATGTATTCATTAGAGCCGTTCCATCAGGGTACAGTTCTTTCGGAAGTTGATTAAGACCATTCGTCTGTGCTGGCATCATGACAAGGGAAACCCCTACCATCAATAAAGAATGCAGGATGATGATCATGGTGATCGTCGTTTCTGTCGTGACGTTCGATAAGAACCATAACACGACAATCATGATGATGAATCCTGGAGTGACCAACCCTCTAGGACCATACTTATCAAAGATACGTCCCGTTATTGGCGACATGATCCCGTTCAGGACACCACCAGGTAAAAGTACAAGTCCAGCTGTGAATGCAGCCAATGCCATACCCGTTTGTAAGTACATCGGTAAAAGAATCATGGAAGACAGGATGACCATGAAAGCAAGGAAAACGGTAATGAGCCCTAACGTGAACATAGGGTATTTCATCACGCTTAAATCGATCATCGGCTTTTCCATTTTCAATTGTCTTAAGGAGAATAAGAGCAGGCCAATCAATCCGACAATGAGTGTAATCAAGACGATGGCACTACCCCATCCTTTGTCCCCGGCCATACTGAAGCCATATACGATTCCGCCAAAACCAATCGTCGATAAAATAATCGATGGCACGTCAATTTTTGGTTTAGTGATTGGAGAGACATTTTGCATATATATCAAGCCAAATAATAATGCGGCCACAAGGAAAGGCAACGAAATCCAGAAAATCCAATGCCAAGTAAGGTGTTCAAGAATCAAGCCAGAAACTGTTGGTCCGATCGCTGGTGCGAACATGATGACGAGCCCCATTAGACCCATCGTTGCTCCCCGTTTATGAACTGGGAATATCAATAATATCGTATTGAACATAAGAGGCAATAACAGTGCTGTTCCAATTGCCTGAATTACACGGGCTACTAGCAAAAGACCAAAACCTGGCGCTAATGCGGCGATGAGCGTTCCAATGATGGAGAACACCAATGAAGCAAAGAATAGTTGACGAGTACTGAACCACTGGATCAAAAGCCCTGAAACCGGAACTAATATTCCAAGCGTCAACAGGTAGCCTGTCGTTAACCACTGGATCGTGGAAGGGCTGACACTGAATTGTTCAATTAAATCACCCAATGCCATGTTTAAAGCTGTTTCACTAAATAATCCGATGAATCCCGCTATTAGGAAAGCGATCAAAATAGGGGTCGTTCTAATGACGGGTGTCGAATTTTGTTGCTGTGTTGCATCTGACATAAAAATAATTCCCTCCAATTACTAACTGAATAGACCTAGCTAATCATAGTTTTTCTGTATCTCTTACTTGTTCATGAATAATGACGGAATAAGCTTGGAAATTGCTTGTAGGGGTTCTGCGCTTTTCGCTGTTAACGATAACAGGATGCCCCCTTCGATCAAAGCGTTAATGGCAAAACTTAGCTCCTTCGACCGCTCTCTACTATATCCCGCATCCAGAAACTCATTCACATAAATGGATTGCCACTGTGTAAACGCATCTTGACAGGCCAATCTTATTGGCTCACTCGTGGAATATGTCTCGCCCGCTATCGTACCTATCGGCAAGCCAACGAGATCCCCATTCTCACCGAATAATTTCGATAATTCATAAACATGATCTTGAAGTGCTTTAACAGGATCATCATTGCTGTCGAATACATGTTTTATCTCCCGTAAGACAAGATCCTTAGCATGGTTAATCGCTTCAATAGCCAGTTCTTCTTTCCCCTTTGGAAAATAATGATAAAGTGAACCCTTGGGAATACTGCTTTCCTCAATGATTTCCTTTAGCCCTACACCATAATAACCCCGGATTCTGAAAAGACGAGAAGCCGCTTCAATAAGGATGTCTTTGGAAGTTGGTTTTTCAGACAATACTGAATCACTCCTTGAAAATTATAACAACCGGTCTACTAGTACAATAAGGGTAGCCCTGTGCTTTGTCAATCCAGAGTGAGGTGCCGTTATATAAAGAATCCATGGCCAAGCCTATCACACAGGGCCCATGATCTATAGCCACCCATTCAAGAATTCTTATCATGATTTTTAAAATCAAGAATCGCAATGACAAACATCCCAAAACCAAGCATGAGAGACAGAACTTCAAAAGTGCCCATTCCTTCATCGCCTCCTTTCTTTCAGCATTTACGGATACAAGATTGTCCTATACAAAATAAAGAAAAAAAGCAAACCCATTTGGAGTCTGCTTTCGTAAGGATCCTAACCATTCACTTAATAAGTCCTTCAATCAAATCGATGCCAGGGAATATGCCCTATTGAAGATACTTCGAAGATTAAATTTGCGGGTATTGCAAGTAACGATCGGGTGAATGCCTTTTACTCTATAATTAAAACAAATCAATGAAGTGTTTAGCCGTCTTAGAAAGGTAGCGGTCTTTCCGCCAGATCAATGCGATTTTCGATTGAATCGCCGAATCGATAATTTCAAGCACCCTTACGCCTTTTATACCGTGTGGTGAGACGGCAGATTTCGGGACGATGCTTGCGCCGATACCCGCTGAAACCAAAGAAAGCAGTACATTTACATCATGGCACTCGCACAGAATATTGGGCTTCAATTCATTTTTCTTAAACTCCTCAATAATCTCTTCATAGATCCCCAACCCTTTTTCCCTATGTACTAATAGCAAAGGCGTATTTTCCAAATCGTTCAACGAAATTTTATCCTTAAAATGAAAGTCCTCCCATTCTTCAGAAACAACAAAAACGTTCGGTACCTCCCCTATATTCTTGATGAAAACTTGATTACTATCCACAGGTAAATAAACAATTGCGAGCTCGATATCCTGATTCTCCATATAATTGTTGATCTCATAGGGATCTCCTGCGAATAATTTAAAAGTAACAGAAGGATATTTATCGTTAAATTGTTTGACTTTGCTTGGTAAGTAAGACATATAAGCAAGTACTGCTCCAATGGCTAAAGTACCTTGTATCCCCTCACCTGTCTCCTTCACTTCGAGCATGGAGTCATCGAATAATTCCAACAGCACCTTAGACTTCTCATATAGCGCTCTTCCAGCCTCGGTTAACTCCATCCTTTTTCCATTTCTTTTCCGATCAAGCAACGTCACGCCCAGTTCTTCTTCCATAAGATTAAGTTGCTGGCTTAACGGTGGCTGAGACATATTCAATCTTTTGGCCGCACGAGAAACTTGCCCCTCCTCCGAAAGGGCAAGAAAATAGCGTAACTGTCTAATATCCATATTTCACCTCGAATTTTTATATATGACAAACATATATAAAAGTAATAATATAGGTATTTTTAATTAGTTGCAAACCATGATAAACTCATTACGTTTCAATAAAAAAGGGGTGGATGGAATGAAAACTATCAAAGATTTAAACAAAAGCTTCATTAATGGAGAATGGGTAGAAGGATTAAGTTCACGTAGATATGATATCTTAAACCCATATGACAATTCAGTAATCTCGAACGTTAGCTTGGCTACAGCAAAGCAACTGGAAGATACTTTTGAAATAGCGAAACAAGCTCAAAAAGACTGGGCAAAAGCTTCTGCAGACACACGTCGCCAGGTTATGATGAAAGTCGGGGAATACCTACAGGAAAATCGTGAAGAAATCATCGAGATGATCGCTCGCGAAACGGGTGGATCACTTATCAAAGCGACTGTAGAGTTTCAATTGACTGCAGAAATAGTAGAAGCTTCGGTCAATATGGTCGATGAAATTCATCAAATGCATGAAGTGCCATCAGCCATCGATGGAAAGGTCAATCATATACATCGTTTGCCTTTGGGAGTTATTTCTTCTATTTCACCATTTAACTTCCCTATGAATTTATCAATGAGAACCATTGCTCCAGCGATTGCATTAGGAAACGCAATCGTTCATAAACCCGATGTTCAAGTTGCATTTGCAGGCGGAATCTTCATTGCCGCAGCCTTCGAATATGCTGGACTACCAAAAGGAATCTTCAATATGATTCTTACGGATTTAGAGGAAATCGGTGACGGTATGCTGACAAATCCGATTCCTAGACTAATCAGTTTTACAGGTTCTACTCCTGTCGGAAAACATATCGGGGCCATCGCTGGACAAAACCTGAAACGAGTTGCACTAGAACTTGGTGGGAACAACCCATTCGTCGTCTTGTCCGATGCGGATGTGGATCGTGCTGTTGATGCTGCGATCTTTGGAAAATACATTCACCAAGGGCAAATTTGCATGGCCATCAACCGCCTGATTGTCCACAAAGACCTTTACGAAGAATTCATCACTAAATTCGTAGAGCGGGCAAAAGCTCTTCCATATGGTGATCAATTAGATCCTAAAACCGTGATTGGACCACTTGTGAACGAACGCCAATTAGAAAAGGTTCAACAAGTCATCGCAGATGCTAAAGCAGCCGGCGTGAATGTAGCATTAGAAGGAGAACGCGTTGGCAATGTATTGACTCCAACCATTTTCCGAGATGTTAAAAATTCAGATGCCATTGCCCAAACGGAATTGTTCTCTCCTGTCGTTTCCATCATTGAAGCAGAAACAGATGAAGACGCCATCGAGATTGCCAATGACACAAAGTATGGACTAAGCTCTGCCATCTTCTCTTCGGATTTGGAGAAAGCGGAACGGTTAGGTCTTCAAATCGACAGTGGCATGACACACATCAATGACCAAACGGTTAATGATGGCACGAATGTACCATTTGGCGGAAACAAAATGAGTGGCTTAGGAAGGTTCGGTAACCCATGGATTGTCGAAGAATTCACTGTGACGAAATGGATTTCCCTTCAAACAAATTATCGTGAATTTCCCTTTTAATTAAAATCTCTACCATAAAATCCCTTGACAATTTTACATTGTCAGGGGATTTTGTTTAAAGGGACTTTACTATCAGTCAACTGCTCACCCTGACTCTGAAGAATTCTCTTTATTTTTTCGGATTGTAAGTCACCACATCCCTCTTAAGGGTTTCACCCTTACTCACTATTATTTTCCTTGTTTGTTACAATTAGATTAAAATTCTCCCTAATGAAGGATTGCTATGAATTATGTGGAATTTATTACAAAACACCTTTAAGGATGAAAAAACATGAAAAATAAAGACTTACATAATTTCGATACGCTTGACTACCGCGAACTCATCCCAAGGAATGGGTTTATATTTAAATTCAGAAAAAAAGATAACCGCTTCGTTCATACTTTCGTTGAAGGTTCGTTCATTACAGATGCGATAACCCCTTCCTCCACGGTTGTGGGTCATACCTTAGAGGACTTCTTACCCCAGAAACAAGCCTTAGAGAAGCTAACATACTATGAAAGAGCGTGGAATGGGGAAAGCGTTACATATGAAGGGCAAATCGATGACGTACAATATGTTGCCTCGTTAAATCCAATGATGAGGGATGGACAAGTCATGGAGGTCATCGGGACAGCCATCGATATATCAGATCAGAAAAGAAGTGAAACAAAAATACAAGAATTAGAGAAACTATCAGTAGTTAGTGAGTTGGCAGCGGGAATCGCTCATGAAATCAGAAATCCATTAACTTCACTATTCGGGTTCACCCAAGTCATTAAAGAACATGTGAAGGATGATTCCATCCAAGATTATCTGGATATCATGAGGAACGAATTAGATAGAATCGACGACATTGTCAATAAATTCATGTTTATAGCACAACCTGATAAAACTATGAATATTAGTGAATGCTCCATTAACTCTATCATCGCTTCTGTTATAAAAAGTCTGGAAAGTCAGGTTGCTATAAAGGGCATTAAGCTCAACCTTCATAACCAAACGATGATTACAGCAGAATGTGATCAAAGCCTCATCGCAAAGGTTTTGAAGAATCTTATCCAAAACGCTTTGGAAGCAACCAACGAAAATAGTGGGGACATAGAAGTATCATTGAAAGACATCAACCAACAGCACTATTTAATCCAAATAACGGATAAGGGCTCAGGCATGACGAAAGAAAGGTTAAAAAGGCTATTTGAACCTTTTTATACGACGAAGGAAAAAGGAACAGGATTAGGCCTGATGATTGATAGACGCATTATCGAGCTACACCAGGGAATCATTGATTTTAAAAGTGAGGTAGGGAAAGGAACGGAAGTGAACATCACTTTACCTAAAGTCCTTAAACCTAAATAAGGTAAAATCGAAGGCTGCAGAGGATGAATATGGACTCCATTAAGCTCAAGAGGCTAGCGTAACGAAAGAAAATTAGGAAAAATTAAATCCAAAAATTAAGATGAAATCATATAAATAGCATAAGGGCCTATCAGGGCCCTTTTCAACTTTCCTTGAATAATTCCTTCCTGCCTATGGATAGGCTGAAGTTAGTCAAGGTATAGATTCTAGCGGTTAAGATGAATAAATCTTGATAGTTATTTTCGACATATTCATCGATGATGGCCATTCCTTCCCTAAATCTATCAACCAATAAATATGTGTATGTTTCATCCCAAGTGAATCGATTTATTCTTTGGAGCTCATCCGCTAATATTTGAAACTTATACTCTTCTATTAGAAGCTTCACCTGATACAGCTTATCCCGATTCAATGTAAAGCAATTACGTTCGTCTTGGTACTGTTCTTGGACAAACTTCACAAAACCATCTATATTTTCAGCCAGCATTCTCGCCATTTGCATCTCGAAATTCATATTTCCCCTTCCCTTCTTTCCTTTCCATCCTAATAAGAGTGTATGTTCTAAGATATTATTTTAATACTAGCAATATACTTAATCCTTCATGATTCATAAGAAAGAAAAAAAAGATGACACTCCGTATAAAGCACGGAGGTCATCTTCTTGTTGCCTTGTATAGATACTTTTAATGAATATCTTGCTTCCTGAAACTGCCGCCTTTGACTTCAGCTACGTCATATACGGTCACAAAGGCATTCTTATCGATTTCATAAATGATTTCTTTCATTTTACTTTCTTCCAAACGGTTAATGACACAAGTGATTTCCTTGAATAGCTCATTTGAATAACCGCCATAAGCATCATTATAAGTAGCACCACGACCTAAGCGATCGCGAATCGTCTCTACCATTAATTCTGGTTGTTTCGTAATGATTTTGAAAGTTTTTGAACCACTTAAACCCTCTTCGACGATATGAATGACTTTAGATGCAATAAAGTATGCGATTGCCGATAGAATAGCCCCCTGTAGGCCGAATACTGTGGAAACGACAATAAACACGAACGTGTTCAAGAATAGGATAAGGTCACTTGTTCCGAAAGGTAATTTTCTAGAAAGCAATACGGCCAACATATCGATTCCATCCAATGCCCCACCATTACGCAATGCTAGACCCATACCAAAACCGATGATGATCCCTCCGACAACGGTAACGAGCAATGTATCACCCTCAATGATTGTAGGGACATGATGCATCAGGACCGTACCGACTGCCAACGAGGCAATGCCGATAACGGAATAAAAAGCAAAACTCTTACCGATTTGCTTATACCCTAACCAAACAAAAGGAATGTTAATGATTCCAATCAGAACGCCTAACGGTAACCCAAACAATTGGGAACCAACGATGCTTAACCCTGTTACGCCTCCATCCGATACGTTATTCGGGATCAATACGGCTTCCAATCCGTATGCTGCAATAAGCGCACCGATTATGATAAGGATTACTTTGGAAACGACCTTCAGTTTATTACTTCTTTTCTTTCTACTATGCATTTGATTTCCCCGTTTCATTTCGCTTCGTTCCTACTTATTTTTCAGTCTCCAGCCCATGGTGCAAGTGGCTTTTAACGATAACATTTTTTATTGTTCTGTTATAAAGTATAGCGTAAATCAATAAAAATCAAAAATAATAAGGCAAAAAAACTCGGAATTTGTCATGGTAGAGAAGAGGTTGTCTGTTGATGCAAAAGGCTTCATAAAAAAGTTCTCCAGCGCAAAAACGGCAACTTCCCTTGAGGGTAAGTTGCCTTCCTTAAAACGCATCGTTTTCGCTACACATCGACATCAGCCCCCTAACGAAGCCCTTTCTATTAAAGCACCTTGCTTAAAAAGGACTGGGTGCGCTCATGCCGGGGATTTCCAAATAATTCATTTGGTTCGTTTTCTTCGACTATATACCCACCGTCCATGAATAGGACACGGTCCCCGACTTCCCGGGCAAAGCCCATTTCATGGGTGACCACAACCATGGTCATCCCCTCTTTGGCCAGCTGTTTCATGACTTCTAGAACATCCCCCACCATTTCAGGGTCAAGTGCGGAAGTCGGTTCATCGAAAAGCATGATTTTTGGATTCATGGCTAGTGCCCTCGCAATGGCCACCCGTTGTTTTTGCCCGCCTGATAGCTCTCCGGGATAACTTTTCGCTTTCTCTCTAAGCCCTACCTTATCCAGTAATCCATATGCGAATTCTTCCGCCTTTCCTTTCTCGATATCCTTTATTTTAATGGGCCCCAATGTAATGTTCTCCAAAACGGTTTTATGCGGGAATAGATTGAAATGCTGAAAAACCATCCCTACCTCTTGTCTCACTTTATTTATATTGATTTTCGTTTTTTTATTCGTTATCTCATGCCCGTTAATCACTACCTCCCCACCCGTAACATCCTCAAGGAGGTTAAGGCAACGAAGGAATGTACTCTTTCCAGAACCCGAAGGACCAATAACGCAAATCACTTCTTTTTCCTGCACAACTGCATTGATATCTTTTAGGACTTCCACCTGACCGAAGGATTTCTTCAAATTTTTCACCGTGATCATGCTCATCTTAATTGGACCCTCCTCTCTATGAAATTAGCAAGCAAGGTTAACAGATAAATGATGATAAAGTAGACTACACCGACAGTCAGCCAAATCTTGAACGCTTCAAATGTCGCCGACGCCTGAATCTGCCCTTGCTGGGTCAAATCCGCAATGCCTATGATCGATAGAAGCGAGGTGTCTTTTAAACTGATGATTGATTGGTTCGTGATAGTAGGGAGCATTCTTCTGAAAGCTTGCGGAAGAACGATGTAGCGCATCGTTTGTGGACTGGTGAATCCGATGGATCTCGCTGCTTCCGTTTGTCCTTTATCAATGGATTGTATGCCCGCTCTTATTATCTCGGCAAAGTATGCCCCTGCATTGATTGCAACGGTGATGATCCCAGCCGTTGTATTGTTCAGGGAGATCCATTGCAAGGAGTTTATCCCGAAGTAGATGAAAAACAATTGAACGATAAAGGGAGTTCCCCGAATCGCGTCTACATAGATTTTTGCTATCCAATTCAATATCTTGAGTGGGGCCAGGCGCAGCATGGCCACGACTAAACCGATTAAAAAACCTAATATGATGGCAATCACAAATATATATAGCGTCACTTGCAGTCCTTGTAATAAATAGGGTAACGCCGAAACAATGATATCCATTCTTTTCATCTCCTTTCAAAAAAGAAGGCGCGCTTTAAGCGCGCCTTAAGCATCCTTTATTCACCAAGATATGTTTTTAAAATCTCATCGTATGTTCCGTCTTCTTTAAGGTTGGCAAGCCCTTTATTGATTTGTTCCAGCAACTCCTGATTCTTCCCTTTCAATACGGCAATGCCATACTGATCACCATTCAAACGATCTCCCACGATTTGTAGGCCTAGGTCCTTCTGAGTGATTGCATAGGAGATAACCGGGTAATCTTCGATAAGCGCCTCTGCATTTCCGTTCGACACTTCCTGAAACATAGCTGGGCTGTCATTGAATTGAACGACTTTAATTCCTAGTTTCTTTGAATTATCTTGTGCATATTTGGCACCCGTCGTTCCTTTTTTCACGGCCACGGTTTTTCCTTTAAGGTCATCAACAGATTTAACGGCCGTATTATCCTTATTGACGACCACCGTCAATCCGGCATCGAAATATGGCTCCGAGAAATCCACTACCTTTTTTCTTTCATCGGTGATGCTCATTCCTGCAATGGCCACGTCAAGCTGATTCGCTTGCAGTGCCGGGATGATCCCACCAAAATCCATTGGGGAAAGTTCAATCGTAAAGCCTTGATCTTTCGCTATCGCCTGGATTAAATCAATATCAATTCCCTTATAATCATTTCCATCTTTAAATTCAAATGGTGGATAGGTTGTATCCACACCCACTTTGTAAACCTTTTCATTTTTCTCTTTTGTGGCGCTACCATTCCCTTTCTCTTTCACTGTTGTGTCACTGCTTCCACAAGCTGAGATTAAAAGAGTAAGAATGAAAAACAAACTAAGTACACCAATTTTCTTCATAAAATCCCTCCGATATACCTTTTTAGGTATTTTCTCACCAACTACTTATCTCCTATAATATAACATAAATATAAAAAAATGTTATATTTGTAGTCTGGATAAATATAAAACATCCACTGGATATCCATTACTGGTTCAGTAGAATCTTTTCGAGGATGGGCTAGATTTCTTATGAAAAGTTTTTATTTACTAGGGAGGAGTATACTCGTACCTGTGAATAGTACGATACCCCTACTAGACGGGTAGATACCTATATGCCTTGTCCCTTCTTCCAGAAATTCATCCCCATAAGAAAAAGGACGATCATAAATGACCATCCCTGGATTATTCTTTTTCGTAAAGTTTTCACTCCATAATAAAAACATTTGCGCTTTATTTATTGGGTCTATACTGGATTGGGTCTTGTTTCAGTCTATCTTGTTCCCCAACAAACTCAATACTAATGACATTTGCCAAATTTATATGTTTGCCGCCGACTTGAAGCCACGTCGCATTCTGAATTAACTGCAAGTTAATGATGCTCGCATGATCAGTTAATGGCTCATTTGCCTCTAACTCTTCCGTTACTCCATTTACATAATAAAACTTATATTTCTCTTTACTCATTTTTCATCATCCTCTTTTCACCTAACGTACTTTATTCGACAGAGATACATGATAGTCCTGCTTATATGGTGAATATAAAAATAAAAACGCTATTCCTGGTCTCTTTTTCTCTTGCGGGTTTTTATGGAGTTTGATATAAATGGTCATATTCCAAGTTATACCAAACCAACCTGAGGCAGGAGGATGTTTACTATGAATGATTTACTGATGAAAGTTTTCACATATCGAAAAGCGAGAAGATTTGAAGATGCTAAAAACGTAATGAAAACATTAATAAATAAAGAACCTGACCATGCCGTATTTCAATATCAAATGGCATGGTGCTACGATAACTTGGGATTGGAAACTGAGGCAGTCCCTCATTACGAAAAAGCCATTCAATTAGGACTCCCTCCTAAAGACTTAGAAGGAGCCTATTTAGGATTGGGAAGTACTTATCGATCAATAGGAAGATATGTAGAGGCACAGAACCTTTTTGAAGAGGCGCTATTATTATTCCCAGACTCTGAGCAAATAAAAGTTTTTTATTCCATGACCTTATATAATTTAAAGCAATATGAAAAAGCGATGGCAGTCCTTCTAAACACTTTAGTCGAAACGACATCTGACGAATCCATATTACAGTATAAAGAAGCCATCGTTTTTTATAGTGACAAATTAAATCAGACATGGTGATACGCAGGTCATGTTAGCCTATCACCATTTGCATCATTATCCGAAGTATTGGTTCAGTATCTCTTTAAAACGTTTCTCATCGACTTCCTCTTTTTCTACTTTCCCGTCTGCCCATCGGGTAAAGGAGGTTTCCGTCAACGTGATACTCCCATTGTCGGTAAGTCGTGTGATCAGTCGGCTTTTGTTAAAAGGTGAATTCGGATGTTGCCTGATGATGGTTTGTACCTCATTCAATTCCCTCATATGTTCTACAGGATGTGCCGTATCAAAGGCATATCCTATTCTCCAATCAGGATCTTTATGCTTCAGCTTCAGTTCCAGGATATGATCGCCATGATCGGTATCCATCCGTTTCACCCGGAATTCCCCAGTGTTAGAATGAACGGTTTCCCCGTTTAACGGTACTGGCCTTAATGGTAAGTTGCCTCCAAAACCCGTATCCACTAAATAGGGTTCACCTTCATGCATTAATAGTATGGCTACATGTGTTCTTCCGGTTATCGACCATCCTTGGTTGTATATCACTCCGCGAACCAAGGAGACCTCCAATCCATTTTCGAGGAAGAAAAAATAGAGGGCCGCATTCAGTTCATAGCAAACGCCCCCCTCATTCCTTATCAGGACTTTCTCCATAATGTTTTCTTCGGAGATATCACTTGATTGTTTGGCAAGGACCGATGAGTTTTCAAAGGGAATCGTGTTGGCCGTTTTCTCAAGTATGTTGGGAATATTTCCAAACGTTACTTTTTCACTTTCCGAAATTCCAATTCTTTTTCGAAACAATTCATTGATTTGTCCCATGTTCGACTCTCCTTATTCAATGTTTTGATAAGATGTGTGGTATATGTCTTGTACCTTATCATATCCCCCGTGAAATCGAAAAATATTAAATATGAATATTCATACTTTGATTCCTTTAATCATTCTAAAAATGTATACGCGCAAAAAACATCCAAAGAACGTTCTCTTTGGATGTTTTCGGTTTATCCCATTCATTTCAATCTATTGATGAATGGACCATAATTACGGCTGTTATGTTGAACGGACAGCCATTTTAACGTCGTGAATTCTTCAAGTACCCATTCTCCATTGAAGCGGCCAAGACCTGAGTCTTTTTCTCCTCCGAAAGGCATGTGCGGCTCATCGTTAACGGATTGATCATTAACATGAATCATGCCTGTGTGGATTTTATGAGCGACTTGTGTGCCACGTTCAAGATTTGAAGAATGAACGGATCCGCTTAGGCCGTATGGATATGCATTGACCATTTGGATTGCGTCTTCATCATTTTCAAAAGGTATCAAGATGGCAACCGGTCCAAAGATTTCGTTCTCAGCAAGTGGCATCGTATTTGTCACTCCAGTGATCACGGTCGGCTGAAGAACATTGCCATTCGCTTGTCCGCCCAAGCGAATCTTGGCTCCTTGCCCAACGCTTCCTTCTATATCTTTTAAGATACGATCGACCTGATCTCGGTTGATGAGCGGTCCTACATTGGTATCCTCATTCGCAGGATTTCCGTATTTAAGTTTTCCTGCAAGTTGGGTGAATCGTTCAGCAAATTCGTCATAAATGTCTTTATGGACAAAAATCCGATTGATTGCCATACAGATTTGTCCTTGGTGATAGAATTTCCCGAATAATGCGGAATCGACGGCTTGCTCGATATTTGCGTCATCAAGCACGATGAAGGCATTATTTCCGCCCAATTCCAATGCTGTTTTCTTAAGTCCCCGGCCTGCAAGCTCTCCAATATGCCTGCCCACTTCCGTGGAGCCCGTAAAGGAAATGAGGCGTGGGGTCGGATGGGTAACGATATCATCACCGATTTCAGATCCGCGCCCGACAATGACATTCAACAAGCCTTTTGGAAGGCCTGCCGCTTCAAAAATGCTGGCAAAGATCAAACCGCCCGTGACCGGTGTATCTGTAGCAGGTTTGATGACGACCGCATTTCCGGTAGCTAGTGCCGGGGCTATAGATCGAATCGCCAGATGGAAAGGGAAATTCCATGGGCTAATGATGCCGATTACGCCTAATGGATTTCGGTACACACGATTTTCTTTTCCTGGTACTTGTGAAGGAAGGATTTTCCCCTCCATGCGATATGGATAAGTGGTAGCCTCTTTCAAGATGTTGAGGGAAGCTTGGAATTCAGACTGAGCCTTCATGAAGGTACTTCCTGATTCTTTAATAATCCAATCGGTGATCATGTCCTTATTATCCTGCATGACAAGGATGGCTTTTTCCAACACTGCCCGTTTAACTTGCGGAAGTTCGTTAGCCCACTTTTCCTGTGCAAGGGTTGCTGCTTCATAGGCCCTGTTCAGATCTTCTCTTGTAGCGGCCTGAATGGTGAAAAGTTCTTCACCTGTAAAAGGATTGACGTTCGTCATCGACTTGTCACTATTCCCTGTTTGCCATTCTCCATCTATATACATACGAGTAAAATCTATATTCATCATTTATGTTTTCTCCTTTACATGTATCTATTGTGTCATTCACTTCGAGGGGATTGTTCATGTGCTTAAGCAACCGCCCAACACTTTAGACAAAATAGATAAATAGTGTCTAAAGTGTTTATATTCATACTTTAAACCTCTTACGTCTTTTTGTAAACTTATCCGCCTCAAGGCATGGAAAATGGGAGTATGATATAATTTTCGTATTGAAGGGGGTGTCGTTTTTGCGAAAAATCGCACCTGAAGAAAAACAATTATTGAGAAAATCCTATGTAAAAAGAATCATGAACGTAGTACGTACGAAAGGGTTCCTATCCCTGACCATTTCAGATATGGCCAAATTGATGAATATAAGCCGGGCTTCTTTATATAATTACTTTTCCTCAAAAGAAGAAATCCTTTTAGAAGTGATCGAATACTACCTTGCCTACATCCATGAAGCCGATCAGATGATTGCCGATGAGTCCTTATCGTATCAGATCCGGCTTCAAAAGGTGTATGAGCAAACGGTCTTATCGGCGCTTTATGCCTCTGACATATTCATGAGTGACTTAAAGATTGGCTGTCCCTCACTCTATTCAAGAAAGATGGAGGCGAGAAAAGAACGGCTGGCTACCGTCCACTCGTTCTATTCACAGGGAATGGCAGATGGAATTTTCCATGAGCTGAATCCCACAATCCTGATCATTCAGGATGAAGCTGCACTGAAAGTCATGACGGACTCCTCCTTTTTATTAAAAGAAGGACTTTCCTTGAAGCATGTCCTTTATGATCATTATCAAGCGAAGACAGTACAAGTGCTAAAACCTGAGGCAATTGACGGCGAAGTGGATGAACAGATCCATGAAGTGATCGAACGCATCCTTCAAAAGCTTGCATCGACATTCTGATGATCATGAAAAAGGGGCTGACCAAGAAAACTCCTGGTCAGCCCCTTTGCTTCTATTCATGTACCTTCATGACTATTTTCCCTGTATTCTTATTCTGTTCCATATGTCGGTGGGCCTCTTGGACGCCTTCAAACCGGAAGGCTCGATCCACTATCGCCCTGATTTTTCCTTGTTTGAATAACGGCATCGCTTTTTGGACGAATTCTTCTGTCAGCTCTTTTTTATACGCATCGCTTCTTGGAGTCAATAAGGTACCCTTCAAATGGACCCTCTTAAGCAGCAGATCCATCAGGTTCACTTGATTCACCACGGTTCCGCCCAGGATGCCGATTAACACCCAGCGTCCATCCGTGGCTATACTTCTAAGATTTTTCTCCCAGTATGAAGCACCGACGAAATCAAGAATTACATCCACGCCTTTATTATCAGTAGCCTTCAGTACTTCTTCGTCGAACGATTGTTTTTTATAATTGATGCATACATCCGCCCCAAGGGCTTGGCAAAACTCCAGTTTTTCTTCCGAACCGGCGGTTGTGATGATCCTTGCTTGGGTCATTTGTTTAGCCAATTGGATAGCGGCCGTACCGACTCCGCTTCCTCCGGCATGAATCAACACGGTATCCTGATCTTTTATTTGTCCTAACCAGAACAGAGTTTGATAAGCTGTCAGAAATACTTCGGGAATGGCTGCAGCTTCTTCAAATGTGAGGTTTTCCGGTACCAACATTGCCCGGTCCGCGGGCATGACGGCGTATTCTGCATATCCCCCACCATTAACGAGTCCCATTACCCTTGTTCCTAAATCGATACGGGTTCCAGGTGCTGCTTCCACTACTTCACCGGCCACTTCGATGCCTAAAATGGGATTGGTCATGTATTCTGCTTTTCCTTCCCTGGCTAATCCGTTCTGTTGATTGCAGAGGCCTGCACCTTGATCAACAAATCACCAGGACCTATACGTGGAATGGAAAATTCCTCAAATTCTAATTGATCCGCACCTCCAGGTTGCTTCACTGTCACTGCTTTCATTTATAATCTCCCCCAGTCCTTTTTGTGAGCTATATGCTACTCTAAATAAAAGCATCAGGCAAATCATTGAATGTCAAAACTAGGAAAGCGTTAAAATAAGCATGATTCCCTTGCTTCCTAATCAGAAAAAACCTGCCCCCCGAGGGACAGGTTACAAAACCTGATAATTAAAAGGTCTTATTTCAATACGGCCTTACCATCCAGATCATGATGCAATTGAGTAGCGGGAACCTTTGGATTAGGGATTTGACCTTTTGCAACGGGCTCGGCTACATAGACAAAATCTCCTGTTCCATCCGGAGCGCTTCCTGTCGCCCATAGACCTTCTGCTGATTCTTGTCCTTCTGAAAGGTTCCAGAATTCATAGGCTTCCTTCTGTGATTCCAATTCGGCTTCAGGTGGGAAGGAAGCCGGCACGACCACACCATTTTTCTCTTCTAACTCTGCAATAGCCGCCATCCATTGATATTGGTGATAACGGTCGCGTGCAAGCATTTTACGGAAGGTCGCACGTACACCTTCATCTTTTGTCATATGGTACAAACGCGCTACCTGCAAACGTCCTTGACTCTCAGCATGCAGGTTTGAACGCATGTCCGCTAATAAATTACCACTCGCTACGATGTAGGAACCGTTCCAAGGAACACCATTTGAGTTCGTTGGCAGTCCTCCAAGTCCGCTTACAAGCAGATGCTGTGGATTGATGCCGCCCATGATGGCTGCTGTTACCGGGTCTTTGGCTGCTTCTGCTTGATCTTCGGGTGAAGCTCCATCCAGCAATTGACTAATCAAGGAACAAAGCATTTCAACGTGTCCAATTTCCTCCGTACCAATGTCCATCAACATGTCCTTATACTTTTCTTCTCCACGACAGTTAAAGCCTTGGAATAAATATTGCATCATGACTGTCATTTCCCCGAACTGTCCACCCAATACCTCTTGGATTTGACGGGCAAGCATAGGATCCGGACGATCTGGTTTTACTTCAAATTGCAATTCTTTTTGATGACGAAACATAATGATTCCTCCTTTAATTTTCTAGAGTTTTCATCCGTGCTATTATATGAATCTTTCTTTGCTGTTAGGTTGACATCGTCCCTTCCTTTTTCCGAATGGAAGGTTACTAATTACTGTCACGTTTATTTTATTACCCGGATTTCCTGCCCCAAAACCACAAAAATCTTCACAAAAAAATTTGTGAATACTGGTTGAATAAGAGGTTCATTTTGTCCTTTGGGTGGTATAGTAGAAACAATGGATATTATCAATATATGGAAGATGCTTAACTGTAGGGGGGATTATAGTTTCAAAAAAACTGAGAGGATTCACGGTATAGTATACCTACGATTCATTGAAGGAGGATACATATATGGACGTTAGACCACGGCACCATAAAAATAAATCCATGTCGGAAAATCGCTATATCTACTCGTCCCGCAATATTTGGTCGGGCATCTTATTCGGCATCGGCCTTGTCGCATTCATAGATGAAATGGTCTTTCATCAACTCCTGCATTGGCATCATTTTTATGATAAGTCGACGACCAATATCGGACTCGTTTCTGATGGTTTATTTCATGCTTTGAGCTGGTTTGCGACCATCGGTTCTTTATTCATGTTCGCTGACCTTCGCAGGCGGAATGCCTTATGGTTGAAAAGATGGCAAGGCGGTGTGTTTCTAGGGGCTGGTGGCTTCCAATTATATGACGGGATCATCCAACATAAGCTGATGAGGCTGCATCAAATTCGTTATGATGTGGATATCCTCCCGTACGATTTGATTTGGAACATAATTGCTGCGGCTTTGATTGTAGTCGGTGTCTACCTCATCTATCGTACAAGACGAAGCACGATAAAAAGAGCGAAAGAATCTAAATCATCATGACGAAGGATGAACATATGCATCATATCACGAGTGGGCCTTCTACCGGAATCCCTCTGGTGATACTACTCGCCATCATTTTGGTCCTATATATAGCAGCGATGATCCTTTCCAACCGAAAGCATAAAAAGTGGCCACTTCACCGAATGTTCTTTTGGGTGTTCGGAGTGACTTGTGCTGCCGCTTCAGTGATTGGACCCATAGCGGACCGGGGTCATATGAGTTTCACCGCACATATGGTCAGCCATTTGCTCCTTGGCATGCTTGCTCCACTGCTGATGGTCCTTGCAGCACCCATGACTCTTCTGCTCCGCACATTAAAAGTGCCTCACGCAAGGCGTCTTTCACGTCTGTTGAAAACCTGGCCAGTACGCATTTTGAGTAACCCCATCACAGCATCCACCTTGAATATCGGAGGGCTTTGGGTGCTTTATACGACGGAATTGTATGCGGCCATGCATCAACATGCCTCTCTCTATCTGTTGGTGCATATCCATGTATTCCTTGCCGGCTATCTTTTCACGGCTTCCATGGTTTATATCGATCCGGCCCCGCACCGGTTCAGTTTCGTATTCCGATGCATTATCTTCGTCCTTGCTTTAGCCGGTCATGGAATCCTATCCAAATACATCTATGCAAACCCTCCAATCGGGGTCATGTCTCACCAGGCGGAATCCGGAGCCGTCCTCATGTACTATGCCGGGGATGCCATCGACCTCGTACTCATTGGTTTGCTTTGCTTTCAATGGTATAAAACCGCCAGACCCCGTCCGCCGCTAAATACGGAATTTTAATCTCTATAATTTTATGTTTAATCATCCCTATTTGGCTCATACTAATTTCTAGGAAAAGAATATTAGGATGGAGCTGAACTAAACTTGGAATTTGAAACGAAGAATACGACAGAAGCCGCTCTTCATGAATATAAAGCTGGAATCGGCTCTTTTACGGAAAAGATGCCTGAACTTGCAACAAAGTTCAATTCTTTAACGGAAGAATGCTTTAAAGAAGGCATCTTATCGAAGAAGCAGAAACAACTGATAGCTTTAGGGATAAGCTTATATTCCCAGGATGAATATTGCATTATCTATCATACGAAAGGCTGCCTCGATCAAGGTTGCTCGGAACAGGAAATACTTGAAACAATAGGCGTAACCGTTGCATTTGGTGGTGGTGCAGCGATGAGCCAGGCAGTCACGCTCATCCAAACGTGCATTGATGATTTGAACCAGCTCAAACAATAACAATCGAAACAAGGAAAGGCGAGCATATTGCATGCTCGCCTTCTTTAATGATTATGGTCCGATCAATGGGTCATATTGTTGTTGGTATTGGTTGGATTCCCGCTTGCAGGAGCAAATGAGTTTATCATTTGTTGCATATCCTGCTGTTGAAGCTGTGGTACTTGGTAATAATGATGTTTGTTTTGATAAAGCGAAATCTCATAGGCCATCTCTATGCAATTCGGAACGGAATCAGCGATGACCCGACGCAGTACTGGATTTGTCATCTCAAGTGCGGACATGGCTTTTAACGTTGCACTGGATTTCAAAGCCCCTAGCATCAAGCCCGAAATTCCTTGATCATTAATCTCTGACACCGATTGGTAAGGTTTCTTCGGCTTCGATGGTTTTAGGCCATAAATAAAATCATTGCCTTGATTCATATTGTAGGTTTGGGTTGGGACGGAAGGTTTTTGCCCCGTCTGGAAAGCCTCTAAGGAAGTATTATATTCCTGTTGGATGAACTGATATTGACGATCAAGGATATCCAATAATTCTGGGTCCTGTACATGTTGACGGAGCAACATATAGGTATCCAAAACACTAATCGTCCCCGCTAGCACTTCGTGTGCATCAAATAGTTCATGACCACCATGATTCATTTGCGGAGGTACCGCGCCTGTTTGCATATTTTGATGTGTTTGACCCTGTTGTTGATTTTGATTTTGCACTTACATCCCCTCCTTGTATGATGTTGGAACCAATATTAGTATGGGTAAACCGATAGGGAATATTCATGCCTGTTCCCTTCCATTGACCAAATTTCTCATTGATATATCGTTCTTCGTTGCGATGAATAACAGTTTGATATCGGGATACATTACAATATGATTGCCTATTTCATAAGGAGGTTGACGATGGGAATATTAAGTGGAAATCCAAAAGAAGAACCGATGCACTATGGAGAAGTATTTGGAACGTGGACCTATTTAGTAACGACAAAGGGCTGTGTCGCTTGTCATCAAACCTTGCTCAACCATGCTGGTGATGAAGATCTGCGTAAATTGATTTAAGAAAAAATCGAACGAGGGAAACAGGAAATCGCCGAAGTGGAAGCACTATTGAAGGAAAATGGTATCGGATTACCGCCAACGCCACCTGATCGATCAAAAGTCGATATTGATGAAATCCCCGTTGGCGCCCGCTTTCAGGACCCGGAAATCGCCGCTTCCATATCCATGGATATTGCAGCCGGTTTAATAGCTTGCAGCAATATGATAGCCCAATCCATACGGGAGGATATTGCAGGGATGTTCGAACAATTCCATGCTGAACATGCAGCTATGGGTGCCAAATTCCTTCATTTGAACAAGAAAAAAGGATGGTTGGTCCCACCACCCCTCCATTTTAATAAAACGAAATAAAATGAATCCCCCCGGATAAAGGGGGATTTCTGTTTTATTCTTTTAACCCCTCAAGAATGGGATATAGTTCTTCTAGATGTTTGATTTCATAGGTAGGGATGACTTCATTCCGTTCCTTGTCATGACGGTTGATCCATACCGACTGAATGCCGGCACGTGTGGCACCAAGAATATCCGTCATTAAATTATCACCGACCATGAGCACTTCATCCTGATCAAGATTCATGAGTTCAAGTGCATGCTCAAAAATGGAAGCATCTGGTTTTCCGCGTCCAAACGCTCCGGAAATGACAATCTGATCAAAATATGGAACAAGTTCAGGCGTGATTTCAAGCTTCGTATTTTGAAGCTGGGGTGAACCATTCGTCAGCAATAACAATTTGTACTTTCCTTTTAACTCATCCAACACACGGAAGGACTCTTCATAGATGAACGGCTTTTTCCGTCTCTCAGCCGGAAAGCGTTCTGCAAGTTCCGCCCCGAATGCCGGATCATCAATTCCTAGGGCCCTCAACCCTCTTGTCCATGCCTCTTTCCGGTATATCGGCACAATCTTGGCCATTTTCCGGAACTCATCATGGTCATCCTGAAAATCTCCCCAAAGCCCTTCGAAAGGATTGATTCCAATCATTTTCGTAAACTCGTATGTATCATAAGAAGAATAAAGCTCACGTGCTTCCTTGCGCACCGCTTCCTCAAACTCGCCAATATTTACGTCATACTTCGCCTTTGCCACTTCACATGTTGCTACAAAAGCTTCTTTCACACTTTTCTGATCCCAGAGTAATGTATCATCCAAATCAAAAAATATGGCTTTCACCAAGACGTTCACCCTCTTTTCCATTCGTTATATTCGAAAAAATTGCACTATTACAATAATAAACCACAACGGTTGGAAAAAGAATAACTATTGGGGAAATTACCTACATCTTTTTCTGGAATAATAAAAAGCTTCTCGCATTACTTACACAGATACAAACCACCCATCCACTATCATTGTGGCCCCTTACAAACTATTAAAGGGGACCTTTTCGAACATATATAACCTCCCATTGCTGGCGACTGCATACTTCGGACCAGAGAACCCCCTTCGGATCAACTCTTTCCTTATATACACCATGAGAGCCGCATGACTCACAATCAAGGTATCTTGCTCCCCATTTGCCAAGATTTGATCCAGTGCTTGATTGATCCGCTTTTCAGCTTTCTTGATTTCCAGTCTCGTTTGTTTGTTCAAGAATGAGGAGCACCGAATCCAGATGGCCCATAGAATGAAGGGCAGTTTCACCTTCCCTTTAAGAGGGGGCGAAGGAATTTCACGCAGTTCCTTCATTTGAATGATTTTATCGGGATAAATATGCTCGGCGGTCTTCAGTGCCCTCGACATATCGCTTGTGTAGCAAGCCTTCCACTCCACATCCAATAGTGGAGTTTCCCCATAAACAATATCCGCTTCATCATAATCCTTGAACCATTGGTCCATGAAATCGGCCGTCACATACTTTCCGGTTGGAAAATCATGATTGACCTTAAAATGTCGTACAAGTCCAATTTTCATCCTATTCCCCTCATTATCTGTGTAATATAATTGATACGTAAATAACACTATCTAGTTAATCAATACCCTTATATAATGGAACTGTAAAAATATAGCACTAGGAGGAATGCGCATGTGGCCAATCAAAAACCTCTCAAAAATCGTCCTCGCTACCATACTAGCTTTTTCAACTATTTCATACTTTCTGCTATCAACTGACTCTGCTTCCGCTGCCACTACCGAAAATGCCTTGGTCAATACGAAGAACAGTGATTTGACCGTCAGGAGCGGTCCTGGGACCAACTATAAAAAAGTCGGCTCCCTAAAGAAAGGAAAATCAGTGACCGTCTATTCCAGAACCAAATCGGGATGGTCGGAAATTCGTTACAAAGACAAAAAATCCTATGTATCTACTAAATATTTAGCGTTCAGCCCCGTGAAGATTACCAAGAAGAAGTATAAAAGTATCAGTGACTTATCGTATCCTCAAGTATCCGGACTAAAAAGTAAAACAGCCCATGAAAAAATCAACCGAGCATTCACTAAACATGCCAAAGAAGCTTATACATCCTATTTAAAAGTGAAACAAGCGGATAAGGATGATAAAAATGAAGAGTGGTGCAATGGGAAAACGTGTAACTATATGTATGCGACCCAATATAAAGTGAAGTACAACCAAGACGGAAAGCTAAGTATCCTGCTCTACAATTATGTATATGAGGGCGGGGCACACGGAATCGGCGCTGTAACATCATATAATTTCAAAATATCTTCCGGCAAGCAAATGAAAATTGCCGACATCCTCACATCGAAACAGAAATATAAGAAAGTACAGAAGTACGCTTACAAATACATGAGCAAACATGAAGACTTTTTTGTCGATAAACAAAGTGATGTTCCCGTAAACAAACATTCCCAGTTTTATTACACTAAAGACGGAATTTATCTAATATTCCAGGAATACGAAGTAGCTCCCTATTCTTCCGGAAACCCATCCGTAAAAATCCCGGGGTCGGTTTATAAATGATGTAGTTTGGCATGGGGATTGGCTTTAACTCCTATGCCTTTTTACTACCCTTTATTCATTCTCGCTAACATATGATAAAGAATAGACAGATCCATCTCAATCTGTTACGATTTTTGGCGAGCGAGCATCATAAGAAATCGCATAAAGGGGTATCTCCATGTCAGATATATTAAATAACGTCAACACATACCAACTGTTGGATAAAATAGAAGAAAACATCTTTTTAACGGATTCCGACCATACCATTGTTTGGTTTAACCAATATGCGAGGGATCTTTTAGTAACCATCGGTCCCTATGTGAGAATAACAAATCCCGATGATTTCATTGGACTAAACGTCAGTTCCTTTCACGGGGAACGACAGGAAAAAATTCTTCGGGATGGTCCTTTTCCACACTCGGCACAAATCGTTCTTTTCAAAAAATTCAGTGCCAATATCATGGTGGATGAAATACTGAATGAAAGTGGAAAGCGAACAGGCTTTATCCTCTCATGGCAAGATGTAACGGAATATGAGGAAACGATCAAGGAAGGCAAAAAACTGCTTATGGAAATCGATACGCCGATAATCCCAACCGTCCACGATTCAACGGCTTTAGTGCCTATCATAGGAAAAATGACGCCCGACCGTTTAGAAACGATTCAATCTAAAATCCTGAACTATTGTAGAGATCACCAAATCGAGTATATCATCCTGGATTTCACTTCGTTTAAACATGACTTTGATATGTTCGAATTGGATGGTATCAATAAAATATTCAAGGCCCTGTCCTTAATGGGTGTGGAACCCGTCGTGGTCGGCATCGGACCAAAACTTGCTCAGTCGATCCTCCGAACTCGGATAGATATCGATTTTCGTCCCTTCAATTCCTTTAGGCAAGGCATTCAATATATCCTGGATACCAATGGATTTAAATTAATTAAAGAATAAAGAGAAGGCGACATCGCCTTCTCTATTATTTTGTTCACTTTTCAAGGTGAAAGTCCGTTATCGTGCATATTTTTCTGAATTTATATTTCCCGCTCATATCGCTGAACTGGTAATTCTTCAGCACGGTTTCAAGTTGACTCTTTAATGTATCTTCCGCCAAATATGAATCCATCTTTTCTTTCCAGTTTCCCGTTCCGATTAATGCATCGAATGGAACCGTGTTCAATACCTCATCATAAACCTGGATACTTTGGTCAATGCCAAAGCTGCCATAAATGGACCCATTTTCAGCAGCATAGATATGCTCCGATTCAAGTTCCTCGACCAGGATCTCGAAATACCCCTTGGATTCAACGGGGCAAACGGTAATCTCCGCTTCCGCCTTTACAGGACCGAATCTCTTATCTAGGATGTCAATCGTTAATGTAACATGTAACGGCTGGTACACCTTCTCAACTTCTGCACACAATTCTGCTACAGTATTCACTATCATGCACTTTCCCCCTTACTTTTGCTATTATTATATAACATTTTCTCCCCCTGACGCGTCTATTCAATCTCCCTTCGAAGCGATTCTTTCTTAATAACAGTACATTTTTCTAAAAGTGAATGTTGATAGTCTCTTCCTCACCTGGCCCCAATCTGCCAGACAACATACGAGAATGTCCATTTCCTATATCGACCATACTGGAATAACCGGACCTCGTATACATGTCTTGCCATCCTCTGCACGCCAAAAAAAGCCGATGGATAGATCCATTGGCTTTTGGCAAGCATGAAGCATTTTTATGGTTTTAATACGACTTTGATGCATTCATCTTCATGGTCGTTAAATATTTGATAAGCGGCACTCGCTTGGTCGAGCGGGACTTTATGTGAGATGATTTCTGTCGGATCGAACTCACCTTTTGTAATTTTATCAAAAAGCATCGGCATGTAGTGAATGACCGGAGCTTGTCCCATTTTCAGGTTAATGTTCCGTTCGAATAAATTACCAAGCGGGAACATATTATATTTGGATCCGTAAACGCCAGTCAGTTGAATCGTACCGAATTTCTTAACTGAGTTCATCGCAATCTCGATGGCACTTAATGTTCCGCCCTGAAGCTTGAGTTTTTGCTCGATGGCTTCAATGGTTGATTTTTTTCCGTCCATTCCGACGCAGTCAATAACGATATCCACTCCGCCTGAAGTGATTTCCTTAATATAGGCACCCATATCATTATACTCATCGAAATTATACGTCTCCACCTTGTTCATCTGTTTTGCCCGGTTCAGCCTGTAGGGAAGGTTATCGATGGCAATCACACGCTTGGCGCCTTTCATCCAGGCAAACTTCTGGGCCATCAAACCGATTGGTCCACACCCTAGAATGGCGACCGTGCTGCCTTCCTTCACACCTGCATTCTCCACACTCCAATAAGCGGTCGGGAGCACGTCCGACATGAACAGAAGCGCCTCATCCTCTAGTTCACACGACTCCGGGATCACGAATGGCATGAAGTTTCCGTATGGTACCCGCAAATATTCAGCCTGTCCGCCTGGATAGTTCCCATAACGTTCCGTAAAGCCGAAATATCCACCCGTATCGATTTCTTCATTACGGTTCGAATTATCACATTGGCTTTCCATATCATGTTCACAATAATAACAATGTCCACACGAAATATTGAAAGGAAGGACGACCCTGTCCCCTTTCTTTACCTTCGTGACTTCCGGTCCGACTTCCTCCACAATTCCCATCGGCTCATGACCAATGACGTAATCCTTATGTGTCGGGAGCGCTCCCTGATAAATGTGAAGATCGGACCCACAAATCGCCGTCGATGTCACCCGTACGATGATATCATCCTTCTGCTGTAATTTCGGATCCTCCACTTCTTTTACTTTTATATCCTTTGCACCTTGAAAAGTTACCGCCTTCATATTCAACCTCCTAATGGATTCTTATTACTTTTTTTATACCCGTCCATCTTACTAATATGTCCCCATTTGAAAATTTTCAAAGAAAATTTTGTAAAAAAATAAACTTCCACGATTCAATCAGGGCATACATTCCTACCTATTCCTATTGCTGCCTAACAACTTCCTTACTGACCTGCCTTTCATACTCTAGTAATAGACAGGAAATCAAAAGCTGAACACACACCCTATCTTTTCTGATTTACAAAGAACCAGGAAAAGATTACTATTAATTAAATAGAATTTTTAGAATAAGGTGATGTATGTTAAAAAACCATCAGTATTTTCAAAACCAACAACGATTCATTCTTAAGAGTTTCATGATTGTGTTGTCTTTATTACTAGTGGTGGGCATTTCCGTATCGCCAATAAGCTGGAAACATGACCCTATCGATATGGCTATACAAGTTTTCTTGATATCCGCCATCATACTATCTTTGTTTTTTTTCATAAAAAAAGACGAAAACAAATGGAAAACGATTTTCATTCTACTCATCACGATTTACCTATACCTGAAATTCTGGTTGTATCCAGATACCGCCATCATGATGGCCATGTTTGCCATGGCACCCTTAATCCCCATATTTTTATTTGATAAAATCGGATTTTACATTGTAGCTGCATCAAATGCCATACTCGGTCCAATTTCCATCCATTTCATTTCTCATACAAATTTACAATATACATATAAGTACGTCTCATTTGATAGTTTCGGAAATATCTTGAATTTCATCGCGATCCAGATCATCTTGGCCTTTGTGTTCATCAGTACAAACAACAGGATGAATTCCATAAATGCCTTTCATACTGAATTACAACAAGCCAAGCAATTGGATTCGGTCGGTCAGCTTGCTGCCACCATCGCCCACGAGATTCGAAACCCAATTACGGTCGTAAAGGGATTTGCCCAGCTATTGGATCAAGAAAAGGAATTGAACAAAACGGAAAAATTCTACGTACAAACGATGCTTACCGAACTGGAATTCACACAGGTCATTATCAATGACTATCTATCATTGGCAAAACCCCATACCGATAATATTGAGGTCATCCAGCTGAATCAGGAAATCCAGAAGACCTCTGACCTTTTGACCAGCTTTGCAAACAATCGTAATATAGGATTCCAACTACTATTCAAGGAAGATTTAATCATAAAGATCAATCCCATTGAGCTCAAGCAACTACTGGTCAACATTATGAAAAATGGCATTGAATCCATGAACAATCCAGGATTTATCATCGTCGAGACCAGTCAGGAACGAGACATGGCAAAAATCAAAATAACCGACACAGGCATCGGTCTATCCAAAGAACAGCTTGAAATAATCGGCACCCCCTTTTATTCTCTGAAAGATAGAGGAACCGGTATCGGCCTGACAGTCTGCTATACCATCGCCCAAAAGTACAAGGGGAAAATCGTCGTTGAAAGCCAAGTGAATAAAGGAAGTTCCTTTATTATTTATTTCCCTGTATATAAGGGATGAGTGTATTGATACTATAGGTACAAAGGGTGACCCGCTATCATAAGGTCATCCTTTTCTATTGGACGTTAAAACAATTTTTCCTTTTATTCCAACTAAAACTATAAGATTAATACATAAAAGATTGACAAACTCATCCAATCATTGGTAAGATGCATTCATACACAAACCACTTTCCAGAATAGACCATATAGTTAGACGTTCGGAATCAACTGGTCTACCAGAGATTCAACAAGAGGAAACTCTTTGTTGGATCTCTTTTTTGTTTCTTACGTCTTAAAAGTCGACTATTCGAGTAGGTAAAGTGTAATTTAAAACAAGGAGGGGACTTATTGAAGGAATAGTACCAGTTAAAAAGGTACGGTCTCTCGATTAGTATTAGCGGGATGTATTGTAAATGTCAGTGAAACCTCACTAGAAAATCAAACCATCTAAAAAATGGGAC
The DNA here is from genome assembly GCF_044762055.1 of Peribacillus sp. NPDC097198. Classification (NCBI taxonomy): domain Bacteria; kingdom Bacillati; phylum Bacillota; class Bacilli; order Caryophanales; family Bacillaceae; genus Peribacillus; species Peribacillus sp. NPDC097198. Next base: position 9,542 of record NZ_JBIWDO010000002.1, on the reverse strand, counting down.
TTCTAGTTAGTGGAAAGAAAAAAGAAATTTTTCAAAGTGGATTTTTCTGAAACATCATGCAGCTATAGAGCGTAGTGGGTTTTTCCAGTGGTCCCCCCACTTTACCATATTTTTATTTGATAAGGTTATATCAAGGAGACATTCATTTCAAAAATTGAGGAGGAATATAGTATGACTGAAGTTAAGACAAAACAAGTGAAAGTGGTACCAGTAGCAGGAAGAATCGGAGCGGAGATTCAAGGTGTTCAATTAAGCGGAGACCTGGACCCGGCTATTTTTAACGAAATCAAGCAAGCACTGAACGAGCATAAAGTGATTTTCTTCAGAGGGCAACACCACTTAGACGATGCAGGCCAAGAAGCATTTTCCAGTCTACTGGGTGAACCCTACGCTCATCCAACCGTACCCGTAAAAGACAATACCAACTATATCTTCGAGCTCGATTCCAAACAAGGTGCCAAAGCCAACCATTGGCATACTGACGTCACGTTCGTTCCCGAAGTTCCCAAATACTCCATTCTAAGAGGCGTCACCATTCCAAATGTGGGTGGAGACACGGTTTGGGCGAATACGAATCAAGCATACGAAGACCTTCCGGTAGGTTTGCAAAAGCTTGCAGATGAAGCATGGGGTATTCATACAAATGAATATGATTATGCACAATTCAAACCAAGTGAAACGATTGATGATGAAGTGAAAAAGAACTATCGTGCCGTATTTGCATCGACCGTTTATAAAACAAGACATCCCGTAGTTCATGTGCACTCCGAAACAGGTAAAAAACATCTGTTACTAGGAGGATTTGCAGGCAGGATCGAAGGCTATTCCACAAGCGAATCCGAAAGATTACTAAGCATCTTTGATTCTTACGTCACGCGCTTGGAAAACACCGTACGCTGGCAGTGGACTGAAGGGGATGTCGTAATCTGGGATAACTTGGCCACTCAACATTACGCAATAGCAGACTACGAAGACCAACGCGTCGTACGCCGTGTCACAGTCGGAAAAGATATTCCCGTAAATCAGCAAGGCGAAGCCAGTAAGTTAATTAATAAGAAATAAGTGATAGTACGAGCCTCCCAGATATTTGTTTCTTCTCAGTATGTTGATAGGACTCCATGATCTTCATTTGAATTGTAAGACATTCAATCCGATTATTTTTCTATCCCTGAATTGTTTGTTACCCCCAAATCATTTAGAGCTAAAAAAAACCAACCTCCGATATTCCTATATCGGAGGTTGGTTCGTAGTTATTTCCCAACTTTAACTTTCGCCACTTTTGACTTATTCTTCGCTGCATCCTGGACGACAACATGCAATGTCGTATTGGCTTTTTGCTTTGGCACCTTGATTGAGAATGTGCCTTTCGCATTGACTTTACCCGATGCTACTTTTTCTTTTCCTTTATATATGGTGACCGTGGCTTTTTTCTCAGCTTTTCCCTTCGCGATAGTAGTTGCCGTTGTCACTTTTTCTACAGTCGCTGCTTTTGGAGCAGTTCGATCTAATACAACGCCTGTTTTCTTCGTTTTATTCCCGGCTTTGTCCTTGACGATCAATGTCCATTTCGTCTTGGCAGGGAGTTTGGCGATTTTTAATGTATACTTTCCATTTTTATAAACAGGCTTTGTATACGTCATTCCTTTTGCAGTGAATGTCATCGTCACATTTTTTTCGGTAACGATCGTGACAGCAGTCGTTTTATCTGTCACTGTAATGGGCTTAACGGTTGGCGCGGTGCGGTCGAGCACGGTAATCGTTTTTACCTTACTAGCCGTATAGCCTTTTAGTGTCGCAGAAAGAGATAACTTTGTACCCGCTTTTTGCTTGGAAATCTTCATTGTGTATTGCCCATTTTTATCCGCTTTTGCTGATTTGATATTCTTTTTACCATTTTTTAAGGTCACAACCGCTTTAGGCGTCGTTTTTCCTTTTACCATGGTTGTTTGATCAGTGACCGGTGAGATAGTCGGTACCTTTACTTCTTCTTTGATACCCGGAACCGGTGCTACCATCTCAGAGTCTTTACCGACTTTGAATAGTCCCGTATTCTTCGCTGATGCGATTGGTCCTTTAGGACTTGCGGCCAGTGCTAATTCTGCACGATATTGACCTTCCTTCAAAGATATATCCTTATCATCGATATGTCCGTAATATCTCAGACTGGCGTCTTCGAATACCTTATTATCCGCTTTATCGTAAATACGCAGTACAGGCTTGACACTTGAAGCTGAAGCCGTTGTTCCACCATGACTAATCGTATAGTCGCTCTTCACTGCTTTTTCAACAATTTGCCCGTTCGCTTGTTTTTCATAGGCAATGAGTGCATCGTCAGCTATGCTGAAGTCAGTCGACTGATTGACTAATACCGATGATACGGCATTCCCATATGCATCATTTATGGATGTATGACCGGAAAGCTTGTCTCCCTGAAGCAGTTTTGTTTTTGAGAGGGTAATATTAGCCTTGAAGTCGCCTCCAACCTGCCACTGGACTTGCTGCCCTTTTTGGAATGTTTGTTCACCTTTTGATAGGAAGTAGTTCCAAATGATATTCGCTGATTCATTGTCGCCAAGACCTAGTTGAACTTGTAAATCCATTTTTAAATTGGACGGTACATAAAAGGTATGACCAACGCGTAATGTTTTTATAAAGGACTGACTATATTCGTTGTACGGATAAATAATGGCCCCTCGTACATCGCTGTAGCCTGTTGCGTCAGCTGAGACCTTCACTTGGGCTAATTTCTCTTTATCGAAAACCACTGTATTCGTTTGGCCATCTTTCACTTGTACTGTTGGTTCAAGGAAATAATAGTTGGCCTTCTGGTTGTTTTCATCCGGTAATGAAACATAGTTCCCTTCCATGACGAAGTTTCCTGGTTCTAGATAAATTGAATCATACTTATAATTTTGTAAATTATTCGCCGTTACATAGGTTGTTTGACCACCTATTGTAACAGGCTTTTTAATCATCCAAAGTCTTGTAGAGACACCATCAAGCTTTTTGTCCCCATCCATCGCCGTCACCGCAACCTTTTGCATATTATCCGGAATGGAGATGTTCTTTAATTCATCTAAACTGGTGAACTGGCGGAATATATACGAGTATTCACCTGATGGCTGCATATAACGAATAATCGCCATGTTACCATTTTCTTCATCGCTTAATTCGAGATTGCTTGGTAATGATAAACTTTTCGTCGTATCCGTATTCTGACCCAGAGATTGGACCCATTCCGAATCGCCATCTTCCGTTTTCTCTAAACGATTGATCGTGATGTATGATGGAACATTATTACCACCCTTATTTTTTACCTGCATCGTCGTGCCTGAATCCTGCATGTCAATATTGATTGCCTTGTATAAGCCCTTTTTCGCTAAAGGGTTTTCATCTAACGTCAGTGAAATTTCATATTTTCCTTCTGTCACGTCCGAACTGCTCGTCACCCAGAAAGAATAGAAATAATATTGGCGGTTGGCTGGGTTTGTTGCGTTTTTCGCATGGCTATCAAGCATCACTTTATTATCAGATAGTCTCATAACTTTGTACTTCGAATAAATATCACCAAAGTTAATCGTTTCGATCTGTGCTTCATCATCCACAGTGGTCACGGTTTTTCCTGTATTCACATCTTTTTTATACAAAGCATCTTCTGAATGTAGGGAGCCTCGGTACATGCCCGCTAATTTATTGCCGTAATCATCACCAAATGTTTGCTTCGTGTAAAATGCTTTATCTAGTTTATACGCAATATTTGGATAAGGACGTTCAATGTACGTTAAGCCCCGTTGCTTGTAGTAATTTTTAAGTGATTCTTGATCCGGTTCAAATTTTGTAATATCGATTGAACCACCGGCTTTAATCACCGTCTTTTTATTTTTTTTGATGACGGCTTTTGTTTTATCATTCGCAAGGACGTAAACCCAGTTTTCCCCGCCATCCGGATCCTTCACTTCCGCATCAACCATATAATCGTAGTCACCCGGTGTGACAAAGAATTTTTGACCAGTGATGACTTCGTCTGAACCGATTGCTTCTGAAATGGCATCATTATATAAATACAACACGCCATTTTCCAGTCCCTTATCACGATTATCAATGGCCACTTCCCCAGCTTCACGGCTGTCAAAATTCAAAGTCTTCGTATCGTTCCCTACTTGGGCTGCTGTATTTGATAGGAAGTACGTTTTCCCCTCGGCCTTATGGTAGGAGAAAATGTTATATGCGCCCTTATCTAAATAGACAGTCGGTGCCTCTTTCGCACCTTCCTCATTAATCATTGTCGTTGAACCTAATGTCATATCCTTTGCATCTTTCATGGCGATGAAGTATTGTGCACCTGGCAAACCTTTTCCTTCTTCATCCACCGTATTCAATGCGACTGGAACGGTATTTTCACTTTTTAACGTAATCGTTCCTGATGAAGCCACCTCACGTGAATACATGAACCACGAGTTACCTTTTGCCGTATCGAATTTCCCTTGGACAACAATTTGTAAGTTTTTCAAATCCGTACCCACATGGCTCGGTACACGAACGGCTCCTTCCGTATCTGTCGTGCCTGTCCACAATTCATTGTAGCCATAAGCATTTGTGTCATCCTCTTGTTCCACTTTTTCATACAGTTTAACGGATGCACCTTTTGCAATCGTACCGCTTGGTGTCGTAACCGTGAACATGTAGCCTGATTGCGGGGCATTCATTACCTTCACTGATGTTTGAGTACGGGACAGTTCTTTACCATTCGAATCGAGTGCAACGGCAATTACCTGATGTGACCCGTCTGCCACCTTAGTCGTATCCCATTTGAATTGCACCGAGGTTTGACTCGCTGTCTTTACCTCACCGATGACATTTCCATCGTTTACTTCGTCTGTATAGAAAATAGTCTTACTTGTATTCGCATCATTAATCGCTACTTGTACAGTCGTGGTGCCAACGACATTCGCATTCTTTTTCGGTAAGACGAATGCTAATGAGGGAGTTTCCACATCTTCCGCTAACGCGGCTTTCGCATTTAGCTTACCATGGCCCGTTTTCTCATCCCAGCCCTCTTCGTTCAAATCGATTGCCGTTGATGTTAGTGCTTCCTCGACTTGACTCGAAGTCGCTTCTGGATGGTTGAGCTTATACAGCGCCGCAACGGCAGCGACATGCGGGGCAGCATAGGATGTACCAGAACCAGTGGAGTAGTGGCCTGCATCCGTACCTAAATCACCAAGTAATGATGTACTTAAAACATTGACGCCTGGTGCCACGATATCTAACGTGCTCCCATAATTCGAGCGCTCGTACACTTGATCTTTTGTAGCAATGGCACCAACCGATAAGACATTCGGAAGAGCGGCAGGATAGGATGCATCTGCATTGCCGCCGCCGTTACCTGAAGCAGCTACAACGACGACACCTTTGTCCGCCGCATTCTTTACGGCCTTTTCTATTGTCTCGCTATATTCACCGCTTATGCTCATATTGATGACATCAGCACCTTGCTCAACTGCATAATCAATACCTTGTGCGATATTGAAGGCATCCCCGACACCTGATTTATTCATGACCTTAACAGGGAGTATTTGGACATTCTTCTCACCTGCTATACCGGAAATCCCTTTTCCATTATTAGCATTCGCGGCAATGATCCCGGATACGAATGTACCATGACCTTGGTCATCCCCTTGAAACGCTGCATCATATCCTTCTACGAATGTTTTCCCCTCTAGTACACGGCCTGCTAAGTCTTCATGAGTACCTTGAACTCCTGTATCAAGCACAGCTACTTTTACTAGATTGCTATTATCCTTGACGTTTTCCCATGCGCCCTGTGCATCGATGGCACTTAAGTTCCATTGGTTTTTATAATATGTATCATTTACATCTATAGTTTCAGCGGTTTGATATGTAACATTTTTCTCAACATATTCGACGTTATCCATCTTTTCAAGCTTTGTAATGGCAGTATTTGCTTCTTCAGCTTTTACATCATACAGCCCCAGTTGATTTTCCTCTTCTACATCTTCAACGCCTATGTTTTTCATTTGTTTTTTTGATAAGGCGGTTTTATTCGTTTTATATTTAACTATTAATTGATCGGTCTCTGTATTGGATTCCTCCTCCGCAGAAGCTATTGAACCGACTGGTAGAATTGCAGATGTGGCAAGCGTAATTGCTGCCATCGTTTGAAGCCAAGTTTTTTTCTGTCTCATAAAATAAGCTCTCTCCCTACTCATTACCGTATATGTGGTGGACCACACCAAACCATCATAGTCGAGAATGATTATCATTGTCAATAATTTTTCCGAAAAATCTAGCAGTATCATCCCTAATACCTAGATTCAATATTCAGCCCCATGCCCTGATATAGCTCATAGCTTGGAAAACAAAAAAAGCCCTATACTAAGAGGGCCAATCTGTAGAGATTTTCAATAACTCCATTATGATATCAAGTAATGATTTCTCTTTATCCACATTTTTTAAAAATTAAGAATATTCAGTTTATGGAAACCTAGCATTCTCATTTATTTAGTCATCCCTTCTAACTTTTCGATCGTCTTATTGAATATGGATTGAGTGTCGATGATTATTTTTTGTAAATCTTCTGTTATCTCACTAACCTTCTCTACGTCTAAAGTAATATTTTCTACATTGGAATTTATATTTTTTATGGCTTTATCAACATTTCCTGCTAATCTTCTAACTTCGTCTGCAACAACTTTAAAACCTCGACCTTGTTCCCCTACTCGAGCTGCTTCGATCGCTGCATTTAAGGCCAATACATTTGTTTGGAAAGAGATGGTTTGTATGATTTTAGATACATCACTTATTAAAACCGTTTGTTTTTTTAGTGACTCCACTGCTTGAATTTTCTCATTGGAATTCTCAACAACGATATTCACTAATTTTTCAGGCATATCTTTTAGCTGAGAAATGATTTTTATTGTGTTGTTTTCACGCTCTGTAATATCTGTTGCGATTTTAAGAACAGCATGGACTTTACCTTCTTCATTTAGGATGGGTATATAGGTGGCTTCGAGCCATAGGAGATTCCCGGTTTTACCGACCCTTTGAATTTTTTCTTGAAACCTTTTTCCATTTTTGAGGGTAACCCATAATGATTCATATTCTCGGGTATTCCTGAATTCCGTTGTACAAAATTGATGATGCTGCATATTTTTCATTTCGTCAATTGTATATCCCAAGGTCATTGCAAAGTTTTCATTTACCCATATTACTTCTCTATTTAGATTGAATTCTATCATTGCTAAATTTGACTCCAGTGCAGCTAAAACGGATGTTTCATCCAATACTTGAGTGCTTATGTTAGTCCTTAAAGAAATGCTCATATCAAAAAACCCCCTGTTATTACGTTTAGTAATAATATTACAGGATAATGGGTAAGAACGCCTATACTGAACTCTTTATTTTTCAATTTAATCATGTCATTAGAAAATTTCAGGGCAAACCACCTAGCGTTTCAACCTATTTCAATAAGTTTCGTTCACTAAGAGCATTGCGTTTAACGCTTTTTTAAACGCATATAAAAACATTATGGTTCGAATTTTTGATAATCCAATCACCATAGTAAATAACAAGTAAGGGAAATGTCTTAAGTTATTGAAGAAAGAATTGCATAACCTGAATTGAGAATGGACATATTTCACATCCTTTCTGACGTATAATCTAAATCTCATGTTTATTAAATACAAAAAAGACCTCAACAATTAAGTTGAGATCCTTTTTGTATTTAATATCTTCGACCGTATGATACCCGAGGCCGGGGTCGAACCGGCACGCCTTGCGGCACTGCATTTTGAGTGCAGCGTGTCTGCCATTCCACCACTCGGGCAAAATTTGTTGGAGGCGGCAACCGGAATTGAACCGGTGATAAAGGTTTTGCAGACCTCTGCCTTACCGCTTGGCTATGCCGCCAACATTTTTGGAGCGAAAGACGGGATTCGAACCCGCGACCCCAACCTTGGCAAGGTTGTATTCTACCACTGAACTACTTTCGCATATGGCTGGGCTAGAAGGGATCGAACCTTCGCATGACGGAATCAAAATCCGTTGCCTTACCGCTTGGCTATAGCCCATTAATGTTATATTCATTATACCATCATTTCATTGAAAATGGGGCGACTGATGGGAATCGAACCCACGAATGCCTGAACCACAATCAGGTGCGTTAACCACTTCGCCACAATCGCCATAACAATAAAATTGGCAGGGGTAGTAGGACTCGAACCCACACCGGAGGTTTTGGAGACCTCTGTTCTACCTTTAAACTATACCCCTGTAAGATGGTGGAGGGGGGCAGATTCGAACTGCCGAACCCGAAGGAGCGGATTTACAGTCCGCCGCGTTTAGCCACTTCGCTACCCCTCCACGGATGAAACATGGTGCCGGCAAGAGGACTTGAACCCCCAACCTACTGATTACAAGTCAGTTGCTCTACCAGTTGAGCTACACCGGCACTACTATGGTGGCTCAGGACGGAATCGAACCGCCGACACAAGGATTTTCAGTCCTTTGCTCTACCGACTGAGCTACTGAGCCAAACAATTAAAAATGGCGGTCCCGACGGGAATCGAACCCGCGATCTCCTGCGTGACAGGCAGGCATGTTAACCGCTACACCACGGGACCATAGATTGCGGGGACAGGATTTGAACCTGCGACCTTCGGGTTATGAGCCCGACGAGCTACCGGACTGCTCCACCCCGCGATAATAATAATGTTACTATATGCCTCAAGTTTTCGTGTTAAACGTTTCATTCATAAAGAAACAACTTGATGCTTTTTAAAAGAAATGGTGGAGGATGACGGGATCGAACCGCCGACCCTCTGCTTGTAAGGCAGATGCTCTCCCAGCTGAGCTAATCCTCCAATAAGTTATCGAAATGGTGACCCGTACGGGAATCGAACCCGTGTTACCGCCGTGAAAGGGCGGTGTCTTAACCGCTTGACCAACGGGCCAGGTATTAAATGGCGGAGAGCAAGGGATTTGAACCCTTGAGACAGGGTTACCCGTCTACACGATTTCCAATCGTGCTCCTTCGGCCACTCGGACAGCTCTCCAATATGGCTCCGCAGGTAGGACTCGAACCTACGACCGTTCGGTTAACAGCCGAATGCTCTACCACTGAGCTACTGCGGAACAATACAAGCTTGGCGACGTCCTACTCTCACAGGGGGAAACCCCCAACTACCATCGGCGCTGAAGAGCTTAACTACCGTGTTCGGAATGGGAACGGGTGTGACCTCTTCGCTATCGTCACCAAACATTGTTGGTTAGCATTTTTTCAAGACATCTATTATTATATCATCTTTTTTAAAAAATGCAAGAAGAAATTTTCATTCCTTCAAAACTAGATAATATCAGAAGGTGTTCATCTTTTTAAAGCGTTGGTTAAGTCCTCGATCTATTAGTATCAGTCAGCTCCACATGTCGCCACGCTTCCACCTCTGACCTATCAACCTGATCATCTTTCAGGGATCTTACTAGCTTGCGCCATGGGAAATCTCATCTTGAGGGGGGCTTCATGC